>CALGII010000104.1 GCA_937915485.1 uncultured Ignavibacteriota bacterium | reverse complement strand
CCGCGTCGATTATCGCTGAAGGCAAGGTGAAGACTTACGATATGGGCGGAAGCAACACTACAATCGAGATGGCGAAAGCGATAGCGGAGAAACTGTAACTTCTCGCTCTGTCATTCCGGCATGTTCTTAGCCGGAATCCGGGTGTGTATGGCAAATGTTAGGAATCAAGAATCAAGAATCAAGAATCAAGAATCAAGAATCAAGATTAAGAGCAAGAGCGATTGATCTAAACGCTAATTAACTCGAATTAAGAGCAAGTACTTTATTGCTATTGTCATCCCCGCAAGTACTTGGCGGGAATCTTTAGGGTAATGTGAGGAAATGGGAAATACTAAAATGAAAAGCGTGTCGCTCTTTGCGGCTTTAGCCGCAGGGGAGGACGGAAGAATGGCAGCAACAAGTAACGACAGCAAAATGTTTTATACTGAAACAAAAAATAAAATTTCATAACAAACCTCTCCGAAAGGGGAGGTTTTACTATTAAATACAGCACAATGGACAAAATAATAATTCACGAAGTAGGAATGCGCGACGGGCTGCAGGTAGAACAGCAGACCGTTCCGACGGAAACAAAAATAAACTGGATAAAGCAACTCGCGCAAACGGGCATAGATATAATTCAGGTCGGTTCGTTCGTACATCCCGTAAAAGTCCCGACAATGGCGGACACGGACAAACTCTTCGGATATTTTTCGATGCCTGAAAACAAACTTGACGGTACGACGCTGTCCGGACTTGTCCTGAACGAAAAAGGGCTGGAGCGTGGAATGGGCGCGGGAGTTGAGATGTTCTGTATGGGAGTATCGGCGAGTGAAACGCACAGCAAGAAGAATACGGGAATGACTACGGATGAAGCGTTAACAAGAATGATCGCGATGGCGAAGAGCGCATTGTCAGCGGGTAAGAAAGTTCAGGTCTCGGTTCAGTCCGCGTTCGGATGCGGGTTCGAAGGCGTCATACCGAAGGAGAGAGTAATCGGAATTATCGGGAAATACATCGAAAACGGAATTGAAAACATAAGCCTTGCCGACACGGCCGGACACGCGTATCCGGTGCAGGTTGAGGAAATGATATCGGCGATATTTGAAATGAATCCGAACGTTAACATCGCCTGTCATTTTCACGACACTTACGGACTCGGAATCGCGAACTGCTATTCGGCATACAAGCAGGGAGTGAAATATTTTGAATCTGCATTCGCGGGACTCGGAGGCTGTCCGTTCACCGCGAAGGCGAGCGGAAACGTCTGCACGGAAGACCTCGTTAACATGTTCAACCGTCTGGGAATCCGCGAGGACATCAACATCGACACTCT
>CALGII010000103.1 GCA_937915485.1 uncultured Ignavibacteriota bacterium | reverse complement strand
CTAATTCCCGCGAAATTTTCCTGCACTTTTGTCGTCAGGTCCGAGAAGGATTCCTGAACTTTCTGCGACCTGCCGTAAACTCTTTTCATTACATTGTATACGAGCAGGGTAATTAGCGGAAGCGGGATGAGCGCAAGAAGCGAAATTTTCACGCTGATGCTGAACATGATAGCGAGCGTTACGACTGTCCGCAGAACCGTTTGAATCGAGTACATGATTCCCGGTCCCAGAAAATTTCTTATATTGTTTATGTCATTAGTCGCGTGCGCCATCAGGTCTCCCGTCGAGTTCCTGTCGAAAAATTCCTTCGGAAGTTTCATCAAATGCTCGAAAAAATCGTGCCTCAAATCATTCTCGATTTCGCGCGATGATACGATTATCGTTCTTCTTGTAAGGAAAAGGAAGAACCCCCCGACAAGGATTAGACCTACGCTAATCAGGGCGTAAGAAATGTATGATATATTTGATGTTTTATTAGTAATTTCATCTACGGCAGAACCTATTACCATGGGATAGAGGCTTTGGAGAAAAATGCTTATAGCGATAAAGACAGTACCGGATATAAGTTTCCATTTTTGGGCTTTTAAGTATGGTAATAAGGGTAACAGTGATTTCATCATTCAAATTAGATATTCCGGACAAATAAAGAAATTTATATATACATGCATTTAATGTTGAAAAATTTAATATTTGTCAATATATTAAAGTAACATAATATATCTCATTTTAGTTAGTGAAAAAAAGTATTTCAATATTATTGATACTTATGCTTGTTTTCAATTCGGCGGGATATGTATTAATGTATTTCGAGTTGAAATATTTTTTCAAGAAAGAGGCTTTCGGAAAACTTGAGAATTACATAGACAGGGAAGAACTTACCGTATTTAATGTTACGAAGGCTGTTTACGAAAACGGCGACGCAAATCTACACTGGGTGCATAAGAGGGAATTCACGTATTTCGGAAAGTACTACGACGTGTCGAGCGTAAAGTATAGCGGCGACAGCGTCGAAATCACGTGTCTGGCGGACGAGAACGAGACAAAACTCGGAGAAGTGTTCGAGTTGTTCTTCTGCCTTAACGTAACGGACAAGTTATCAAAAGCGCCAACGAGCAATATAATAAAAAATTTAATCGTTGACGCGGGATTACCTTTAGAGTTTAACGGCGACTTATCTTGGAGAGAGGATAAGTGCTTTAATTTCATTTTTGTTCCAATTTTGAAAGTCTTTTATGATGTACCGACTCCTCCTCCCAAGTGTCTGGCGTGAAATTTTTATAAGTAAAATTCCTTACCGCAATTCATTTCTTAATTCATTCCACCTGCATAATACAAACGGATTTTCCTTATTGGCGGAACTTGTTTGAAAGCAGAGTTCTGACTTTTATTTTTAAAAAAAATCAGACGCTTAACGAGGATGAAATTTTTTGTTTACACCCGTAACGGGATTGTGAATTTTTTTTGAATCCTATTACGAATAAAAAAATCGGAGACCTTCTATAATTTCCCGAAAAACAAAGAGAGACCGCCGTAGAACTTGAAATAGCCCATGCTTCGGCTGCTCGACAGATTCGGGTTAAGCGATGAATTACCTTTATCGAGCAGGTACATGTACCAACTCTCATCGGTCATTTCTGAGGCTTTTCCGAATAGGTTGGGTAAAGTGAACCGCGTTCCGACGTGGAATCCGAGGTAATCGTGGAACTTGTATGAATAAGATACATTCGCGCCGATGCCTGTTCTTAAATTTGATTTATATGTTGTGTATGTCTCGCTCTCTCCTGGAATTGTCTGGTAAATCCTTCCCGTGATAACGTTGAAGTTATAATCGAGTCCGAAATTCAGCGACGACCGGCTCTTTCTGTCCGTGTAAACACCGAGTTCGCATCCGAGCGCGAGATAAGGCATGTTCATTCTCATATTGCTGATGCCGGCAACGCTCTGCACGCTCGAAAATGTCCTGACGTATGGAAATCCGTATGAAACAGTTCCCGCGTTGTCATAGAGTTTGAAAGCCCTGCTGTCGTCATTGACGAAATGCGTATAGCCGAATGCCGCGTAAGTTCTTAGTTGTAGGCTTTTGCTCTGATAAACCGCGAACTTGAAATTCAGAACGGAGCCGAATCCTGTACTCGCCCCGTAATCCTGAAACGCCCAAATGCCTCTCAGGCCGTCGCTCGCGCTAAGGTCCATTATGGGAAGGTCAAAAGAACCTGAAGTCTCTATTGTAAGCAGCGGTTTATTCTTTGACTGCGGTGAAATATCCTGCGCGAATGCCGTGCCGTAAATCAGTGTAACTCCAAATAATAAAATTAATAGTGCTTTCATAATTTTTATTATTATTTTCTGAAGCCCGCCTGTCCGCGGCGGTGTATTTTATAAACGTGCGTCATTTTACCAACAGCATTTTTTTTGTTTCCGTTTTGAACTCGTTCGACTTACCCGTAAGGTCCCTTACAGTAATCCTGTAGAAATATACTCCTGAAGAGAGGTTCCCGCCGTCGAACTTTAGTTTGTATTTCCCGGAATTCTGATATCCGTCATAAAGTTTTCTGACGAATCGTCCGTTGATATCGTAGATATCAAGCAAGACATAACTGTTAGACTTAAGTTCATAAGTAATATTCGTCAGAGGATTAAACGGATTGGGGTAATTCTGATTCAAAAGAAACTTGTCAGGAACTTCAGACGTATTGTTTCCAATCCCTATCACTGCGGAATTATACTTTAAGATTTTCCCGTCTTCGCAAACCGCATATCCGTGCAGAGGGTCTGTAAAAATAACATGGTTAACGACAGCGGAATCAGGGGTCTCGACTTCGACCCAGGTATAACCCGAATCGATAGAATGCATGAACCTTTGGGAGAAGCCGAGCGGTGTCCAGGCATCGTAATTTGTCCTGTACGCCATCTCGGACGGAAAACCGAATAGCCCGAGATATGTATATTTCCAGGATGCACCTGCATTCGTTGTATTAATTAGGCTCGGACCGTATTCAAAGTCGCCCGTCATTCCTATTACCCTCAAAGAGTCGAGGAAGTAAACGTTCCATGTCGGCTCGGCAGCAACGAGTGCAGGAGTCCATCTGGCACCGCGGTCGGTAGTTCTCCATACGACTCCCGCGAAATCCATCTGTCCTCCGCTTGCATAACCGTAGTTGTTGCTGTAAAAAGTAAAATTATTTACGGGGAAATACATAACGAGCAGGGAGTCTATCTGAACGTCCAGCCAGTTAGCGCCTCCGTCCGTCGTTCTCATTATATTTCTGAATGTACCCCCCATGAACCCGTACAGCGAATCTTGAAAATAAACCGTGCGTATGTAAACATTTTCAGATGGGAAATGAGTGGTGTCCCAGTTTGCTCCGCCGTCTGTAGTCTTCAATACGAATGTGCCGTAGGGCGGATTGGGATTGAATATGTTCCAGGACAAAGCCCAGCCGAGTCTTTTATTAATGAAAAATATGTCGTGTATCAAATAATTGATTCTGGTGTTTTGCCTTATCCAATTCTGTCCGCCGTTAGTGGTTTTCATAATCAGACCGGAATCTCCGCATATCCAGCCGTTATTGCTGTCAAGAAAACAAGCCCGCTTGAGGTGAAGTTTGACGGGGCTGTTCATGCTCAGCCAGTATTGTTGTGAATATGCCTGCGAACCAAGCAATAGCAGCAAGAGAACCGATAATATTTTAAGAGTGCTTTTCATCTTGCGAATGTTAAAGTATAAAATATGAATAAACAAAAAATTAATCAACCATAATGCGTTACGGCAGGTTAAACCGTTTTCTCAGGAACCATTCAAGCGATAGCAAAATTATAATAGAGAGAAGCAGGATAACCGAATCCCTGAAAAGCATTTTGCCCGTGTAAGAATCTGTCATCCGGTCTTTGTTCAGGCTTTCGAATTTGTCTCTATCAAACTTTTTAAGGTCGACGCCGCCGGTGCTTGCCGAGAGAGTTTTAAGAACATCATCTGATGGTTTCGTTACAATATACTCTTCTACAGGAATGCCGGAAATGAATCTGATTGCGTCGTTTGCCGCAGCCTGATTGTTTACGAAGAGAACCCCTTCGGCCGTAAAGTCCGATTCATAGGAAGGAGTGAATACAGACGAATAAACACCCTCGTCAATTTTCTGCATGTCCATTACATCGGAAGAATTCTTTCCCGTGATTTTCAGTCTCACCGTCGAAATTGAGGCGTCAGTGTTTCCGGTAAATGCTTTAATTTCAACAGGTTCCGAAACTGCGTAATAGTCTTTATCAGCCCGGAGTGTAAATTTGTTGAATTTATTCTCGTTCAGAACGAGGTTGAAAAGCACGGAAACGAGATTCTGAAGCATATTTCCCGTGTTCAGTCCTGCATTGAGCGACCATTTATAAAAACCATAGCCGAGATACGCTGCGGATTTTGTCTTGCCGTCGTTATGAAAGAGTATCGCGGGCTCGTTGCCCGCAGTCGTGAATCCCAGAGTTTCCGCTCCCGGCTTCGGATTGAAAGTACTCTTCGAATAAAAAGCAGCGGGCAGCAGATTGATTTTTCTTACAGATTCCGGTTGCTCGGGAAAATCATAGTTCGGCACTCGTACCGTACTCAGGTAAGGCAAGTCTTTACTGCCGACCATGGAAAACGGAAGAAATTTTTCAAACTGTTTCAGATCCTCATATCCCGTATTTGACGCGTTGAGGAAAATTACGGGAATGCCCTTTTTTTCTATTTCAGTGGAGAGTTGCGTTGTAATTTTATTGTCAGTGCCTGCAAGCGGGAATCCTGAAAGTATCACGGCATCATATGCGTTTAAAGGCGGAAGAACTCCTTCATAGAAAGAATCAAGTGATTTCTGGACAAAAAAATCAGTTTTAAAATTTTCGGTTTTTGAAAGCGCCTGCTTAAGTGCGGATAAATCTGCGCCGGGGCTTCCCGCGACCGCGAGTGCGGTGAATTTATTGTCTATGTATTTAATAAAGAAATCTCTGCTATTGTTCAGTGTCGTGATTTCACCGCCTGCCGTGTCAACTCTAACACTGTATTTCCTGATTCCGGTTGACGGTGACGATACTTTAAATTCCGTGAAATACTCCGTTGAAGAGTTATTAGCCGGAACTTCTTTTGTTTCTTTAAGTATGTTTTCTTCGAACAGTCTTACTCTTATTATTTCCTTGTAACCGTATGAATTAACCAGCACTTTAACAGTCGAAGTACTTCCGGCAAAAGAATTCCGGTTGAAGAATACTTTGGATATTACGAGATCGCTTTTTTGAATTGTATCTCCTACAATGAGATAATAGAACGGCGCTCCGGATTTTTTCGCCGTCGGGATTAGTGAGCCGCTTTTTTCAAGTATGCCGTCCGATATAACGGTTACGGAATTAATGGAATAATCTTTAGGCATAGAGTAAATTTCCTCGAGTGCGGAAGCGAGACTGCTTGAGTATGTTCTGACAGGCGAACCGCTGAAGTAGTTCTCGTCATTTATTTCTCCGAGCAAACCGCTAGCAAAAGCGAATGTCTTGTGATTCGAGGAAAATTCCCTGACCCTGTCCGCGGCATTGCGAAGTCCGCCAAACCTGTTCTCAATGGTCAGGCTCCTGCTGTTGTCAATTAGAATAATGTCTGCTCCTGATTTTTCCGATACGCCCGTAAAATTAATGAATGGATTGAGAAGCAGAACAATAATAAGAAAAAGCGATGCGGCTCTCAAAAGAGCCAGCACCGCTTTTTTAAACTTTGAAAGTTCAGATTTCCTGTAGTATAGTATTGAAACAACCGCGGATATACCGAGCAATAATGCGAGCAGTAAATAACCGTACAACCCTGATTGAAAAATACTCATTCATCAGAATTTAACGTCGACGTAAACCGATTTTTTAAGTTCTTCTATCCATTCGTCGTACGCCTTGTTTTCCTTGTACACTTGAGCGAACTTTCTTATCCTTTCGAAATCCCTGTCGAGTGATATCGGATGCGGCTCCGATTTGCTTTTCAAGAGAACCAGTTCATAGCCGTAATCCCTGTCTGTTCCCGACCTAACCGGCTTTGAGACGCCGCCGATTTCCATATCTTTCAGAGCGTCGATGTACGCGCTGTCGAGTTTATCAACAGGAATGAATCCGAGATAGCCGCCCTTGACCGCTGATTCGGGGTCCTGTGAATATTTCTTCGCGGCTTCCTCGAAAGTTAGTCTTCCGGATGAAATGCTGTCCCTTATTCCCAGAAGTTTGTTTATTGTCTCAAGATCGGATGATTCAAGTTTTTTAAATGCCACGAGGATATGCTGACCGCGGCACTGTTCGCCCTTCTTTTCGAGAAGTTTAATTATATGATAACCGTATTCCGTCTCTACCACATTCGAAACTTCTCCGACATTAAGAGTGAAGAGCGCTTCCTCAAACTCTCTGACGAAAACGCCTTTCTTTGCGAAACCGAGGTCGCCGCCGTTGAGCGCGGAGCCCTTATCGTCGGAATTCCTTTTAGCAAGTTCTGAAAAGTCAACTCCCGATTTTATGCTGTCGAGAATTAGAAGCGCCTTCTCTTTCGCCTGCAGTTTTTCGCCCTGTGTAAGGTTTCTTGCAAAATATACGTGCGCGAGTTCGTATTCTTCGGGGACTGACGGAATGCTGTCTCTGAACTCGGTGTAAAAATCCCTTACCTCTTTATCCGACACTTTAACGGGATTGCCGAATTTTTTTCTCTTCAGTTTATTGGTTTTCATCGACTTAACCAGGTCGTCTTTAAGCATCAGCCGGATTTTAACGAGCGGCATTCCGTATATTTCCTGAATTCTTTCTTCCGAGCCGACCTGTTCGACTATGGACTTAAGCCTGTAGTCAAGTTCCTTGTTAACTTCCTCGTCTTTCACCGTAACGCTGTCCTGTTCCGCTTTTGCGAGAATGATTTTGTCAGTCAGCATTTGCTGGAAAATCTGCTGAATAATCTGCTGGTTGACGTTTGTCACCTGATTCTGTCTGGCGTACACCTGCAACTGATACTGAAGGTCGGATTCGAGAATTACGTCGTTGCCGACGACAGCGATAATTCTGTCTCCCTCCTGCTGTCCGAAGGAAAAAGTTCCTGCTGCCGTTATCAGCAGCAGCAGGATAATAAATCTAAGTTTGGATATTTTCAATTATTCTAATCTTTAAATGCTTTTACTAATTCTTCGGTAATAATTTTCACGGGATATTTCTGTTTCAGAGTCTCAACATAGGCTTTTTCCGTTTCAACGAATTTTTCCTGCCTTAGTATGTTCGTTATTTCCGATTTCGCTTCTTCGAGCGGTCTGTATTTGTCCTCTGTTCCGTCCTTGTATGTATATTGCGAGAGATGCGAATCGTAATATTTCTGAATATCCTCGTCGCTGATTTTTATCTTGCTCGAAATCTGTTCGAGGTCGATTTTTTCACGCAGGAGTCCCGACACGTATTCCTTCATGAGGTCGAGATAATCCTCATCCTTATCAATTTTTTCCTTCAAAGCGATGGCCGTCAAAACAGGACTCTTCGCGACCTCATCAATAATCATTTTGAATGTCTGCGGTGTCGCGGGGAACGTATACTGTTCCTTCGAATTCTGCAGATAAGTCATTACGTCATTGAGAGTTACCACACCGCCGTCATACGCTGCCAGTTTTGTATTTCTTTCCGAGGCGTTGAAAAGGCTGTCGAACATTACGCTTCCGATATTCTTGGTTGAATCAACTCTCGTGTACAGAAGAGCCATTCCGTCCTTGTCAAGTTTGAGATTGACATCATTCAGGCACTTGGCGACATATTTATCGTACTCGGCTTTATAAATCGGACTTCTCTTGAAATCATTCTTTAACTGGTCCTTTGATTTATCGAAATCTGCATAGGGCTTGATTTCTGTGACTTTAATTATATGCCAGCCGTACGGAGTCCTTACAGGAGGGGAGAATTCACCCGCTTTTAAGGTAAAAGCAGTACTGTCGAAAGGCTGTACCATCCTTCTCCTGTCGAAGAAGCCGAGGTCGCCGCCCTTGGGCGCGGAACCCGGGTCCTGCGAGAATTCGACCGCGAGTTTACTGAAATCTTCGCCTGCCTTTAGTTTCGCGTATATTTCCTGTATCTTATTGTACGAAGCAACCGAATCGATTACATTTCCGAGTGAGTCTTTCTGAGTCTGTATCAGTATGTGCGATGCTTTTATTCCTTCGTTTCTTTTCTTCTTGTCAGTGAGTTTCACGATGTGCAATCCGAACATTGTTCTGATGGGTTTCTTGGTGAAATCACCCACGCTGAGTTTGTAAACGCCCTCTTCAAATTCGGGTACCGTCATTCCGCCCGTGAAATAATACAGGTCTCCGCCGTTTGTCTTGGCTGACGGGTCTTCCGACATTTCACCCGCCACAAGTCCGAAATCTTCTCCGTTTTTAAGCCGCTCTATTACTTTGTTCGCTTTTTCGTATGCCTTTACGGAGTCTTCAGGTGTCGCTGTCTGCGGGAGGTTAATCAGTATGTGCGATGCCCTGACTTCGTATTTCTTCTTTTCATAAAGTTCCTTAATCTGCGGATCGACGACTTTCTTGTCAATCAGGAATGCGGATATATAGTTCTTTTTATAATTTTCTATGTCATTCTTGATATCGGGAGAATCCAAATAACCTTTTTCCGTTGCGTCAAGAACTTTTAGTTTGAGTTTAATCATCAAGTCGAGAAAATCTTTTCTCTGCTCCATCGTGGTCTTTTTAGCCGAGTCGGTATTGTTTCCGATGGACCTCAGAAACTGGTTCTCGAATTCATACATGAGAATTTTCTCGGTTCCTATTTCAGCAACTACCGATTTATTTTTCTTGTTGCATCCGTACACGAGAAACATGGATGAAATAATTGTAATAACAAGTAAAAGGAATAATGTTTTCTGCCTTTTCATATTGCGGTTTAATTTTATAATAAACGATAATTTTACGTATTTTCGCAAAGAATAACAAGTCAATGTAAATACGTAAAATAGCGCCTTGACGGATATGCGGAATCCTGCAGAAGCGCGAATTGTCAAGTCGAAATCGGAAAATGAAAACCTGAATTACCGCCCGGCTTACCGCATATTCCGGGAACAAATTTCTTTACATTTCTTATTGATGAAATATTGGATAATTTTAGGGAAAATATATTATGAAAATTTGTTTTGTTACCAGTGAATGTGCTCCTTTCGTAAAGACCGGTGGGCTTGCCGACGTTAGCGGTTCCCTGCCAGAAGCGTTATCTGATAACGGCGCGGATGTTAAGGTTTTTATGCCTTTGTATGATATTATTGATGTGAAAAAGCACGATATTATCAGGTCAGATTTCCCGTTATCATCCCTTGAAATCGGAGGACGCGCTTGCGATTTCGGACTTTTTGAGCGCAAGGTAAGTAAAGGAGCCCGATATTACTTTATTGATTGTCCACATTATTTCGGAAGGGGCAGGGTTTATACATCGGATGAAGACGAGAACGAAAGATTCATTTTCTTCCAGCATGCGGTGCTAAGAGTTCTTCAGCATTTCAAATGGTCCCCCGATGTTTTTCACTGCAACGACTGGCAGTCGTCATACATTCCTGCGATGCTGAAACTCCAGTATTCCTGGGACTCATTATTCAACAAATCTAAATCGTTATTGTCCATACACAATATCGGTTATCAGGGAATTTTTGAACCGGAAACAGTTACAAAAGCGGGATTCGGTGAGAGTTGTTTCGTGCTTGGAGGACCGTTTGAATATAATGGCAACGCGAATATGCTGAAAACGGGCATTTTTTATGCTGACTCGATTTCTACCGTGAGCCCCACTTATGCCCGCGAGATAACAACGCCCGAGTTCGGTTCCGGGCTTGAAGGTGTCTTGAAATCACGCGAAGACTCGATTAAAGGAATTCTCAACGGCATCGATACTGAAGAATGGAATCCCGTGAAAGACAGGTATCTCGTGAAGAATTATTCTGCGGCGAATCCCGAAGGTAAAGCGGTGAATAAGGTTGATTTATTGAAAACGGCGGGACTTGACGGAACCTCTGAAGTTCCCTTATACGGAATCGTTACACGATTGGCGTGGCAGAAAGGAATTGAACTTGTACTTGATTTCTTCGAAAAAAATAAAAACGAGGATTTCAGATTGGTCGTTCTCGGTTCGGGAGAAGAAAAGTACGAAACGAGGCTGAAAGAGTTGTCCTCAAAGAACAGTAATAATATTAAAGTGTTCCTCGAATATAACAACGAACTCGCACACAAAATAACGGCAGGCTCGGATTTCTTCCTTATGCCTTCGCGGTACGAGCCGTGCGGTCTGAACCAGATGTACAGCCTGAATTACGGAACAGTGCCGCTTGTCAGGAAAGTAGGGGGGCTTGCCGATACTGTTACGGATATTTCGGATGAGTTCAGGGGCAATGGATTTAGTTTTAAGGAATTTACGCAGGAAGATTTCGCAGAAGCGGTTTTCCGTTCAATGAAATTATTCAAGGATAAAGAAATGATGAGAAAGGTCTTGCTCCGCGGAATGAATATGGATTTTAGTTGGAAGAAATCGTCCGCTGAATACGTAGCGTTGTACGAATCTATCTGCGCGGACAGGAAATAATACTTCTATATATAAGTGGATTTACGGAATTATTTCGAAAAAAAGGGCTGTCGTTACAGCCCTTCTTAATTAATCTTCTTGTATGAAATCAATTGAGTTCGAACTCCTGACCTCTTGACGGAATTTCGATGTTCTTGAAACCGTTTGAATTGAGTATCATTTTAAGGTTATCCTGCTGGGGCGATTCACCGTGCACCAGGAAGAGTTTTTTAATTTTGTTTTTGTCAAACTGTTTCAGATAATCGAGTGTTTCACCGCTGTCCGCGTGCGCGGAGAAAGCATTGAGAATCTTAACACTGGCTTTTACAGTATGCTCTTCGCCGAATATTTTCACTTTGTAATTCTGCTTGTCTGACGCCTTAACCAATTGCCGCCCGAGAGTGTTTTCAGCCATATATCCGATTATCATTATCGTATTCTTCGGGTTGCCTGCGTTGTTAGCAAGGTGATGAAGAATCCTGCCCGCTTCGCACATGCCTGACGCCGAAATTATCATGCAGGGTTTCTTTGTAGCATTCAGTTTCTTTGACTCGGCCACTTCCTTGATGTATTTTACGTTGTCGAGACCGAACACATCGACGCCCGAGGCTATAAGTTCAAACGTTTCTTCGTCGAAACACTCGGGATGAAGTTTGAATATCGCCGTTGCGTTGACAGAGAGCGGACTGTCAACGTAAACCTGAAACTTCGGAAGTTTACCCGAAGCGTTCATCTTGGTGATTTCATAAATCAGTTCCTGCGTTCTTCCGACGCTGAAAGAAGGAACGATTATTTTACCGTTCCGCTTCAGTGCTTCATCGATTGTCTCGAGAAGGCTCTTTTCGATAGAGGACGCTGGTTCGTGATATAGACCTCCGTATGTCGATTCGCAAAGTAAGTAATCGACGTTGCCCATAAAACGGGGATCCTTTAGTATCGGCAGTTCCTTCCTGCCAAGGTCGCCCGTAAATCCAATTCTGACGGGGTTTCCGCCGTTTCGCACTTCAAGGACAATCTGCGCCGAGCCGAGAATATGACCGGCATCGTAAAACGTTGCAGTAATATCTCCGCCGAGTCCGTTAATGCCGAAAGGCTTCTCATACGAGACAGTTCGGAACTGTGTTAGAACGTTTTTTGCGTCTTCCACGGAATACAACGGTTTAAACAACGGCTGATTTTTTTTGGCCCTTCTCTTATTAACGAATTCAATGTCTTTTTCCTGCACGTAAGCGCTGTCGAGAAGCATTAGCGAACATAGGTCGCGTGTTGCCGGTGTTGAATAGATGAATCCTCTGAAACCTTTCGCCGCTAGCATCGGAAGATTGCCCGCGTGGTCAATGTGAGCGTGGGAAAGGATAACGCAGTGTATTTCAGATGGATCGAACATGAAGTTCTTGTTCATATCGTACGATTCTTCCCGCTTGCCCTGATGAAGACCGCAATCGAGAAGTATCTTCTTTCCGTTTATTTCAAGGAGGTGCTGTGAACCTGTTACGGTTTTCGCAGCGCCGCAGAATTTAATTTTCATAATTTTATCTCCGTAATTATTTCCTTATTCAATTTATGTCTTGTGACAAATGGATTATCTTTTATAAAAAACCTGTACGGGAAATGACTGCCTTTTTCGATGCCGATTCTTCTGCTTACTGCAACCGTGAAATTCTCTTCGGCCGGGCCCCGCGATATGAAAATGTCTTTCGACTGCAAATCGGTTCCGTTATGTTTTCCGTCTATACCGAATGCAAGGCAGAGTTTTGCAGGTCCGTTCGTTATTGCGTGTTCATTCTTGATCCTGCCTCTAAGCAGTTTCATCGTCTCCGCGCCCTTCGCCGGTTCCAATGCCCTGATTAGCACAGCCGCTCCGATTCCTTCTTTCTCGGTAACAACGTTAAAGCAGAAGTAATTACCGTATATGAAATACACATAAGCGATGCCGCCTTCCCTGAACAGAGTTGCATTTCTGGGTGTGACTCTGCCGTAAGCGTGACAGGCTGGGTCGGTGTCGCCGAGATAGGCTTCGGTTTCTACTATTTTTCCGCAGAGATAAGAACCGTTATATTTTCTGACAAGGAATTTGCCCAGCAGTAACTTTGAAACGGTTAAAGTATCTTTAAGATAAAATGCCTTTCTGAGTCTGTATTTGTAAGGATTCTCAAACATATGTACAGATAAATATTGATTTTTGGAACGATAATAAATAGTCAAAACAAAAAATACTTGAGTATTCAAAATTAAATTTAAATGTAATTTATATTTTACTATTTTCAATAAATACAAACTTTTTATATTAGCATATGAAAAACTATTTTTCCAGATTACATTTCCCGGCAGCGATATTAATTATAATATCTTTTGCATTTTCAATATTAGGTTTCAGCGGAAAGGGAAATTACATTATTTCCGGGAACGTTATAAAACGTTCATACGGAGAAATGTACCAGGTGGGTACAATAAATATCAAGTTCAAGAATCAGGTCAGCGGGTTCACGAAATTGTCGACCGGTGTTCGGAATGTTGATAAAATGATGAATGATTACGGGGTCACATCTGTATGGCAGATGCATCCTTTGAAAGCCGACATGAAGAAAAGAATGATTGGTGACGAAGAACTGGCGAAAATTTTCGAAATAAAGTATTCCTCATCGGCAGATCCTCGCGATGCTGCTCTCCGGCTGCTGAATGCTAACAAAGACCTGCTCGATTGGGCGGAGCCGAGTTTTGTATATGAGGCAGACTACATACCGAGCGATCCTAATATCTCCGGACAATGGCATATCTCGAAGATTAATTCGTTTCAGGCGTGGGATATTCTTAAGGGTGACACGAACATTGTTATTGGTATAGTTGACAGCGGTACGGATCTTGACCACCCTGACCTGCAGGCGAATTTAAGAGTGAAGTGGAACGAGCCTATTAACGGAATTGACGATGACAATAACGGTTACATTGACGACTGGAAAGGATGGGATTTCTGGGGCAACGATAACAGCGTTCAGATACAGCCTAGCGGAAACACTCACGGCTCGCACGTTTCGGGATGCGCGTCTCAGGTAACTGACAACGCTGTGCACGGAGCGGGTATAGGATTCAAGACTAAGTTGATGGTTACGAAGCACACAGACGATTCAAATCCTGAATCACTGCTGTACTATACTGACCTTGGAATAACATACTGCTACCAGAACGGCGCGAAAGTAATCAACTGCAGTTACGGCAGTTCTTCTTACAGTTCTTATACGCAGCAGATAGTGAACAATGCCTGGGCGAACGGTGTTATAATCTGCGGCTCGGCGGGAAACGGTGATGCCAACGGAGTAGGACAAAATTGGGCAAGGTATCCGGCTTCATACGATAACGTCGTTTCTTCGGCGGCTACAACCTCAACCGACCTGAAAACAACATTCTCGAACTTCCATTCGACGGTTGATGTAAGTTCACCGGGACAGAGCATACTGAGCACTTATTACGACAATACATATAATAGCCTTGACGGCACGTCAATGTCGTCGCCGATTACAGCGGGCACCGTCGCATTGCTCTGGGCAAAGTATCCTTCGTGGACCCCGCAGCAGATAGTCGATAAATTAAAACTCGGAGTCGACAGCATTTACAATCTTAATCCTACATACGTCGGACTGCTCGGTACGGGTAGAATTAACGCGTTCAAATGCTTGTCGGATTATCCTATTGTTAGAATAACGAGTTCGGCGCACAACGATTCGATTTACGGAAACAACGATAAAGTTTATGATGTGAACGAAGTGATCCCGATCGCGTTCAATTTCAAGAATACTTTCGTAGCGGGAACGAATGCATCAATCAGAATGACAACGGCAAGTCCGTACGTTCAGATCGTGCAGGATTCAGTATATATAGGCAATATTCCCGCATACGGGACATTTGCGACAACATTCGCAAACACATTTAAGGTTAAAGCGTTATCAAATTGCCCGTTCGACGCCGACGTAGTACTGAAAGTGTCGAGTTCGATGTCGTGCTACACCGACGATAACGCCAATACGGTAACAATCAGGTTTAGAAACGGATACGCCGTGCATACAGTAAACAACATGAAACTCTGCCTTACAAAGGACGGCAATGTAGGAAAGAAAGCGCAGGCATACGGGACAGGATTAATGATAGGCGCGGGTACGAACAATAATATATACGAAGGCGGTTTGATGATTGGAATGAGCAATACTAAGGTTTCGGACTGCGTGAGAAGAGGCACAACGCCCGCAAACGTTTCAGATACTGATTTTGTAGGAATGACGGGATATACGCTCACGACACCCGGCACTTCATCAGCGCAGGACGGATCCGGAAAGTTCAACGACAACGGCGCCGGAACGAACAAGTTGGGAGTCGAAGTCCAGTCAAATTCTTATGCGTTTACATCGGCGGGAGATCAGGATTACATACTGCTGAAATACGCAATAAAGAATACGAATACGACGGCGCTTTCAAACGTCTATGCAGGAATCTACCTCTGGCTTTCACCTGACGGTGTTTTCAGTGCAGGTAATATTTCGAGATTGAATTCGACGAACAAACTTGCTTACACGTATAACACGGGAGTCTCGAATTTGTATATCGGGCTCGGTGTAATGACTAACCAGAATATTAACTTCAAAGTCATACCGGCAACAGACGTGATGAACGGTTTCACGACGCAGGAAAAATGGGATGCAATGAGCAACGGTGTCGTTAACGACTCTATCGGACCGGGCTCGAATTGCCTGATCCTATCTGTCGGACCTCTCAATTTAGCGGCAAGCCAGGTTGAAACTGTCGGATTCGCGATCCTCAAAGGAACGAGTCTCGCGGACCTTATCGCCAAGAATAATGGCGCAAAAGTAAAATACCAGTCGGTTGGAATCAGACAGATTTCAACTGAGATCCCAAGAGTCTTCAGTCTCGGTCAGAACTATCCGAACCCGTTCAATCCGGTTACTAACATCGAATTCGGTCTGCCGAAAGACGAAAACGTCAGCCTGAAAGTTTACGACATGCTCGGCAGGGAAGTCAGAACAGTCGTAAACGAATTCAGAAAAGCAGGATTGTATCAGGTGGGATTCGACGCGTCATCCTTGAGTTCGGGCGTTTATTTCTACAGGATTCAGGCGGGAACATTCAGCGAAATTAAGAGAATGGTCGTGCTGAAATAAATGCAAAAATATAACGTGTATATATTCATTATATACTTGATTAAATATAAAAATAGATTTATCTTTAATTGATAATATGGTGTAGAAAAAAGAGTGGGTTGATGACCCACTTTTTTTTTGCTTATGGAAAAAAAGATTGAAAATATCGCTGAAAATGCATTAAACGGAAGAAATATCCGTTTGATTGACATTGAGATCAGGGGCGAAAAAAAGAATAAGATTATAGAAATTTTTATCGATTCTCCCGGCGAACTCGATTTGGATGAACTTA
Organism: uncultured Ignavibacteriota bacterium; assembly: GCA_937915485.1. Lineage (GTDB taxonomy): Bacteria > Bacteroidota > Ignavibacteria > Tepidaquicellales > Tepidaquicellaceae > CAIKZJ01. The sequence goes on along the minus strand of CALGII010000103.1, from coordinate 1,793 downwards.
CTGAAGTGTCTCGTGATATAAATTCTTTGATTGATGAGAGTGATTTTAAAGGCGATATCTTAAAGGTTGTAGTCTCGTCTCCGGGAGTGGACAGACCGTTCAGATTCGCCTGGCAGGCGGCTAAACACATAAACAGGATGTTCGAATTCGGAAACGGCGAAGATATCAGAACAGGCAAACTTATTAAAGCGTCAGGAGAAAATCTCGTTTTTGAGATTAAAGCAGGCAAGAAAGAGATTAGAGAGGAAGAAATTAAGTTTTCGGAGTTAGAAATTTTAAAAGTTAAATTACCTTTTTAATTTAAAAATTGGATTTATGAAATCTGAGATTGTAGAAGCATTTGTACAGATGGCGAAAATGAAGAGTATCGACAGAGATATTCTTGAAAGCGTCATTAAGGATTCATTCAGGAAGATGATGGAGAAGAAACACGGACCCACGGCTAATTTCGACGTAATAGTAAACATGGAAAAGGGTAACATTGAGATATTCCTGTACAAGACTGTCGTTGAAGAAGTTAACGACCCTGCGACTGAGATAGACGTTGAGTCGGCAAAAGACAAGTCGGGAGAGGATTTTGAAATAGGCGACGATTTTGTCGAAGAAATACCGATTGATGAATTCGGACGGAGGTCGGTGCTGAATTTGAAACAGAACCTTAATCAGAAATTGAGGGAAATTGACAAGGAAGTCACTTTTAATTTTTATAAGGAACAGGTCGGGGAAATACTCGTAGGCGAGGTTTACCAGATAAAGCCGAATTCAATACTACTCATACATAACAGCAATGAACTTTTCTTCCCGAAGGAAGAACAGATAGCTAAAGAGAGGTACAAGAAGGGCGATAACATCAGAGTAATAATAAAAAGGCTCGACAAGAAATCTTCCGGACCTCCGCTGGTTGTTGTTTCCAGGGCGGATGAAAGATTTCTATATAAATTGTTTGAACTGGAAATCCCCGAAATCTACGACGGGATTTTAGAGATAAAGGCGATTGCAAGAGATCCGGGCGAAAGGGCGAAAATTGCTGTTATATCCAACGACGATAAGATTGACGCGGTCGGAGCCTGTGTCGGAATGAAGGGTATGAGAATTCATTCGATTGTGCGCGAACTTAGCAATGAAAACATAGACGTAATAAATTATACCGAGGACAGCGCGCTTTATATAGCGAGAGCGTTGTCGCCTGCAAAACTGCAGGATATTTACATTGATAACGAGAACAAAATAGCGAAGATATACGCCGACGAGGATCAGGTGAGCCTGATTATCGGGAAGAACGGACAGAACATCAAACTCGCGTCGAAACTTACGGGATATCAAATTGACGTTATACGCGAAAACGCGGATGAAACAAAAACGGATGAAGAAGAAAAACCGGAAGAAAAAGTAACTGAAAATACGAAGGAAGAAAATTCTAATAATTAATCGAGTCTTAAAAACCATATGTCAGAGAGTACGCTTCAAAAAATGAAACTTGTAAAACTTGTTAAGGAAATTAACAGGTCGAAAGAGGATATTATTGCATATCTGAAAACGCTGGGTATAGACAAGGTTACGATCAATACGACCCTGGAAGCGGAAATTGTATCGAAGGTTTATAATCATTTCAAGCGGGACCTTGAAGAGCAGGAGAAGCACGTAAAGAAAATCGTTGATTTTGTAAAACAGAACAAGGTTGAGATATCGGAAGCCACGGAAGTGCTTCAGAAGGAAGAGGAAGCGAAGAAAAAACGCGATGAAGAGAAACTTCTTAAGAAGAATCTGGAAGAACAGAAGAAAAGAGAAGAAGA
>CALGII010000102.1 GCA_937915485.1 uncultured Ignavibacteriota bacterium | reverse complement strand
CCGACCAACAACGCGTTCTTCTCGATTATGAACGTCGCGCATTCACTGTCCGTCAGAGAAGTTGTCATCGGTCTGTCCGCTAAATACAGACCCGATATTCAACTTCAGCAACTCGCTCTGATGTGGGGAACGGTTCATTCCGACGAGAATACTCACATAAGAATCAGAATCATTACCGAGAACAAGGAACACTCTATAGAATTATAGTTTTTACGATTAAAAATAAAAAAGCAGAACCATAAGGCTCTGCTTTTTTTATATGTCAGGAATTTTTAATTCGAAATTTTCACCCTGACTCCCTCGCTGTTGCTCGTGAATTCGGGCGCGTACATGCATTGTATTGATGTTATGCCGTTCGAGAAATCTCCAGTCAGATTCGCTCTAAGCGGATATTCGAAAACGTAGGTCCCTTTCGGCAGATAGCCGAAGAAAAAGTTCGTCGCCGCGTCTCTCGTGCTTTCGTAATAGCCGAGTCCGTCCTTATATTTATAACTTGATATCACGTTTACCGGCTCGAATCCCGCCGCTCTCATATCCTTCATGTGAACGTATTCCATGTCGCGGTCGGTCCTGATTTCTATGCGAACCATAACAAGGTCGCCCGGTTTCAATTTAGTTCCTTCATTTATGGGAGTTATTACGGGACCCGATGAAGTGTTTTCCTGAAGGAAGAGTTTCTTGTCAATTTTCAGGTTTGTTTCCGATTTCGAAATCTTATCGAGGTTCTCGAAATACTGCCAGTAAAGCGAGCCCCAACTTATTCCTTCGTTCGATTTTCTGGTAATCGTAACGTTTCCCATTTCTGGCTTAACCTCGCCCCAGTTCCAGGATGTTTTGAAGTAACCCGTTCCCGCCTGTACCTTGATGTCGGATTCCTTGCTTAAATCAATCTTCTGCGAACCGAGAGAAATGTCAACAAGCATATCTGTAGCGAGCCAGTCATTTCCTTTCAGAATGAGAGCGTAAACCGCTTCGACTGTCGCCTTTGTGGTTTTCCAGTCCTGTGTCTGTTTTTGTTTCAACAGCCAGACCTTCATGTCGTCGACTGATTTTGTATCATTAGCGACTTCATCGAATACCTCAATCAGAAGCGACTGCGTCTCTATCGGAGCCTCGTACCAGTAATAACCCCAGACGTTTTCCTTCCAGTACATTCCGAGTTCTTCAGAATATAAAGAATTCTCCTTCAGCGACTTTACGATGCCTGCAGGGACATCCTTGTTGCCAAATCTGTGCAGCGCAAGGGCAATCATTCCCTTATTGTACCATCCGCCGTTATTCCAGTATTTGGCCGCCTGCGATACGAAATAATCGAACGCCTCTTTCGAATCATCGTCCACGGGAATATCCTTGAAGTAACTCCTCGTATAAAGATAATGAACAGTGTAATAACCCAGATGATTGTCTGACATCTTTATCTTGCCCTGTCTTTCGAGTTCGAGAAGATACTCGTAGTCGTTTTTTACCTGAAGGTCAAGATATTCAAGTCCCGAATAGACCATTTGCGACACGTTTGCATCGTCTTCGAGTTTCCGTATTCCGAGTTTATTCAGTTTTCCGAATCCCGCGATGATGTGCTGCGTGATGTATCTGTCCTCGGGCATTCCTTCGAACCACGGCCACGCTCCGCTGGAAACCTGCATGGCTTTGAGTTTCCTCACTGCACGGTCGAGTTCCATCTGCATTATGTTGAGTTCGAAGAGGTTGGAAATTCTTCTCTTCCTTTCCGACTCGTTCTTCGCCTGTAGCACCCACGGCGTCTCCTGAAGAAGCAGTGATTTCAACTCTTCGTTCTTTTCGAGATTTGAAAGAAGCGCTTCCGGCTGTGTGTTTCTCCATGTATCGAAAATCTCTTTTATCTTCGGGCTTGAATTCACGATGTTCGTGGCAATGCTGTTCGCGTAAAGCCTGCTGAAGACCTGCTCGGCGCATTCATAGGGATACTCCATCAGATACGGCATCGCCTGTATCGCGTACCACGCCGGGTTTGAAGTGAACTCGAGCGTGAGTTTGTAATTCGTAAGAGTCGATGAAGTATTGTCCGTTAGTTTTGACATCGTGAAATTCTTTGTCTGATTTCCTCTGATGTACATCGGCATCGTTTCGGTTACGAGCATTCTGTTCGAAAGCACCGGAAGCACGTTGGATTCTCCGTCGGAGAAATTTTCAGCCTTGGCGAGAATCTTGTATTCAATCGCTTCGTAACCGTACGGAATGGAAATTTCCCAACTGAGATTGACGCTCTGATTCTGCTTGACCTCAAAAGTTTTCTCTGAATTATCATTCTTGAACTGGACGTCCGCGAGTTTATTAGTCATCGCGTCCGTCAATTGCAGTTCAGCCGCGCCCGTCAAATCTTTCTGAGAGAGGTTTGTTACCTTCGCGGTAATCACAACCTTGTCGTCTTCTCTGAAGTATCTCGGAACGTTCGGCGTAATCATAAGTTCCTTTTGTGTTACGAGTTCCTTCGTCACCATCCCGAATCGTAAGTCTTTTGTATGCGCAAGGCCGAGCATTTTCCATTTTGTCAGCGCTTCAGGCATGCTGAAACTAATCGTAACGTCACCGTTTTCGTTCGTCCTGAGGTCCGGGAGGAAGAACACCGTTTCTCTGAAATCTTTTCTTGCGGTTACGTTCGAGAAATCGGTTCCCCGTCTATTGTCACTGAGTTTGCCCGTTTCATCCACGCTGAAATCCTCCTCGCCTTTATCGTCTTTCGATATATTCCCGTTCTTTTTCTTCGGCGATTCTTTTTTTATCGTCTCTGCTTCCGGCTGTTCAAGTGATTTTTCCTCCGTGACTACTCCGTTGAGTTTTACCTGATCCGAAATTCTTCCGCTTCTGAACGACAGCCCGTCATAATAATAACTGCTGTAAACAGGCGCGCCGAACCAGTTGAGGTAATCATATGAAATTAAAGTGCCTTCCGAATATTTATTCCATCCTTCCTGATACACCGAACTGACGCTTGTGTTGAAGCCGAATCCGCCTTCCCAGTACCTTTGGCCGTAGTTGTAACTTAGAATATTGAAATTCCAGTAATGCTGCTTTATTGCGTCGAGTGATGCGTCGTACATCGTCGCGAGCATCTCAGCTGCGACCTTATCGCCGGTCTTTCCCTTAATATTAATCTTCCACTCTTCCTTCTCGCCGGGAAGAAGTTTGTCGCGGAATGTTTCAAATGATATGTCAAGCATCTTGTTCGTAAACGGAACGTTGACGCTTTCATTCCTGATTACAACCCTGTTGGAATTTATCATCGCCAGTGAATACGTGAAATTACCGCGGTATGATTCCGTTACGGGAATCGTGAAGAACCTCTGGGAATTGTTGATGTTAATCCACTCACGTTTAATTACGTTGTCTTTGTGCATTACCTCGAAAAGAACTCTTGCGTTCGTAAGCCCCGTGCCGAAAATAAACTCGGCGTTCTCGCCCGGCTCGCAGGTGTTCTTCTTGACGATGTAATTGTCGAAAGCCCTGTTCGGCAGAGTCATTTCGCCCGTGCTGTATGCGTTGAAATATATTTTTTCTGTAACCGTTTCTCCGTATTTGTCCTTAGCGGACATTTCGATAACATATTTTCCCTGATTCCATCCTCTCATCGCGCTCAGGTCGAGTATCGAATCGGCGGACGTGTTGAACGTAGTTTCCAGCGCTTTGATTTCTCTGTCCCATTTGCTGTAATTTGCCTCGTCGTCGTACTGGTCGACCGGGAAATCACGGTAATACTCATCGCGCGTGTATATGAACTTGTCGGGACGTGTCCATAATCTGCTCCTGAAGACTTTGTCAGGCGCCTTCAGTTTGTAAATTGTAATCGTTCCTTCGGCGGGCTCCTTTTGCCCGTTGAGGTTGGTCGTTATAAGTTGAAATTTGTTCTCAAGATTCTTGTCGACGTTTGGATTAATGTCGACGTTTAACAGCAATGCGTTATAACCCGCTGATACGTTCGTCACGGACGAGTGAGTCTCTCCGTTTATATCCGTTATGTCTGCAATAACTTCAAATGTAAAGTACGGTTTTATGTCCTTCGAAACGGACTCGTCTGGTATTGCCTTGAAGTTTATCTCGAACTCGCCGTTCACGTTTGTCTTAGATGCCCCGTTTGTAACTTCGACCTCTTCCGATTTCATCGGCGTGTAATAATAATAATAATACCAGTCGTACCACCATCTCGGATAGTACGTTTTCCTCACCACTCTGTATTTCACGGCAGCGTTGTCAAGGTTCGCTCCTGAATAAGACTTCGCGAGACCCTTCACGTTTACCATCTCTCCGAGTTTGTAACTGCCTTTCACAGGCTCAAACTTTACTTCGAACTTCGGTCTCTTGTAATCTTCGACCGAAAAATAAGACGTGCCCCTGTTGTCGGAAGTCTGTATGTGCATCTGTCCGTTAAGTCCCGATGTCGGTGCCGTGAAACTCCCGCTTATGGTGCCGAACTCGTTGCTCGTTAATGTCTGCTCCGATACTTTCTGATAATTCACGTCGTAAAGTTGTACGGTGATTTTCGCGTCAGGATCTATCCTCTTCTCTTCCCCTGAATACTCAAGCACTATTCCCTTGAAATATATTGTCTGCCCCGGTCTGTAAATCGACCTGTCTGTGAAAAAGTATGTAAAAGTATAAGACGTTCTGTCCTTGTTTTCGGTATACGTGCTCTGCCAGAAAGCATCCTGCATATAACTGTATCCGTAACCGAAGTTTATGCCTCGCGTCAGGAGTGTTTGCCCTTCGTGATTGATTTCGAGGAAGAATCTCCTGTATTTATTCCCGTGGACTACCTTGAAATATCCGTCCTTGTCGGATGTGAGAGTCTCTCCCTTGTAATACTCGTATCGCGACTTATTGTAATTGTATTCCTCGACGTAAACAGTCGCTTCCGCGTCAACAAGCGGCGAACCGGTTTCACGGCCAAGCAGGTAAAATTCAATATCGCTGTTCAGTGCGTATTTCTTTATGTAGCCGATGCTGCTTACGTTAATCAGGCAGTAGGATACGGCGTTTTCACTGTATGATATGTTCTCATCCGTGCCCGTTAACAGTACGTACAGCCCTTTCTCAAGGGCGGGTATCTTAACCTCTGCTTTGTGAGACTGATAATCGCCGTCCGTTGGCAGGTTCACGCTGAATGAACTTACTGCGTTCTTGCCCCTGAATTTCTCGATAAGGTCTTTCTGATATTTTGTGTAATTGTATGTCTTTGTCAGTTCGGTCTCGAGTTCCTTGATTTCGTCGTAACTCGTTTCTACTACCCTGTAATATAGTTTGCTTATGTTCTTGTAAGTGGTAAGAGTCCTGAAAGGCTTGCCGGGAACGTTAAACGACTCGAGAGTAACCAACAGGGATTTTTCTTCGATTAAATTTATCAGCGACAGGCAGTTCCCCGTGCCTTCGGACTGCGGAAAATTTCTCGTTGCCTGCAGGCAGATGTCGTAAGCGGTTTTCTTGTCAAACTTGTAATCCTCGGACAACTCCGGATTGTACTTGTTTCCCCGGTTGTAGTAAATCATCGCAATGTCATAATCAATGAAAGTCGAATTCGGATTCCCTGAATATCTTTCCTTCATGTTCTGAAGTGCCTGAAGATAGTATTTCTCTTTTTCGGGATTCGCCGAACTTAAGTTCACGAACTCGAGCCTTCGCAGGTCAGCGTTTATGAGTGCCCCGGGATCGGAATCATTAAGATGAAACCTGATAAGGTTCTTGAATATTGCTATTGTCTGATAATCAAATGAGAACACGTCGTTCGTGCTTATGTCAAGAGCAGCGAACTCTTTCGCGTCGCTGAGAAAAACAGGGTCGTTCACGATGAACTGCTCTGCGGGTCTCGTAACTCCGGCCTCCTTGTTAGTGAAGAAAGTCAGAGCCTTGTCGGAGAGGAAATCATATAGCGTCGGCCTGTATTTCCTTCCGTTGGGTATTGTCTTATCGTAAGCATAATTGTTCAAAATATCGTTGAAATTTTCAACATATATGCCTTGCAGAATTTCGGGCTCCGTGAGCGACGCGTTGTAATATTGTATCGATTTCTCTATGAACCTGCTTGCGTCCCAGGTCTTGATATCTTCGAGTTTGAAATTCACGACCTTCGACCTGTTGAGAATGTTGTATCTGTTCTGCTGATAATATGTCCAGTACATGTCGGCGACAAGCGAACCTATAAATTGTTTCAGCGGCGATACCGCTTCCGCTTCCTCGGTAATCATCTTTGCGATGTTTTTCTCGAACGAATCCTCCTCGTTGTATTCGGTGAGTTTCACCCTGTAAATCACGGCTCTGATGTAGTTTACAGTATTATTCTCGCTCTTCGCTTTAGCGAAAATCTCGTCGAGGACTTTCAATGCCGATTCAGGCAGTCCGTTGTTGTATAGTGAATCCACCGCTTTCCAGCCGGATTCGTAATCATAAACCGCCGCGGAAGACTTCATCGAAGTAAGCGATATTATAAACGCTATCGCAAGAACGGCGGACAAAAACAATTTATGGTTTTTCATAGCATGCAAAGAATATGTTTGAGAAATTTTTTTCTTTTTATACTTAACGTTTGTGATATCTGTTCCCTTAAAGATAAAAGCACTTTTGAAAATGAAGAATGATGAAACAATTATTATACTTATGTTATGCCTAATATAAAATACAAAAAACAATTTCCCTTAACGGACATTTCCCGCATCCATAATCTATTTTCGCGCAACATCGGTTTCTGTAAATCTGTTCCTGACGCTTACGCGGAAGATATCACTGAAAAATTATCGCTTAGGCGGGAACAAAACCGCCCATTTTCACATATAATAAATGTAACTTTAGTATTAAATTTAGTGTTTTAAGTAAGTTATCGTAGAATTATTTTAACAAATAGCCGAAGACAGATGAAGATATTATTTTGTATATTGCTTGCTTTAGCAGTGCTCTTGACGGACGGACTTTTTACCAATAGTTCCGCCGTCGGCAATGCGGGCTTCTCGCTTTACACAAAAAATAAATTCTTCGTAAAGACAAAGAAGGAAATCGGTGTCTCGGAAGCGACAGGAAAACTTCTGACAAAAACAGGCATCCCTTCGATTGACCTGCTGAACAAAAAATATAATGTATCAAAAATACAACGCGTTTTCGATCTCAACAACGGAGACCCCGTTCTCTATCAAGAACTCGGATTGTCACGCATTTACGTTTTTTACCTTGAAGGCGAAACAGGTAATATCGAACAGATTATAAACGATTATTCCGCGTGCGGAGATATTGAGTACGGAGAACCCAACTACATCGGCCAATCGGCCGGAAGAAAAGAAACCGAATATTTTCCGAACGACACTTACTTCTCCAAACAATGGTACCTCAACAATCTCGGAAACATTAAGCCCAGCAGCGGCGACGCTGCGAAGGTAGGCGAGGATATTAATATCCTTAAAGCGTGGGACATCGAACAGGGAAACGCCGATTTAATTATTGCGATTCTCGATTCCGGTGTGGAAGATAGCAGTCCTGACCTGAAAGGCAGGATTTGGGTCAACAGGAAGGAAATTCCGGATAACGACATTGACGACGACGGCAACGGATACGTTGATGATTACAAGGGATGGGATTTCGCCTATGAAAGCAGTAACACCCGCGACGGTTTCGGACACGGCACGAACATCGCTAGCGTTATCGGCGCGAACGTGAACAATTCTTTCGGCTTCGCGGGAATAAACGGAAACAGTAAATTGATGATTTGCAAAAACCTCAGCGACAATAATACGGGCGAATACGAATGGTGGGCGAAGTCGATAAAGTACGCGGTTGATAACGGCGCTAATATTATAAATATGAGCGAAGGCGGCGACGATTATTCCAAAGTACTTAAATCCGCGGTTGATTACGCAGTTAAAAAAGGCGTCTTCATCTCCGCCGCTATGATGAATAAAGGCGACGGTAAGAATTATTATCCCGCCGCGTACGACGGCGTTTTTGCTGTCGGCGCGACTGACACGGACGGTAAAAGATGCAAGAGATTCTCCTGGGGCGGCGGCAGTTGCTACGGAAGACACATCGCCGTCGTAGCCCCCGGCAATAAAATTTACGGGCTTGAATATTCCGACCCTTACGTTTTCGACACTTACTGGAGCGGTACGTCGCAGTCAACTGCTATCGTCA
>CALGII010000101.1 GCA_937915485.1 uncultured Ignavibacteriota bacterium | reverse complement strand
ACGATATACTTTCCGTCTTTTTCGGAAATCTTCGACACTCTTCCGCGTATGTACTTCACGCCGTCCTCTTCTATGGCGCGTCTCACGAATTCATCATACATCTTGCCGCCTGAGCGGATATCCATATAGAACACGTAGGCTTCGCCGTCGTGGACTTTATGCTTATACAGCATCGCGTGTTTGGCCGTGTACATGCAGCATATCTTGCTGCAGTAGGAGAACCCTTTTGATTCGTCTCTTGAACCTACGCATTGAATGAAAACCACTTTTTTAGGTTCTTTTCCGTCGGAAGGTCTTTTAAATTCTCCCGATGTGGGGCCTGACGCGCTGGCAATCCTTTCGAACTGCAGACCATCGACAACGTCTTTATACTTTCCGTATCCGTACTCGCCGTAACCTTTAATCGGAGAATTATCCGGTTTCTTGTCAATCTTATATAATTTATATCCCGTGGCAACGATAATCGCGCCGACTTCCTCTGTCACCATAGTATCTTTCTGGTCAAAATTAATCGCTTCGCGTCCGCATACTTTCACGCACATTCCGCATTTTCCGTTTTTATAGTACATACAGACAGTTTCGTCAATAACAGGAATGTTAGGGACTGCCTGAGGGAAAGGAACATAGACCGCGGGTCTGTACGCCAGATTTTCTTCGAATGAATTGAACGCTTTTTTCTTCGTCGGGCATTTTGTAATACACAGACCGCAACCGGTGCATTTATCCTCGTCGATATGGCGGGCTTTTTTTCTTATAGTAACGTTAAAATTTCCTATAAAGCCTTCAACCTTTTCGACTTCGGAATAAGTCATCAGTTTAATTCTCGGGTGCTGGTAAACTTCGACCATTCTCGGAGTAAGAATGCACTGTGAGCAGTCGAGTGTCGGGAATGTTTCCGACAACTGGCTCATATGACCTCCGATTGAAGGTTCTTTCTCCACGAGAACGACTTCATATCCCGCGTTAGCGACGTCAAGCGCCGCCTGTATACCTGCTATACCGCCGCCGATAACGAGAGTTCTTTTTGTAACGGGTACTTCGATAGTCGTAAGAGGCTGATTTCTTTTAACCTTTTCGATAGCCATTCTAACGAGGTCAATGGCTTTATCGGTCGCGGAATCAATATCGTCGTGAACCCAGGAACAATGTTCTCTCAGGTTCGCGATTTCAACGAGGAAAGGATTGATTCCCGCGTCGACCGCGGCTTTGCGGAATGTCTTTTCGTGCATATGCGGGGAGCATGAGCCGACTACAATAGCGTCAAGTTTCTTCTTCTTAATCTCATCTTTAATCATATTTTGTCCGGGGTCCGAGCACATGTACTTATAGTCGAGCGACACTTCCACGCCGGGCAGCCATTCGCAGGCTTTTGCAACGCGCGGGCAGTCGACTGTTCTTCCTATGTTCTCGCCGCAATGACAAATAAAAACTCCGATTTTCATAAATTACTCCGGTTTAAGTAAAAATTATTTTTTACACCGCCGCTTTATCGGCAGGCAGTTCATTATATTTAAATTCAACAGTGTGCTTATTAATGCCCAGTTCTTTTTCGTCCATACCGAGGGCGAGACCGAGCAGTTCCGTAAGGTAAAGCACGGGGAAATCCTTATGCTCCGGGTATTCCCTTTTCATCGCGCGCTGTCTCATATCAAGATTAGAGTGACACATCGGACAAGCGACGACCATCACGTTTGCGCCGTGTTCTTTTGCGTCGTCAAGAATCTTCTTCGACAGGTCAAGAACGATATCGCGTCTCGCGAGGGTATGAGCCGCGCCGCAGCATTCCACCTTATAATTCCAGTCAACGGGTTTCGCGCCTGTAAGTTCAACGAGGCTTTCCATCGAGGACGGCTGTTCCGCGTCATCGAAATGAGTGATAGCCGCAGGGCGAACGAGGAGGCAGCCGTAATAGCAGGCAACCTTAAGGTTTTTAAGTTCTTTTATTCTGTTCGCGGTAATTTTTTCGCTGCCGATTTTCATAAACAACTCGATAAGGTTCATTACTTTAATTTCCTTTCCGAGTTTTTTGTCAAGCACGAGTTCCACTTCCTGTTTGAGTTCAGGATGCGTTTGTATCTCGTGCTGGGAAGTTACGAGCCTGTTGTAGCAGGCGGCGCAGGGAGCGACTATATCATCGAGACCCTGTTGTTCGGCAAGGGCAATGTTGCGCATTGAAAGCGAATTAGCGAGCAAGTGGTTCGTTACGTGCGCGGATGTCGCGCCGCAGCAGGTCCAATCCTGAATCTCGTCAAACGAGGCTCCGAGTTTTTCAACGACTTTTCTGAGAGAAATGTCGTATTCTTTTGCCGTTCCAGTCTGGGAACAGCCGGGGAAATAACCTAATTTCAATTTATCCTCCGTTAATGAGGTTATAAAATTATTTTTTTGCCGTCCTTGAGAAAATATTCTTGACGGATTTTTTATCTTTAACTTTATGGGGAATCATTTCAAGTTTTCCTTTTATAAGCATATCGGGCGCCGAGTCCACGTCCTGCATAAGGTCCAGAGTTTTCAATTTATATTCGGCTATCAATCCAATTTCCCACGAACGACCGAAACGTTTAATCTGATTAAGGAAAGACTCGTGGAATTTCACGATATGGTTCTTGTTAACCTTTACGCCTTTTTCGAGGGCAAGTTCGCGAACGGCATCCATGAACTTAGCGAGGTCGAATTCCTGCGGACATCTGGTAGAGCAGGTCATGCAGCCTGCGCAAAGCCAGGGTGTTTCAGATTTCAGAGCCTCTTCATAAAAGCCGAGTTGTATCAGCCGTACAATCTTATTCGGGGCGATGTCCATATAATATCTGACTGGGCATCCCGCGGAGCACTTGCCGCACTGATAGCAAAGGCTGACATCCTGAAAAGTTTTTTCTTTAATATCGTCGGCGACAGTATGCACGTGATTATGGTTGTGTGAACTCATATAGTGAAAAATTTAGAATTGGCAAAAAGTGAAATTAAAAAGTCGGCTGAACTTTCAAAGTGTAGATTATTCTCGTAGAAAAACATCTATATCGTCCCCCGGATATTAATCCTGTTCGGTTTATCATTTACGTCCTCCATAGCTTTAAAAAGATATGCGTAAACTAAAAACCATTTATTAAGTTCGCAATAAAATTAGAGAGATTAAAATAATTCTTCAATGACAAAAGGTGTGACGAATAGTGTAAATCGGCGGGGTGTATAAAAATTAAACACTTCGGGTGAATATTAATAATCTAACTATAAGAGTCAATAGACGGGAAAAAATATAATTAAAGGGGCAATCGGCGATAGAATCAGAGTAATAATAAAGAGAAGCCGGCGGGCGCCGGCTCCTCTTAGCAGAAAGTGAAAGTATATTAATCAAAGGTTTTGTGGGAACTCTTATGACTAATAGTTTCAGTCAAAAATCTTTTCAAGGTCTTGATATTTTGAATGCATAGCGTCTATCGCCTTGTCGACAGCCGCGGCATCAATGTCTTTATTAGAATCATTCGTACCAAGAGCGTCTTTAAGCGCTTTTGTTTTTTCGAGTAATTCGGACGCTGTTTTCTGGAACAAATCTGTTTTTCCTTCAAGTCTCTTGGGCAGTTTAGCGTTAACGCACGTTTCGGCTTTAGATATTAAATCGTCAATAACTTTTCGAACGGATTCATAGTCCTTAGCGGGATAATACTTATGGAATATGACATAGAGAACTTTATGATATTCGTCAATCTCCTTATTGACAGGTCTTAATATGCGAACCATCATTTCGAAATCCGCGTGAAGTTTTTCTGCAGCGTCAAGCATTTTCTGGTCGTCGTTGCCGCCTGCCGCAGCGTAATAATTCTCAGCCGAAGCATTAAGAACATTGAGTCCTTCTTTCCATTTTCCTTCCTTGTCTCTTAAAATACCCGGAAGCGACGCGCTGTTAATTTTTTCTATATAGGGTTTGATTTTCTCGACCATGCCCTTTAATGCTGAAATGTCCTTGGCGGGATATGCTTCATGCCAAATAACATAAATAACGTCATGAAACGCCATTAATTCGGGAACAGTAGAGTTAATTTCCGCGGAATCATCCTTTACCTGCGAAAACAACATGGATGCTGCGAAAACAAACAGAATTAGCAATAAACTTTTTTTCATATAAAGATAATTGGAATAAATTAAATAATATACTTTCGACAAAATTGTCGAACTTTTACAAAACTTGCCTGATTTAATGTTTCAGTTTTTCTTTCCTATTTTTCTGCCAAAGTAACACTCACGGTCGCTTGCGATTTCATTGAACTTGCACAATCCTTTTCCATTATAGCATTCTCCGCATTTGGGTGGAACATAATCGGGGTCGGTAACATCGTGTTTATCCATAAGTTTACAGTCAATCATTCCCGGGCAAGCAACGTTTGAGGTTGAAATTTGAACACCCTCATCAGTATTGTTGTCTGTTTTCTGCACACTGTCAGAAACAGAAAGCAGAACACCGGAGAACAGTAAAAAGAACAATATGTACTTGGCAAAATTCCTCATTACAAAATAATTTGCAATAATTATACCAAACTATGAAAGATAAAAGCATATAAAGTCAATTCGAGATAATTAAAAAAGGTGATACAGGAGTTAAGTTGAATAATGAATCGTTAAATAATGCATCAATAAATTAATGAAACGTGAAACAATATATTCAAAAGAAAAAGGGAATACCGCAAATTGGAGAGAATTTATTAATGTCTTGACAGAGCAAAAAAAATATATTAATTTTGAACACCGATTCAATATTCGTTTTCAAAATAAATTCAAAGGTAATGAGAAAAAAAGAAGGAAACAAAGAGGAAGACATATTAAAGGCTGCGACGGAAGTCTTTGCACAGTCCGGATTTTATGATGCAAAGATTTCGAAGATTGCCGAAATGGCTAATGTATCAATTGGCAGCATTTATGTGTATTACAAAAACAAGAATGATATACTTAATAAAATTTTCGAGAAAATCTGGGGTTCGCTATACAATAATCTGGATTCACTCTTCAAGCGTTCAGATTTATCTATGGTAGAGAAATATGACTCGATGATAGACATGATATTCGATTCTTTCACTGAAAATTCCGCGACGGCGATAGTAATCGCAAACGAGCAGCAGAGGCTGCTTCTGAGGAACAAGGATAGTTTCACCGAGTACTACGACAAGTTCGTGGGGCTTGGCGAAGAGATTGTCAGGGAAGGAATAAAGAAAAAAGTATTCAATCCGAATATCGACGT
>CALGII010000100.1 GCA_937915485.1 uncultured Ignavibacteriota bacterium | reverse complement strand
GTTGCCTGCCCGGTCTTTTGACACCGTGAAGTAATTTTACATTCCGTACATATCAATAATTTCCTGCTTCGTCTTATGAAGTATGTTGTATTTCTTTCCTACTTTCAGGAAAGCCGCAAGCGCTTTTTCGAGATGATGCATGTCGTGCGCCGCGGATAACTGCGTTCGTATTCTCGCCTGCCCTTTCGGCACTACGGGGAAGAAGAACCCGACAGCGTAAATGCCTTCTTCGTAAAGGTCTTTCGAGAAGTCCTGAGACAGTTTCGCGTTGAAGAGCATTACGGGAACAATCGGCGTCTCGCCTTCTTTTATTATGAGTCCGCCTTCAGTAAGTCCCTTTCTCCAGAAGATAGTGTTCTGCTCGAGTTTGTCGCGCCTCTCGGTTGACTTTGAAATCAGGTCGAGTACTTTCAGCGCGCCTTCGACAACCACCGGAGCGACGGTGTTCGAGAACAAATACGGTCTGCCTTTCTGTCTGCACATTTCAACGATTTCTTTCCTGCCCGATACGCATCCGCCGGACGCTCCTCCGAGCGCCTTGCCGAGCGTGGTGGTTATGATGTCAATCTTTCCCATCACTCCGCAATGCTCGTGCGTGCCGCGTCCCGTCCTGCCGATGAATCCCGAAGTGTGGCTTTCATCTATGAAAACCATCGCGTTGTATTTTTCGGCGAGTTCGACAATCTTATCAAGTTTTGCAAGGTCGCCGTCCATCGAAAACGAGCCGTCGGTTATTATCAGCCTGATTCTCTTGTTCTGATGAAGTTGCAGTTTCTGCTCGAGGTGGTTCATGTCGCTGTGCTTGTACGTGTCCTGCTGGGCTTTCGCGAGACGCATACCGTCAACGATTGAAGCGTGAACGAGCCTGTCCGCTATCATGACGTCTTCTTCAGTGAGGACCGCCTCGAACACGCCTGCGTTTGCGTCGAAGCAGGAGGGGAACAGAATCGTGTCTTCCGTTCCGAGGAACTCCGTAAGTTTTTCTTCAAGTTGCTTGTGAATGTCCTGCGTTCCGCAGATAAAACGGACTGAAGACATTCCGTAACCTCTGTGGTCAAGACCCTTGCGCGCGGCTTCGACCACGTCGGGATGCGATGACAGCCCGAGATAGTTGTTGGCGCACATGTTTATAACTTTTTTCTTCGATGAGCCGATAGGGAATTCGACTTCGATTTCGGAACTTTGAGGAGCGCAGATTGCGCGCTCTTCTTTGAATAATCCCTGAGTCTTGATGTCCGCTATCTGACCCGCGAACACTTTTCTTATTTCGTCTGAATAAGCCATTAAAAAGAACCTCCGTTAATATTTTATGATTTCTTACTATTTTATTCCATTCCACACAGAAAGAGCGGATTGAACAGATATACACAGATTTTTTCTTTATATAATTCCACACAGAAAAAGCGGATTGAACAGATGCACACCGATTCTTTCTTTATATAATTCAACACAGAAAGAGCGGATAGAACAGATGCACACAGACAAAGTATTTCATGCTCTCTATATGCACTCTATGTTTTGAACATACTTATCAAAGAACAGGTATAAATGTTTTAATTGAAATCCCAGTGCTTCTACAAAGGCTTAATTAGGCCGTTTATGCAAATGTTTCTTTAAATTGTTTGCATAAATTTTTCTTTTGATTTCGGGCTTCTTTCCGAAATTCAAAAGGAGGCCGATTTCATACTCTGTTGCCTTCAGATAATTTATCAACTGGCATTCGTGCTCGTTAATCAGAGTTTCTACTGTCTTGATTTCAAGAATTATTTTGTCGTCAACAAGCAAATCAGCGAAATAATGTCCTACACTGTGATTCTCGTAGTAAACAGTAATCGGAAACTGCATTTGAACAGAATGTCCTTTATCTATTAATTCAATCCTCAGAGCATTCTCATACACCTTTTCAAGAAATCCGAATCCGAGTGAGTTGTAAACTTTAAAAAATCCCGCAATAATACTCTCGGTTTTCTCTTTATACAAACTTTCAATTGTAATATCTGTATCCATTTCTGAATCAGATTCAAAGTTCAATAAAGTATTTAAAATTTTACCCCTTAATCAAAAGAAAATTAAAAATTCTGTCTTTGCTCTATCCGCTCTTATCCGTTCATTCCGCTCTTACTGTGTTCTATCTAAATAGAAAATGCTCTTATCCGTTTAATTCGCTTTTTCTGTGTGCCATCAATCTATTGAACACCGAATTCCTTCAACAATGTTACAATATTGTTCACGCTGTCGAACGCTTCAGGCGATGCCTTCGCGTCTGGAATTGAGATGTTGTACTTTGTTTCAAGGAATACTTTCAATGATACCATTGAGAAAGAATCTACGATTCCGCCCGAAATAATCGGCGTATCGTATGTTATTTCCCTGTCATCGCCTTCCTCAAGATATTCGTTCTTTACGTATTCGAGGACGATGTCTTTTACTGATTCTGCCATTTTAACTCCGTTTGATTAAATTTTAAAATTATATTTTTATTATTACTTTGAATTATCTTATTCGTGATTCAGGATTCTTTATGTTATTCCCGCTAAGATTATGCGGGGATGACAAACCGAAATCCTCTGAATTCTAACTCCTAATTCCTAACTCCTAACTACTTGCTCTAATTGTTAACTGCTAATTGCTAATTGTTAATTGTAAATCACATATCATTTTCCAGCGTCGAAATGTCGCCGATTTCCTCGCCCCATTCCTTCGCTCTTAAAACGCGTCTCATTATTTTTCCGCTTCTTGTTTTCGGAAGCGAATCCACGAATTCAATTTCCTGCGGCATTGCCAGGGCCGAAAGTTTCTTGCGGACGAAGTTCATTATTTCGAGTTCAAGCATTTTGTCCTGATTGTATCCCGGCTTCAGCGTAATGAACGCCTTCACCACTTCCATATTAATCGGGTCGGGTTTTCCGATTGCGGCGGATTCCGCCACTGCCGGATGCTCAAGAAGCGCCGATTCGATTTCGAACGGTCCTACAAGGTGTCCGCCCGTGTTTATGACGTCATCGTCGCGCCCGACGAACCAGAAATATCCCTCTTCATCTATGCTCGCCCTGTCGCCGCAAAGATACCAGCCGTTCTGGAATTTACTTTTGTAAGTAATTTCGTTGTTCCAGTAAGTCCTTATCATAGAAGGCCATCCCGGTTTTAACGCTATCATTCCAACTATACCTTTTCTTTCAATCGGCTGGAATGTTTTCAAATCAACGACGGTTGCTTCTATGCCGGGGAACGGTTTTCCCATCGAGCCGGGTTTTATTTTCATTCCGGGATAGTTCGAGACGACTATGCATCCCGTTTCGGTCTGCCAGAACGTGTCGTGGAACATCATTCCGAACGCTTCCTG
>CALGII010000099.1 GCA_937915485.1 uncultured Ignavibacteriota bacterium | reverse complement strand
TATGAAAATCAGAGTATTGGCATTAATTCTCGTGATCGGATTTTTTGCCGTAATGATGCAGAACGATGCTTCGGCTCAGTCGGCTCCGACGGTAAAGGTAACAGTTGCAAAGAAATCTTACAAACCGGGCACGACCGGAACGCTTATAATCAAGTTCAAGCACGGTCCGAAAGTAAAAATACCCAAAGAACCGCCTATGGAAGTCAGCATATCGGGTGACGGCATAACGGGTCAGGGCGTACAGGATTATTCGGGCGGAGACGGCGATTACCTGACGAATTCTCAGATAAAATACAATTTTAAAGTCAACGGCAACGTTGAAAGCGGAACGACAATTTCGGTTTCCGGAACGGTCAAGTTCGGCTATTGCAGCACCGAATCAGGCATCTGCAAGATAGCCACAAAGAACTTCACCGTAAGCGTAAAGGTAAAATAAGTTTTAATGAACGGAGAATATTACTTCCTGTCGGATGCGCATCTCGGTATGGTTCATTACGAGCACGGAAAAGAACAGGAAGATATTCTTATTGATTTTCTGAAACTGCTTGTCTCGAGAAAAGCGGAGGAACTTATAATCGACGGCGATTTTTTCGATTCGTGGATTGAGTACAGGCAGGTAGTTCCCAAGGGTCATTACAGGGTTTTCTCCGCTATATACGACCTTGTAAAAGCGGGAACAAAGATTACGTACCTCGCCGGAAATCACGATTTCTGGCGGGGTAAATATTTCGAGGAAGAATTCGGCGTCCCGATTCTTCACCGTCATATTGAGAGAGAAATTAACGGAAAGAAATTCTATATTCATCACGGCGACGGGCTCGCGTACAAGGATACGGGTTACAAGATAATGAAAGTGATTCTGAGAAACCGGGTATCGCAGTTTTTTTATTCGTTAATACATCCTGACATTGGACTATGGCTGGCTAAGCATACATCCTCCAAGTCCCGCGGATACACCTCGCAAAAGGATTATTCGCAGAAGGACGGACTGCTTGACGCGGGGCTGAAGAAAGTGGAAGAAGGTTACAATTTCGTCGTGATGGGTCACAGGCACAAGCCTCTGATGATAAAACGGGAAAAAGGATGCTACATTAATCTGGGCGACTGGATGAAGAGTTTCAGTTACGGCGTATTTTCAGGAAATAAGTTCACATTAAAGAAATACTACGATTTCAGCGGCAAGAAAATCGTTGATTCGGTACTTGAAGAGTTTGAAGCATAAAATGTTCGGTAAAACAAAAAATAACAAGGAAGCGGAACTCGATAAATTTTTCGGTGACAGGAATTACCGGAAAAAAATGTCGAAGAAAAACACGAAGCAGAAGTTCTCATTCGGCTTCGTTCTGATTGTACTTATATCAGTATTTTTCGTGGTTACGGGATACCTTGTTTTTCTCGCTCAGTCGCTTCCTTCGCTGTCCGAACTCGAGAATCCGAAAATTGAAGAAGCGACAAAAATTTATTCGGACGACGGCGAATTAATCGACAAGTTTTTCCTGAAAAACCGCACGAAGGTAACGTACAAGGACATTCCGAAGGATATGATTAACGCTCTCGTCGCGACCGAAGACAGGAAATTTTTCAGCCATTGGGGTGTCGATGTCCAGCGCATAGTTCAGGCGATGGTAAAGAACTTGTTAAGTTTCAGGCTCAAGAAGGAAGGCGCCTCTACAATCACGCAGCAACTTGCCGGCAACCTGTACCTCAACAGGAAGGAAATGACCTTCAACAGGAAACTCCGCGAAGCGATGACCGCGGTACAGATAGAGCGGACGTACACCAAAGAGGAAATTCTCACTTATTACCTTAACACTGTATATTTCGGAAAGGGCGCTTACGGAATCGAAGCCGCGGCAAACACGTATTTCAGCAAAACGAGCAAAGATCTTTCCCTTGACGAATGCACTTTGCTGGTTTCGCTGTTGAAATCGCCGACGAATTACGACCCCATTGAGTACCCCGAGAACGCTAAGAAGAGAAGAGCGCTGGTTCTGAACGCGATGTACGAGGAGAATTACATTACGAAGGAAGTAATGGAGTCAATCGCGAACGGTCCGGTGCGCGTCGCATACAACCAGCAGGAAATAAGCAATGAATCTTCCGCGCCCGAATTCACGGAATATGTAAGGCAGTTGATGCAGGAGAAAGCGGAAAAATACGGGTTCGACCTTTACAGGGACGGATTAAAAGTATATACTTCGCTGGATACGAGATTCCAGAAGCACGCCGACGACGCGGTTAAGGAACAGTTAAAGTCATACCAGAAATCATTCAATTCATACTGGAACTGGAAGAACAACAAGGACATTCTCGAAAGCGACCTTGAAAAATTCATAAAGCAATCCGACGCGTACAGGAAAGCGCCGACGGA
>CALGII010000098.1 GCA_937915485.1 uncultured Ignavibacteriota bacterium | reverse complement strand
AGACAAGGGTAAATATTAAATATAATAAAGAGGCGGTTACACCGCCTCTTTTTTTATTGGGAGAAACTGTTGTCCCTGATGGGACTCTTTGTATCGTAATCGAGAGTCTCCCCGATTCATCGGGGGACTCTCGGAAGAGCGAGAGCAGAGTCCTGATTTTATTTCATAAAATCAGAGACTCTCTGATACGTTAATAGAATTTCATAAAATCAGAGACTCTCTATAACGTTGAATATTTTACGAGATTAGGCGCGCACTAATGTGAAGGTGGATAAAAGAACTTCTAACTAATTTATTTTATGAATATGAATCAAAAACATTCATATTAAGTAAATTTGATGCGAAAAGTAATTATACCCATCTAATATATTGTAATAACAGAGAATTATATTACTTCATATTTGACTTAACATATAATCTTAATTTTTATAAATTATACTATGACGTTACGAATAATAAAGGAACAGGCGAAAGTAATCCTCGATGATAATCAAACGAACTTCATCCGCAAAGGATGGGGAGACGCTGTAATCGACGGAGTTGATGTTTACTCAATACTTTATCATTCAGACGGTTATTTAATCAAAGGATATCTTGCAAAGCCCAATAAAATAAATGAAAGACTTCCATTGATAGTATGGAACAGGGGAGGCGATGAGAAAGACGGAAGACTCGATGATTTTCTCGCTTACGGAATATTGGGAGAGATAGCATCCTGGGGTTATATTGTAATTTCATCACAGTACAGGAATACGGATGAGTTCGGCGGAGCGGAGTTAAACGATGTGGTTAACGTATTAAAAGCGGGAATGGAAATTGAGGAATACGATGGTGAAAACACCGGCGTTGAAGGATGGAGCCGCGGAGGTATGATTACGTATCTGTTGCTCACGCGGGTGAAATTTCTCAAATGCGCGATATCCGTGGCGGGTCTTGCGAATCTAAGACGCAATTTTGAACTGAACGCGAAACTGAAAAACAAGTTTTATGCGAAATTCAGCAAATACAGTCCCGATATGATTGCGCGAGAAATGGATTTACGTTCGGCAGTGAACTTTTACGGCAGCATGAACGTAACAACACCATTGCTGATGATTCACGGTACAGGCGACGATAAAGTTACTTATAAAGATTCGGCTGATCTTTACAGGTTGCTGAAACCTATATATCAGGCGGATATTGATGTAAAATTGTTTGAAAACGGCGACCATTACCTGAGAACGTACAGAAAAGAAGTAAGCGAAATGCGCAGAAACTGGTTCGATAAATATTTGAAATTAAATAATTGATACACGTGTTTTATTTTATAAAAACACAAACATATGATATTTGAACTGAACACATACGACCCGAATTTAGTAAAACCGATGAGAGAAGAAGCGGTTGCGATAGGATTCAGGGAGTTATACACACCCGAAGAGGTGAATCGAGAATTTGGAAGAAAGGGGTATACGCTTGCTTTCGTTAATTCCGTATGCGGATGCGCCGCAGGAAAAGCGCGTCCGGGACTGAAATTAGCGGTTGATCATGCCAGCGCGAACGGGTATTTACCTGAAAATCTCGTGACAGTATTCGCGGGAATGGAAAAAAGAGCAGTAGAAGAAGTGAGGAAATATTTCACGGGCTTTCCGCCATCATCACCGCAAATTGCATTGTTGAAAGACGGCGTTTTAATTAGTTTGGTACAGAGAAAAGACATAGAAAATTCAGATGAATTCCGTGTTTCGGAATTAATCGGAAGCATATTAAAGAAACACGTAAAAAGGAGCAATTATGGACAGTAATTTTTCGCAAAGGGTACAAGAAGTTATCAGACTGAGCAGGGAAGAAGCAATCAGGCTTGGTCACGATTATATAGGCACGGAACATTTGCTCCTCGGTATATTCAGAGAGGGTGAGGGTCTGGCTATTAACATCCTTAGAAATCTATCAGTTGAGATTGCACAGTTAAAGAAAACTATAGAGGATACCGTTAAGCATGCAGGCAGTTCGCTTACTGTGGGAAACATACCTTTGACGAAACAGGCGGAGAAGGTTCTTAAGATAACTTATCTCGAGGCAAAATTATTCAAATCGGATATTATTGGAACGGAGCATCTCTTGCTCTCTATGCTGCGCGAGGATGACAATCTCGCGGCGCAGATACTTCATCAATACGGAGTTACGTATGACGCGGTGAAAACAGAACTTGTGAACATACTAACAGGAAAACCGACGGGAAGCGTCACGCCGATACCGCAGAAGCAGTCGCAGGACAAGAAGACCGACAAGTCGAAGACACCTGTTCTTGACAATTTCGGGCGTGACCTTACAAAACTGGCGGCAGAGAACAAACTCGACCCGATTGTAGGAAGGGAAAAAGAAATTGAGCGCGTTGCACAGGTATTAAGCAGGAGAAAAAAGAACAACCCCGTGCTTATAGGCGAGCCGGGCGTGGGTAAGACAGCAATCGCCGAAGGGCTTGCTTTAAGAATTATTCAAAAGACAGTTTCGAGAGTGCTTCACAACAAGCGCGTGGTAACACTTGATCTGGCAGCCCTTGTAGCAGGCACGAAATACAGGGGGCAGTTCGAGGAAAGAATGAAAGCGGTGATGAACGAACTGGAAAAAGCGAGGGACGTGATTCTTTTCATTGACGAACTTCATACAATTGTAGGCGCGGGAGGCGCGAGCGGGTCGCTCGACGCATCGAATATTTTCAAGCCCGCATTGTCGAGAGGTGAACTGCAGTGCATCGGAGCGACGACGCTTAACGAGTACAGGCAGTACATCGAAAAAGACGGCGCGCTCGACAGAAGATTTCAGAAAATAATGGTCGAGCCGACGACGGTTGAGGAAACGATACAGATTCTTAATAACATAAAAGGAAAGTACGAGGAACATCATTCGGTAAGGTATTCCGACGAGGCTATACAGGAAGCGGTAAGACTGAGCGACAGGTACATCACGGACAAGTTTCTCCCCGACAAGGCGATTGACGTAATGGATGAAGCGGGCTCGAGAGTTCACCTTGCGCATATAATCGTGCCTGAAGACCTCGCTAAACTCGAAGCGGACATTGAATCAGTAAAGGTAGAAAAAACGCAGGTAATCAAGCAGCAGAACTATGAAGAGGCGGCGAAACTTAGAGACAAGGAAAAGAGGCTTTTATCAGAACTCGAAGAGGCGAAATTCGACTGGGACCTTAAATCACAGAACACTTTTTACGAGGTAAACGCGCAGAACGTCGCTGATGTCGTCGCGATGATGACGGGAATTCCCGTGAATCAGGTAGCAGAGTCCGAAACGGAGAAACTCGTCAACATGGAAGAATACCTGAAAAAAGTAATTATCGGTCAGGATGAAGCGATAGAAAAAATCTCCAAATCCATCAGAAGGGCAAGGGCGGGCTTGAAAGACCCGAACAGACCCATAGGCTCGTTCATTTTCCTCGGACCGACGGGTGTAGGAAAAACCGAACTAGCAAAGCAACTCGCGAAATTCCTGTTCGATTCAGAAGACGCTTTAATCCGCGTTGATATGAGCGAATATATGGAAAAATTCAACGTGTCGAGACTCGTAGGCGCCCCTCCGGGATACGTCGGATACGAAGAAGGCGGTCAGTTGACGGAGAAAGTCAGGCGTAAGCCTTACAGCGTTGTACTGCTTGACGAAGTTGAGAAAGCGCATCCCGATACGTTCAACGTACTCCTTCAGGTGCTTGACGACGGCTCGCTTACCGACGGGCTCGGACGTAAAGTTGATTTCAAAAATACGATACTTATTATGACGTCCAACATAGGCACACGCGACATAAAACTCGACAAGGTGCTCGGGTTCGGCGATTCTAAAGACATCACTAAATACGAAAAGATGAAAACATCGATTGACGATGCAGTTAAGAAAGTCTTCTCGCCCGAGTTCATGAACAGGATTGACGATTTCATAGTATTCCATCAGTTAAACAGGGACAGCATACTGCAGATTGTCGATATATCGATAGAGAAAATGCAAAAGCGACTCAGCCATCAGAATATAGTTATAGAAGTTTCAAAGCCCGCGAAAGAATTCATAGCGGATAAGGGTTTCGACCAGACATACGGGGCGAGACCTTTGAGGCGGGCAATACAGAACTACCTCGAAGATCCTCTCAGCGAGGAAATATTAAAAGGAAGCATAAAAGAAAATACTAAAGTCCGTGTCAAACTGAAGAAAGGCTCGGATGAGTTTCATTTCGAAACACACAAGAGCGGTTCGGCAAATACGGATTCATCAGACGAAACCATAGAAGAACCAAAAGAAATTAAAGGATAAACAATGAGCAAAAAAACGCCTTACAATGCATTTGTCAGTGCAGTTGGGCATTATTTCCCCGACAAGACAGTTACAAACAAATATTTTGAAGATTATCTGGATACAACCGATGACTGGATAAAAACGAGGACGGGCATATCGGAAAGAAGGTATCTTGAGAAAGACCAGCCGACATCGTATGCGGCTATCAGAGCCGCGAGGATGATACTGGAAAAAAGAGGCATATCGGCAGAAGAAATAGATTTGATAATAGTAACGACGGTAACTCCCGACATGTTCTATCCTTCGACGGCAGCGCTTGTTCAGAAAGAACTCGGCGCGAAAAATTGCTGGGGGTTCGATTTATCCGCCGCCTGTTCGGGATTTATTTTCGGATTGAACACAGCGGTACAGTTCATTGAAAACGGAACTTGCAAAAAGGTGCTTTTGATAGGCGCCGATAAAATGACAAGCATAATAGATTTTGAGGACAGAAACACCTGTGTATTGTTCGGCGACGGCGCAGCGGGATTTCTGCTTGAGCCGACCGAGGACAAGTCATCGGGCGTTCTCGATTCGATTCTGCACATAGACGGAAACGGCGGCGAGTTCCTGTATCAGCCCGGAGGGGGAAGTCTTAATCCTCCGACACACGAAACTGTTGACAAAAAGATGCACTTCGTTCATCAGGACGGAAAGACTGTCTTCAAAGAAGCGGTCAAGGGAA
>CALGII010000097.1 GCA_937915485.1 uncultured Ignavibacteriota bacterium | reverse complement strand
AGTCCCGCCGCTTTAATCAGCCTCGACCTGTGGCACATATCGGCGTCCGCCTCGTAGCACGTGAACGCCGCTCTTTCGTATCCCGCGACCGTGTCAAGCAAATCCTGAATCTCTTTCGCTTTCTTCGGAAGTATGTTCTTCTCGTAATTGTCAAACAAATTCTTAAAATCCGAAGCGTTCTCAAGCCCTTTCCTCTTCTCCGTCTCAATCCCGAATTCCGGGAAATGCCTGTACGTTATATTCACACTTTCGCAGAACGATTTCAGCTGGCTCTTGGAAAAACCGAACTTCATGCTGAGCGGATTTTTCCTCACGTCGCAAAGCAGCGTCACGCCGTTTTGCAGAAGAGTAAAAATGTACTCGTCAATATCCTTTCCCTCGTATCCCAGAGAGTAAACGAATTTTTCCCCTGCGCCGCCGCCCGCGTCCGTCTTGCCTTTAGGCGGGAAAACCTTCATAATGTAATCGTTCAGTACCTTCGCGGGAAACTTGCCCGACTCTTTTCTCAGCGACCTCAGAACCGCCTTCGCCTCGTCGGGCAGCGCGGCTTCCTTCGGCATCGATTTCAGTACCACGTCATCCGACTCCGCGAGATACCCGTATTTTTTCATAACCCTCACGTCGTTCTCCGCGAGAAATGAAATCAGCGAATCACCCAGAGGCACGAAATGGAAATCGGGTTCCTTCTGCATCCTGCTTGCGAGGAAAAGCAATTGGTAGAACCTGCCTTTTTCAATCTTCTTGCCGAACTCGTCGACAAGATTCAATATTATTTTTCTTCTGTGAAACATACGCTGTAAACGCTTGAAATGAATAATAAAACATATTAAATATTTTTATCAAGACTTTATACATAAAAACGCATAACGAAATTTCCGCCCTTTTTTATGCTTATAAATCTCTGTGCTCCTTTGTGGTGAACACTCTTGTTCTAATCCGTAAAAATCAGTGTCAATCCGTGGCAGAACTCTCGCTCTAATTGTTAATCGTTAATTGCTAACTGCTAACTGAATGACTGCTCTTGCCTTAATGAACCGTTTTTGCCCTTTTTGCCACTAAATTCTTGCCATTTTATCCAAAAATTCACTGTTTTTTGACTACAAACTCAATAATAAATTGAGTACTTTAAATGATAAACTTTTCACAATAAACTAAACAGGATTTAACCGATATGGCTACAAAATATGTCTATTATTTCGGCGGCAAGAAAGCCGATGGTAAGGCTAACATGAAAACTTTATTAGGAGGAAAAGGTGCTAATCTCGCGGAAATGGTAAACATTGGTCTGCCCGTTCCGGCAGGTTTCACTATTACCACTGAAGTTTGTACCGCTTACTATAAGAACAAGAAGAAATACCCGAAGGAATTAAAAGGACAGGTTCTCAAAGCGCTCGAAAGAGTAGAAAAACAGATGGGCGCGAAGTTCGGCGACAAAGTCAATCCACTTCTGGTTTCAGTCCGTTCCGGCGCGAGAAGTTCGATGCCGGGAATGATGGAAACCGTTCTGAACGTCGGTCTCAACGACATCACCCGCGAAGGTCTCATCACGAAGACGGGCAATCCGAGATTCGTTTATGACTCGCAGAGAAGGCTTATACAGATGTACTCCGACGTCGTAATGGAAAAAGCCGCGGGCATCGAACCTGAAGAAGGCAAAGGCGTTCGCCAGCAGTTGGAGAAAGAACTTCACAAGATGAAAGAGTCGAAGGGTTACAAACTCGACACCGAACTGACGGCTGATGATTTGAAGGAACTCGTCGATATTTACAAGGCGAAAGTTTTTGAAGTTCTCGGAAAACCTTTCCCGGAAGACGCGATGGACCAGTTATGGGGCGCGGTCGGCGCGGTGTTCCAGTCGTGGAACGGCAGGCGCGCGATTTCCTACAGGAAAATCGAAGGTATTCCCGACGAATGGGGAACAGCGGTAAACGTGCAGTCGATGGTATTCGGCAACATGGGCGAATCGTCGGCGACGGGCGTAGCGTTCACGAGAAATCCCGCCACGGGCGAAAATTATTTCTACGGTGAATGGCTCGTAAACGCTCAGGGCGAAGATGTCGTAGCGGGTATCAGGACTCCGAATCCGATTAACGAAGTCGGAAAATCCGAGCACAATGCTCACCTCGATTCTCTCGAAACGGCGATGCCGCAAGTTTACAAGCAGTTGCACAAGATTGAACTCAATCTTGAAAAGCACTATCACGACATGCTTGACCTCGAATTCACGATTCAGGAAGGCACGCTCTATATGCTTCAGTGCAGGGTCGGAAAGAGAAACGGCGCGGCGGCGGTGAAGATGGCAGCAGATATGTACAAGGAAAGACTCATAAGCGCGGAAGAAGCGGTAACGAGAGTAAGACCCGACCAGTTGGACGAACTGCTTCACCCGGTGCTTTTACCGTCGGCGGAACAGGCGGCTCAGCGCATAACGAAAGGACTACCCGCGGGACCGGGCGGCGCGACAGGACAGGTTGTATTCACTGCCGCGGAAGCGGTTGAATGGAAGAAGCAGGGCAAGAAGGTAATTCTCGTAAGAGAAGAAACGAATCCGGAAGATATCGAAGGAATGAGAGCGGCGGAAGCGATTCTGACGGCGCGCGGCGGAATGACGTCGCACGCGGCGCTCGTAGCGCGCGGATGGGGCAAGTGCTGCATCGTCGGCGCGGGCGAAATCGAAGTCAATCTCGAAGAAAAATATTTCAGAGCCGGCGGCATCACGGTGCGCGAAGGCGAATGGATTTCGCTTAACGGTACGAAGGGCAATGTTTACGTCGGAAGCCTCGAAATGATGGACGTTGACGTTGAGAATGAAAATTTCAGGAACTTCATGAAGATTTGCGACAAGGTAAGAGTGATGAAGGTGAGAACGAACGCTGACACACCCGAAGACGCAGCAAAGGCGAGAAGTTTCGGAGCGGAAGGCATCGGACTTTTCAGAACCGAGCACATGTTCTACGGAAAAAATTCCGAACAGCCGTTGTTCCTTCTGAGGAAGATGATAATGTCGGGTACGGAAGATGAAAGAAAAGCGGCGCTCAACGAACTTTTCCCGTATATAAAGAACAACATGAAAGGCACGCTCGAAGCGATGGACGGATTCCCGGTGACAATCAGGACTCTCGACCCGCCGCTGCACGAATTCGTACCGAACAACGTCGATGAAAGAGCGAAACTCGCGGAAAGCCTCGGCATTTCGGTTGAAGAGTTCAACAACAGAGCGGATTCATTGCACGAAAACAATCCGATGCTCGGACACAGAGGAGTCAGGCTCGGAATAACGTATCCTGAAATCACGGAAGTTCAGGTCAGGGCGATTTACGATGCGACCGCAGAACTCATTCAGGAAGGCAAGAAGCCCCTTCCCGAAATCATGATTCCCGTTACATGCACGTCAAGGGAACTGAAGCACCAGTATCAGATTATAGACAGAGTATATAAGGAAGTATGCGACAAGTTCGGACTGAAGAAATTCTTCAGGATGACGGGAACAATGATAGAGATTCCGAGAGCGGCGCTCGTAGCGGATTTCATCGCGAAGTACGCGCAGTTCTTCTCGTTCGGAACGAATGACCTCACGCAGATGGGATTCGGATTTTCGAGAGACGACATCGGCTCGTTCCTTCCCGATTATCTGAAGCAGCGCATACTGCCGGTCGATCCGTTCCAGGTAATCGACAGGTTCGGAATTGGCGAACTCATGAAAATCGCGGTAGCGAAAGGCAAATCGACGCGTCCCGACATCAAACTCGGAATATGCGGCGAACACGGCGGTGAGCCGAATTCTGTCGAATTCTGTCATCAGTTAGGACTCGCTTACGTGTCCTGCTCGCCGTTCAGAGTCCCGATAGCGCGGCTCGCGGCGGCAAGAGCGTCGGTAGAATATAAGCACGGCTCGCTGTTCGGCGCGGAAGAAAAAAAGAAAGCGGCGGCAAAAACCGCGGCTCTTAAGAAGGCAGTGAAGAAATAATCATATCTGACTTCCGTGTGAAGCCGCGTTCTTTGCGGGCGGAGCGGATATCGGAAATTTTGTGCCGTCAGGTCGAAAGATCTGACGGCATTTTTTTTTAGGCAATTTTGAATTAAAGTCCCGTATTTCAACTGATGACCCGCACCGAATAATTTGAAACGTCTGAAAAGCACATAATCCATAAAATATGTTAGGGAAAATCAGTGTTTCGGTTATGGATTCCCGTCCCGATAAATCGGGACGCAAAGAGCGCACTTTCGCGGGAATGACAAAATATAAAAACAACCTTTTCAGAAGTCTAATTACTAATTACTAATTATTAATTACTAATTGTTCTTGACAGGTTTCTTTTCCACCCTTTGTATTTTGTTCTTCTGACCGGTGTGCCGGAAAAGACCGTGTTGAATTGTTCTTCGGTGAATGAAGAAAGTTCTTCTTTGGGTTTATTAAAGTGCGCGGGATTCGGAAACAACGATTTATCGTCTGTAAAGAATTTTTTCCTGTTATACGGACATACGTCCTGACATATATCGCATCCGAAAATCCATCCGTCTGTTTCGATAAAAGACGGAATCTCTCCGCGGTTTTCAATCGTCTGATAGGATATGCAGAGGTTCGCGTCGAGTTTATACGGCTCATAAATCGCGCCCGTAGGGCAGGCTGCGACGCACACGCTGCAGGAGCCGCATAGATCTTCTGCGGGTTTATCGTAATCGAGTTCCTTATTGATTAAGATTTCGCTGAGAAAAAAGAACGAGCCGTATTCGGGTTCGATAACGTTCGTGTGTTTTCCCTGCCAGCCGATTCCCGATTTAACAGCCCAGGATTTTTCGAGCACGGGACCGTCGTCGACATAATACTTAGTCTTAACGGCGGAATCCAGCGCCCCGATTTTTCCGCAGACGGTTTTGAGTTTCTTCTTCAGGATATTGTGATAGTCTTTTCCCCAGGCATATCGGGAAATTTTCGGTTTATCCGTTTCGTGATCGAAAGGAGTGTCGTACAGGTATGCGAGAGAAATCATCGATACGGCGTCATCCATTATCAGGCGCGGGTTTTCGCGTTTATCAACAGATTTTGAAATCCAGTTCATATCCGCGTTTCGTCCTTCGAAAATCCACCGCCTGAGATAATCGGATTCATTTCTCAACGAATCGATTTTCGAAAAACCCGTCTTGAAGAATCCTTCTTCGCGGCAGATTTTTCGAATCATATCGGAGAGTTCCGTGTTCATCAGAAATCGAAATTGAACGAGTTTGATTTCGGCTCTTCGATGAAAACATCATCGCCTTCGATTCTAACTTCGTAAACGGGAAGATTGCAAGTCTGGTTGTTTAAGTTCTTTCCCGTTCTCAGATTAAACTTATAAAGATGCACGGGGCAGAGAACGTTATTTCCTTCTATGAACCCGAGATGTATTTTCGGAGTATGATTATGAGGGCAGACGTTATCGACGGCGTAAACTTTTCCGCCTGTAAAAAACAACGCAGCCTCTCCGCCGTTATCCGCTGCAAATTTGAGTCTGCCTTTTTCCTTCAGTTCGGAATACGAGCAGGCGCGGACGAATTTACTTTGTTTTTTCGTATTCATCCGCAACTTCATTTATAGAACGGGTTTCTTTAAATAAGCCCAGCAGTTTCTTGAGTACTTCTTCGACGACCGCGTCAGGGCAGGAAGCGCCGCTCGTAAGGATAATGCGCACCTTGTCTTTAACGGGAATGAAATCTTTCGTTTCTCTTTCCGTACTGTTGTGAAAGTTATAATGCCGAATCGAGCCGTAATCCGTTATCTTATCGCTTCCCGAAATGAAATAAGTAGGAAGAACCTCTTCGCAGAGTTCGACGATGTGAGAAGTGTTCGAACTGTTATAGCCTCCGACGACAACGGCGATATCGGCATTCTGTCCAAGCAAGGAAACCGTTGCGCGCTGGTTATCGTGCGTGGCGTAGCAAAGCGTGTCGCGTGTATCGGCGAAATGCTCTTTAATTTTTCCCGCGCCGTATTTCAGAATCATAATGTTTCTCAGATATTCAGCGATTGCCTCGGTTTCAGTCGCGAGCATAGTCGTCTGGTTTACGACGCCGACTTTATCGAGATGAACCGAAGGATTGAAATCCGGGGAAATCCTGTTCTTAAAGAACTCCATGAACTCATCGACGGAAATTTCACCGAGTATGCATTTCCCGAGAATCGCGGCTTCGTCGATATTTCTGACTATAACTGTAGGCGCGTCTTCCTTGCTGTGAGAGAAGGTCGCCCGTGTTTCCTCGTGTTTATGCTTGCCGTGAACGATTACGGTGAATCCGCTCTTGCCGAGAGACGCGGCTCTGTTCCAGACTTTTTCGACGAATGGGCATGTCGTATCGTATTTCAGAGTCGTGATTCCGATTTCATCAAGTTTCCTTTGAATTTCGACCGTGGTACCGAAGGCGGGAATTATTACTATGTCATCTTTCTCTAGTTCATTCCAGCCGATAATCTGATTTCCTTTCGTATCGCAGATAAATCTGACGCCGCGGTCAAGCAAGTCACCGTTGACCTCGGGATTGTGAATCATTTCGCTCAGTAGAAAAATTCTTTTTCCGTTATTTTCCTCGATAGCCTTATATGAAATTTCAATCGCGTTTTCCACGCCGTAGCAGAATCCGAAATGGCGCGCGATTAAGAAATCCACGGGTCCGAAATCGAGAACGGTAGGCGAATAGTCTTTCTTTCGCGGGTCTGACATTTCCCGGATTTTCTTTATACGGGAAATCAGGTTGCTTCTGTAAATCAGCGGTATGGCGAATTTTTTCATAGGACAATATAATTATTCGAACGCAGAAATTCCTGTTACATCTTCGCCGAGAATCAGCGTATGCATTTCGTGCGTGCCTTCATAAGTCTTTACGGATTCAATATTGTTCAAATGCCGCATCACGGGGTATTCATCGAGTATTCCGTTGGCGCCCAGCATTTCTCTTGCCATTGACGCGATGTTCTTTGCAATTTCGCAATTATTTCTTTTCGCCATAGAAACGTGCTGCGGTCTCATTTTACCGTTATCCTTTAACTGACCGAGGCGCAGGCAAAGTAATTGCGCTTTAGTAATTTCGGTCAGCATATACGCGAGTTTCTCCTGAGTTATCTGGAATGCGGCAATCGGCTTGCCGAACTGAATTCTCGATTTCGAGTATTCGAGAGCGGTGTTGTAGCATTCCATCGCGAGACCGACGACGCCCCAGGCGATTCCGTAGCGCGCCTGCGTGAGGCACATCAGCGGGGACTTGAGTCCTTCGCTTTTCGGGAGAATATTTTCTTCGGGAATCAGGCAATCTTCGAAAACGAGTTCGGATGTAACGGAGGCGCGGAGCGAGAGTTTGCCTTTTGTTTCAGGCGCGGAAAATCCTTTAGTGCCTTTTTCGACGAGAAAGCCTCGGACTTTTCCGTCGAGTTTCGCCCAGACGACTGCCACATCGGCGATTGAGCCGTTAGTAATCCACATCTTTGCTCCGTTGAGCAGATATCCGCCGCTCGTTTTTTCGGCTTTGGTAATCATACCACCGGGATTGCTGCCGAAGTCAGGCTCTGTGAGGCCGAAGCATCCGATTTTTTCGGCAGAGGCGAGTTTGGGAAGCCAGAATTTTTTCTGCTCTTCGCTGCCGAAAGTGTAAACGGGATACATCACGAGCCCCGACTGAACGGAGGCGAAACTGCGAATTCCGCTGTCGCCGCGCTCGAGTTCCTGCATGATGAGACCGTAAGCGATATTGTTTATACCCATACCGCCGTATTCGGGAGGAAGAGTTGGGCCAAAGATGCCGAGTTCCGCCATTTTTGGAATCAGTTCTTTCGGAAACTTCATATCCTGATTGTACTTTTCTATAACAGGAATGACTTCGTTTGAGACGAAGTCCCTGACTGTATCGCGTATCGCTTTTTCTTCTTCGGTGAAGATGTCGTCGAGAAGATAGTAATCGACTCCTTTATATTCCGTGCTGCTCATAATATTTATTTTTTGTTCCGAGATATTCGAGATTAGAATTATTAGATTTTACTTTTACTCTTATTCCGGTTTTCAGGTATTTCACTTCTTTAACTTCCGATTTTTGATAAATTTCATTCAGTCCTTTATAGTCGTGCGGTTTGAGTTTAATCACTGTTTCCGCGTCTTCAGAAGTAATCGTATCCTTGATTTTTTTCAGGAGCGAAGAAATATTCAGTCCTTTTTTCGCAGAGATAAACACCGCGTCATTATGTTTCTGCTTGAGTCCCGAAAGGATTTCCTTGTTTTTCAGGCTGTCAACTTTATTAAAGACTTCTATAATGCGTCCGTGTTTCACTCCGATTTCATCAAGTGTATCTTTAACAACGGACATTTGCTCTTCAAAGTTCGGGCTTGAGGCGTCGATGACGTGAAGGAGCACGTCTGACTCGACGACTTCCGAAAGAGTCGATTTAAAGGATTCGATGAGATTATGCGGAAGATTTTTAATGAAGCCTACGGTATCGGAGATGAGCACCTTTTTAGGAAATCTTGAAATAATTTCCTCGCCGTCGAATTTTTTAATACCGAGAACGCGGGTGGAAGTATCGAGCGTCGCGAAGAGTTTATCCTCGACATAAACGTCGGAATCAGTGAGTATATTAAGCAGGGTGGATTTCCCAACGTTCGTGTAACCGACTAGCGAGAGGCGGAAGAAATTTTTTCGTTCGAGCGCTTGAGTCGCGCGCTGAACGTTTATCTTATTCAGTTTTTCTTTGAGAACCGAAATTCTTTTTTTAATAAGCCGCCTGTCGGTCTCAATCTGAGTTTCGCCGGGACCTTTCGTGCCTATGCCGCCGTACTGTTTCGACAGGTGTGTCCACTGGCGTGTAAGTCTGGGCAGAGAATACTTGAGTTGGGCGAGTTCGACCTGAAGTTTCGCCTGCGAAGTGCGGGCGTTGCGCGCGAAGATATCGAGAAT
>CALGII010000096.1 GCA_937915485.1 uncultured Ignavibacteriota bacterium | reverse complement strand
TTCAGGTACACCGGCGACAGGGATGAGGCAGAGGACCTTGCGCAGGATACTTTCGTGAAAGTATTCCGTTCAAAGCATCTCTACAAGGAAATCGCGAAATTCTCAACCTGGTTCTATACAATAGCCGTTAATACAGCGAAGACAAACGCGAAGAAGAAGAGCAGGATGAGCACGATATCGATAAGCGACTTCGACCCCGAGAACGAAAAGGACTTCGACCTGAAGGATTCGGGATTTTCGCCCGAAGACAATGCGAATTCGGGAATCGAAAATCATTACATTCAGCAGGCGATAAATTCGCTGGAAGAGGATTTCAGAAGCATAATTATTCTCAGGGACATACAGGAACTTGAATACGAAGAGATAGCAAAGATAACGGGACTGCCGATGGGCACGGTGAAATCAAGAATTAACAGGGCGCGCGAAAAATTAAAAAAATTATTGAGTGACATTTACCCTTACAAAGAAATAAATTGAACCGCGAAGACGAACATATTGACATAAGGCATAAACTCCTTAAACTTCCTAAGGTTAAAGCCCGCGAGGGTTTCGAAAACGAACTGCTCAAGCGCATTAACTTGATAGAGGCGGAGAAGAAACCCGCGAAACGGAGCGAAGGAATATTTTCGCTGTTGTTCGGGAAGAAATCGCTCGTCTGGACGGTTCCCGCGATGAGCCTTACGGTTGTCGCGGTAATCGTATTCGGGTATTATTATATCGTCAACAACACAGACTTTGACAAGAAGCAGGAAAGCGTAACAATATCTCAGCAGACAAGCGAAACTCCCGTTCCTCCTCCGACGGTGAAGAAAGACGAAAACATCGCGGGGCGCGAGATTACAAACGATATGGAAATCGGGAGGGATTCCAGAATTTCGAAGAAAACGGAAGTTAAGACAGGCGTGAACGAAACCTACCGCGAAGGCGCGCCGAGGACCGAAACTAAAGGCATCGATGAATTCAGGTCGGGCGTTTCCCCTGATGCAAAATCCGATGATGTCAAGCAGAAATTGTATCAGCCTTCGGAAAAAACGGAATCCGACAGGAACCTTAACGAAGAAATGCGACTCGAAACGCCGAAGAAGTCCGAAATAAAGGAAAAGAAAATTGTATCCCCGATGCTGAAAGAAACCGAAAAGGTATCGAAAGAAGAATCGGAGGAATACAACACGGGCAAGGTTTCAAAGAAAGACAGCGCCAAAGACTCTACGAAAGAAAGCAAGAAGAAAAAAGCGAACAAGGAAAAGCAGTTAACCGAAGATATTCTTGAATCATTAAGCAAGAAAATAAAAGACAACAAATAATATATGTACATTGCTAAGATTTTGACCACTCTCAGAAAAACAATTCTCGACCCTCAGGGCAAAGCCGTTGAGCACTCTTTAAAGTCCCTCGGATACGATAAAGTAACCGACACGAGAATCGGCAAATACATCGAACTTAAGATTGACGCTATAGACAGGGCTGAAGCGGAAAAGATTGCGGGCGAAGCCTGCAAAAAACTTCTCGCGAATCCGGTAATGGAAGACTTCACGTATGAAATCACGGAGGAAAAGTCCTGATGCCTAAAGCAAGAGTGGGTATAGTCGTTTTTCCGGGTTCAAACTGCGACCATGACGCTTATCACGTTTTCAAGGAAATAATCGGAGCGGACACGAAATTCTTATGGCACAAGGACGGAGCGGTCGGCGACAGGAACATCGTAATCCTGCCCGGCGGTTTTTCTTACGGAGATTACCTGAGGTGCGGCGCCATCTCAAGATTCTCGAGCATAATGAAGGATGTTGTCAGGTTCGCCGATAGAGGCGGTATCGTGATTGGAATATGCAACGGGTTTCAGATTCTTTGCGAATCGGGACTTCTGCCGGGGGCGCTTCTGAAAAACGAGAACCTGAAGTTCGTTTGTAAAACTGTAACCTTGAAAGTAGAAAATAATAAAAGTATCTTTACTTACAAGTACGGCATCAAGGAAAACATTGAACTTCCCGTCGCGCATGGCGAAGGAAATTACTTCTGCAGCGACGATACTTTGACGGAGTTAATCGGAAACAATCAGATT
>CALGII010000095.1 GCA_937915485.1 uncultured Ignavibacteriota bacterium | reverse complement strand
GAAATATTGTAAAGACCGAGTTGTATTAAAATTCTTTTTATCCCGCCTGTCGGTTTCACCGTATTAAAAACAGTTATGCCGTAATTTCCCGAATTATAAATTAATTGTGTGCCGTTTTGAGAGGACGCCGATGCGGTTACGAAAAGAATACAAATGAAGCAAAGAATAATCTTTTTCATTTCTCGTTCATTAAAATTTTCTGACTCCTGATAATAAGGTGATGTTTCTTATTACTGTCTGGCAATCATACGATGACCCGCTAATCATGAGCCGACCATTTGCTCAAATTCTTTATTAACATTTCTGAATCAATATTCCAGATGTTAATATAGTAAGTAATTATTATAAAAGTAAAGCCATTTTTGTCATTTCAAAAAACTATAAAATTGAATTTTCAGGAGATTTTGGCAATTTCGGATTGCTATTGCCGGGGTGAAAATAATACGGAGTGTATCGCGGACTATTTTTGCTATTAATTGCTTTAGTTAAATTATTTTTTTATGACTTTATGGAATTAAAGACCGCGAACGGTATCGTCAGAGAGTAACTTCCATCCGCTGCCGGTTTCATTTCTTCTAATACTTCTTTGAATAACTTTTTTCGGCTTCCTTTTGAAAGCACCTTCTCCCAGTTCGGAAGGAAACCGGTTCTGATTAGAGAATGACCGAAGAATGCATCCGTATCGGAAAATTTCATAGTGAACTCATACTCTTTTACGTTGTTCATTCTGAAACCGTGTCTCGTGAAAAGGGATACAATTTCGTTTAAAGGTCTTCTTTTTTCGTAAATGTGTTTCTTGAGACTGTCGGCCTCCGTTTTCATGCGGTATTTTTTTAACACCTTGAAAAATGCCTGATAGAATTCTTTCATCGTCCCGTCAAGATTAACAGTAGCGACGAACTGAGCGCCTTTCTTCGCAATTCTTCCGCATTCACTGAAAACCTTGTCGGCGTCCTGAACATTATTTATACCGTTGTTCGAAATTATAAGGTCAACTGAATTGTCTACGAGCGGAATTTTCTCCGCCGCGGCGAAAAGTAGTTTCACGTTCCTGATTCCGAAGAAATTAATTCTGAATTTCGCCCTTTTGTGCGAAGGACGCCACGGGTCTATGCCGTAAACAACAGAGGAATTTCCAAGCCGCTGCGCGAGTTCTATTAGAGGGAAACCCGTCCCGAATCCTATATCGAGAGCCGTAATGTTCTTCCTGTAAACTACGGTGTCCAGCAGTTTCAACCCGAATGGAGCAGACCACAACGGTAATTCGTCTATCACGGATGATGACAGCGGTGTATCAAAATTGTAATCTGCTCCGATATAATCGGGTTTGGAATCTTTTTTCAAATTTACTTTATTAATTTTCCCGAACCGTTGCTTTCAATCTTCTTAATCGTGTAATCGCCGGCGAGATAAAGGTCTCCCGAACCGTTTATTTCAACGACCGCTTCCTTGTTGCAATTGAGTTTAACGTCTCCTGAACCATTGAGTTCGACCTTGAGGCTGCCCGCCGTGAAACTTTCACCTTTAAATTTTCCCGTACCGTTGTTCTCAAGTTTAAGGTTAGTCGCAGTTCCTTCAGCGGTTAGATTGCCCGAGCCGTTATTGTCAATCATAGCGTTCATCGAATTTATTTTCGCAGTCATATCGCCCGAGCCTGTATGCTCCGCTTTAACATTACCCTTCGGGTTATCGAAGTTAAAAACCATATTGCCCGAGCCCGTATGCTCGACGCTGCAATTCGTCGCGTCCGCAGTGACCTTCGAGTCTCCCGAACCCGTTATCTCAATCTTAAGGTCTGTAGAGGACACGCTGAAATCGAGATTGCCCGAACCGACGTGTTCGAGTTTAAACTTATCCGATTTTATTGTATTCAGCGACTTTACGTCCCCGGAACCGACACCGGAAAGTTTGTTAAGTTCTTTTACGGTAACGTAAACATCGAACTTAGTCGGCGAAATGTTTCCTTTCGTGAAACCCAAATTTAGTTCTTTGCCTGAAACCTCGGCGGAAAAATACTGCATCAGGTTATCGTCTCCCTCGACAGTCAGTTTTTCGGTTTCAGACTGGCTGATGAATACGTTGAATGAGCCCAGAGAACTGATTTTGTTGAATCCGGAAACGGCGATATCCTTCTTGACAATGTTGCCGTCGCCTTTTATAGTCTGAGCAAAAGAAAATACCGG
The DNA here is from genome assembly GCA_937915485.1 of uncultured Ignavibacteriota bacterium. Taxonomy (GTDB): domain Bacteria; phylum Bacteroidota; class Ignavibacteria; order Tepidaquicellales; family Tepidaquicellaceae; genus CAIKZJ01. The sequence goes on along the minus strand of CALGII010000095.1, from coordinate 18,220 downwards.
CATTAAAAATGTCAGAATCAGTAAATAGATGTATATTCTGTTCTTCATAATTGTCCTTAATTTTTATTGTTATCTGAATATACGCATTCAATATTAAAAAGTTTTGTTCGCAGTCTCAAAAACTCACGTGCAGATTCAGGCTGCCCGGTCCGGGGTAAATTGTAATATTGCCTCTACTGCCCGTTGTACTGTTCCGTTTCGAAGAAATGAAGTCGCCGATGAAATACCCTATTGCCGAGCCGAGCAGGACATCCGACGCCCAGTGTTCGTCGTGATAAACACGCGACAACGCGGTAATTCCCGCAAGCGTGTACAATCCTATCGACGCGAATGTGTTGTTTATTCTGTTCGCAAGCACGGAGGAAACGGCGAACGCGACAGTTGAATGCCCCGAAGGCATCGAAGTATTTCCCGTGTTAAAACTGAGCAGCCTGTAAAACTGAGAACCCTCTTCTTTTTGCGGCCGCGACCTTCCGATTACAGTTTTAAAAACATTCGTTACAATTCCCGAATAAAGAACGGATTCAAACACCATTCTCCCTGTAACCCTGATGTATTCATTCTTAGAGAATAATCCAGCGGTATAAATTCCTCCCCCGATTATTACAGGCGCGGCAATCTCACCGTACAGTTTCGAGGCGTCGGATATTCCGTCGTTCATTTCACTCCGCTGTTTGAACGAATTAGCGCGTATTGATTCGTCTTTAAGGTAAACCGCTGCCGTAGTGAGGAACAGCGCGCCAAAAGTAAGTCCGTCCCTGCCCTTCCAGTGGAGCGGCGATGTAAATACTTTAGCGCCGTCATTCACGGATTCGATGATGTCGGAACCTATAATCCGGAATATGTTGCCTTCCTTTTGCTGTCCTGCGCCTGCGCCCGGAATAGAAAACACAATCAGCGCAATATATACTAAAATTCTATTTACCATTATGATCATACTTTACGAACACGAAAACGTACAAAACAGTTACGACCGCGCCTGCGGATGAGTAAACAAAAGCAGCGGACGGCGAGATTGAACTCCAGAGCAACCCCGCCGTGAAACTCGCCAACATCGTGAATACGCTTCCGAGTCCCGTGTAGAATCCTATCGCTGTCGCGGTATCCTCTTTCTTCGATATATTTGTTATCCAGGCCTTTGATATGCTTTCAGTCGAAGAGGCGTAAATGCCGTAAAAGAAGAAAAGGATGAATATTACGGTGAGCGAAGGATTCATTGCCATTCCGGCGTACACCGCGGAGAATACAAGCGTGCCTATAATAAAAACTTTTTTGTATCCAAGTTTATCCGCCAGCATTCCCGCGGGATAAGAGAAAACGGCATAGACGAAATTATAAAAAATGTACGCGGATATTACTTCCGTGTTTGAATAGCCTGCCTGCTTGACCATCAGGAGAAGAAAAATGTCGGAACTGTTTATGAGCGTGAAAAAAAGCAGCGCGGGTACAAGCCTCTTGAATCTTGAATCGGAGATTTTCCAGTATTTGAGAAACGAGAAAAATCCTGCTGACCTAACTGACGGATTCGGGATTATATTTTTGTCCTTGAGAATAAACGTAATCATAACGCCAATGATTCCCGGAATGAAAGCGATAAGGAACAGGAGCCTGAAATTATCAGGAAGGAAATACAGGAATACGAGCGCTGCTAAGGGTCCGAGCATCGCTCCCGCCGTGTCCATAGCCCTGTGAAAACCGAATATTCTCGCTTTTGTTTCCGGAGCCGACTCCGCCGAAAGTATTGCGTCCCTTGCCGAAGTTCTCACTCCTTTGCCAAGCCTGTCCAGACCCCTCGCAAGGAAAACCCATAACGGAAATTGAAACAGGGCGAGCATCGGTTTCGATATCGAACTGAAGAAATAACCGAGCCTTACAAACGGAACGCGTTTTCCCGTTCTGTCAGAGAACAAACCAAAATACCCCTTGCTGAGTCCCGCGGTTGCTTCGGCAAACCCTTCGAGCAGACCGATTATGAGTGCCGAGAATCCAATTGATTTGAGATAAACGGGCATAACAGGATAGAGCATCTCGCTCGATATGTCGGTCAGAAGACTTACGACGCTGAGTATTACGACAGTCCTTGATATTTTAATTTTCTTATCGCCGTTCAATACAAATTTCTATTAAAAAATTGCGCAGGAATAAATTATAACTTATATAATTTATTTCAAATTGAAATATTATTCGGATTTCAGACCGACGCTGAATTTGTAATTTTCCTTAATTGAATAGTAGAAGCCCGCGACCAGTAGTCCGAGTGCATTGAGAAGATGAGTCACAATCGCGTATCCGATTGCCACTTCAGGGTTGATACTATATATGCTGACCAACGCAGTCTTAATGAACAGATAATACGAACCCGCCGAATTTCCCGGAAGCGGAAGCGTCATCGCGAACGAAGATAAAACGACTAAGAGATTGGCGTCAAGGAAACTAAGATTAATATCGAAGGCAAAGAAGGACAGATAAGATGATATTACGTAACATATCCATATTAATGCGGTTGTTATAAAAATTTTGAAGTATGATTTCGGGTGCTTGATGAAAAGGAATCCGTTTATTATCGAGATGAATATCTTGTGAATGCTTTCCTGATATTTCGATGGAAGTATTTTTTTTGTAATCTTCTCGACTATTATTTCCGTCTTCTTAAGGTTGAAAAGCATCAGAACTATGACGAGCACGAATGCGAGTATTACCAGCGAACTGTATAGTGATATCATTTCGATGTCGTAAGGATAAAATGCCTCCGATATTTTCTGCCTGAAGAAGAAAAGACAAAATCCGAACATCACGAACATTGAGAGCATGTCGAATATTCTTTCCACTAGAATCGTGCCGAACGCCGATGCTCTGGAAATTTTTTCCTTCTGCGCGGTAATAACGGGTCTGGCTACTTCTCCGCCTCTCGGAATTATCGCGTTCATCATATAGCCTATCATTACGGGTGAAAAAAGGCTGGACATCGGTATGTTCTTTTTCAGCGGGTCAAGAAGATACCTCCACCTCAAAGCGCGTATGTAACTTCCGATAAACGTGCCGATTACCATACCTGTCAGCGCATACAGATATTTTGTTTTCAGAAGTTCCTCATACAAAAGCCCGAAATCAATATCCTTGAAAGCAAGGTATATAAAAAATACGAGCACTGCGGAGAGCACAGTGAATTTTATTATTTTCTTATAAGTATTACCCAAATAATATTATCTTAAATCGATCACTTCTACATCTGACGGGGGAGAAAAAGTGAATTTCGATGAACTTATTCCCATATCCAACGAAATCTTTTTAAGCAGATATGTGTCCGTAGATTCGGATGACACGATATGAATTTTTCTTATCAGGTTATCGTTCTTATCGACCCAAATCTTGGCTGATTTCACGTTCCCCTTGCTCCTCGGGGAAAGTTTCAGCAGGTAGCAATCAACTCCCGATACATCTTCGGAGCCTTCCAGGTCCGAATAAAAATTCTCGGGATAACTGAACAGGTACTTGTTCGGGGAAAACGTATTCCCGTCGTTCTTGTAATTGTCGATTATTACCTGTTTCTTTTTCGAGGAGTATGACCAGGATGTAACGCCGTCCGTCAGGACTATCTGGCCTTTGGTTTCTATCCTGTACTTGTTCTCTTTCTGAATGTAAATCGTACCCGATTCCGACTGAGATTTACCGGACGAATATTTCACGCTGTGAGAAAAACTCGCCTTCGCGTCTTTTATTCCGTTATAGTTGGATTGAACTTTCTTTATAATTTCCTGCGCATCCTGCGAATATGAATTACAATAAGCGGTAAGGATAAATAATACGGCAAATATAAAATATTTTCTCATAAATTATTAAGATTTTAAGATAGTAATTTACTCAAAGAGGGGTAATTATTCAATTTACTTATTTATAAACCGGCGCTTTCCAGTTTTTCTTCTTGTATGAGGCAAGTTCAAGAGTTATGCTCCCGATCGTAACGTTGAACTTCGCTTTAATCGGAACCCTGTAATCGTCATCCGAAAACCAGCCTCCGAACTCTCCCGTCAGCCCGAAAACACCCACAAAATCAGCGACTCCCGCGACCCTTACGCATCTGATTCCGTAATCTTCAAGGTCAATTTCAACCTCCTCTGGCTTGCTCGAAAAAGAATATCTTACAGATGATTCCTTTTCGTTTATATATACCGGGACGTTGAACCGCTGATTAGTCTTGTCCGATTTTGACTGTAGGCGCGCGTTGTAAAGCAGGGACAGCCCGTCCTGGTATTTCTTCTTGTTCTCTATGTTTATTACCTGCTCGGCGCCTGATTTCCCGTCGACTTCCTTGAGAGTCTTAATCTCGTCGTTATCGTAATCAAATGTATAATAAATATTCGTGATTGATTTTTCCTTGAACTCCGTCGCCGTGAATTTTGCCGAACGGACTTCGTTCTTTTCCGTCAGCATTATCGATTCGAAAATATAATTTATGTTTATCATCGGTATGGCGTCAAAACTCTTTATCGACGCCGTCGCGGTGATTAATTCGTTTTTTCCTTCCTTGTTCTTGCCCGTCACTTTAAACTTGACTTCGCCGAGTTTGATAAATCCGTAATATACGGAATAGTTAAGTTCTTCCCCGACCTCTACTATTTTGTCCTGAGAGAACGCGCCCGATACGAACACGAAGAAACATAATATGCCTATGGCTCTTTTCAAAACCTAATATTAATTACTGCCCTTTACCAGTTTGACAGCGAATTCAAAAAGGCTTACCGCTTTAGTAACCTGCTCGTCGGAATACATAAAGAGCGCGTAATACCCTTCATTACCCCATATGTCTCTTGCAATCTGCGCCTTGAGGGATGTTACAAGAAATTCCCTGTCCTTTTCGAAAGAATCTCTGTTTAATTCCACACCTTTAGACTTTGCAAGATCCAGGAGTCCGTCAAGCATATCCTGAGAGATGTGGAAACCGTTCTTGAATTCGAGATAATTCGTGTATTTCGACTCGATTTCTTTCCTGTTTGAAGCCATGTATTTCTCGGTAAACTCATAAATGACATTCAGTCTTCTTAACTGCACGGTATAAGTTGTAAGAGTGTCGAGTTTCTGGAAGTAATCGGGTGTAATTCCGCCTCCTCCGAATACTGTCCTTCCGCCGAAAGTCTTGAAGACGGGTCTCGTCGTATCTTTCGTGTCCTTATCGTGAGAGAAATTATCGCCTTCAAGCGTGTCGAGTTTCATCGCGTCCTTGTACTTGCCGCCTTCGTAGGGTTTCTGTATTGTCCTTCCTGACGGAGTATAATACCTTGCGGTCGTGACTCTGAGAGCGGAGCCGTCGCTCAGGTCAAACTGCCTTTGCACGAGACCTTTCCCGAATGTCGTTTCGCCGACAATTATTCCCCTGTCCCAATCCTGTATCGCGCCCGCGACGATTTCGCTCGCGGAAGCGGAGCCTTCGTTAACGAGAAGAACGAGCGGAATGTCGGAGAATGAGCCGCCCGAAGAATTATAATTCTCTTCGAACTCTTTTATCCTGCTCTTAGTGTAAACTATCTTTTTTCCCGCGGGGAGAAATTCGCTCGCCATTCTGAATGCCTGCTCAAGGTATCCGCCCGGGTTGCTTCGAAGGTCGAGTATTACCTTCTTCATTCCCTGCCCCTTAAGTTTTATCATCGACTGCATGAACTCGTCGTATGTCGTAGCCGCGAACCTTGACACCTTTACGTAGCCGATTTCGTTATCGAACATGAAAGACGCGTCAACGCTGTAAATAGGTATCTTATCCCTCGTTACCTTGAATTCGAGCAGGTCGCTGAGACCGTATCTGACTATTGAAAGCCTGACTTCCGTTCCTTTCGGACCGCGGAGTTTCTTCGGCACGTCTTCGCGCGATATTTTAACGCACGACGCGCCGTCAATCTTTACTATTTTATCGCCCGCGAGAATTCCGAGTTTCTCCGATGGACCGCCGCTTATCGGCGAAACCACAGTAAGCGTGTCGTTTATTACGTCGAACTCAACGCCTATTCCTTCAAAACTCCCCTGAAATTCCTCGTTGACTCTTTTTAACTGGTCAGAACTTATATATATCGAATGCGGGTCCAGTTCCTCCAGCATTCCTTTTATCGCCGATTCCGTAAGTTTCTGTGTATCGATGTTATCGACGTAATATCTCGACGTTAAATTAAGCACCTCTCTGAACTTGCGAACCTGCTCGTCAACCTTATCATCCGAAACGGCATTTTGTATCTTCATTCCAGCAATCACGCTGAGAATTATCACGACAATAAATATCGGAATAAATAACTTTTTATTTCTCATGACCTGTCATTTATAATTATATACATAAAAATAGTAAATTAGTTCCTAATTATCGACTGTTTTATTTTATGAATATCACCCATACAAAGAAAAATAAAGGCAGAAGAATAATCAGGGAGTACTTGTACATATACTCGAAAAATCCCGGCATTTTAACGCCTTTATGCTCCGCAATAGTCTTTATCATAAAATTCGGAGCATTGCCGATATAAGTCATCGCTCCGAAGAAAACCGAAGAAATAGAAATAGTTTTTAGAAATTCGGGATATTCGGCGCTGAATTTAAGCACGTCCTGAGCGCTGTTTATAAGCAATCCGTAAGTGCCCATCGAACCCGTCAGAAAATTCATGTATGTCGGAGCGTTGTCAAGAAAACTCGTAAGTATCCCGCTGTACCAGAAAACACTGTTCAGGTTATCGAGCCCCAGCGCCTTCGAGTTCTCTGACATATACGTCAGGGCGGGAATCATTGTTACGAAGATTCCGAAAAACAGATACGCCACTTCTTTAATCGGTTCGAAATTAAAATGATTCCTTTCGTGAATCTCTTTCGATGTTGTCTTGTACGACACTATAGCCGTCGCGAGCATTATTATTTCTCTCAGGAATTTCGGTTCTCTGAGAAGAACGGCTCCGATTATGATTATAAGCAGGAACAAGTTTTTATATCCGCGTACCCTGACCTTTTCTCCCTCCTCGTCAATATCGTGCTGCAGCGATGAACTGACTTTTTTGTAATTTATAAAATCGAATACCCAGAAAACCAGCATCAGCGCCGCTATAGTGAAAAGCCAGACAATTATGAGATGTTCGAAGACCCAGAAGAAAGGAACGCCCTTTATGAATCCGAGAAGAAGCGGAGGATCGCCAATCGGAGTAAGAGAACCGCCGATATTTCCAATCAGAAAAATAAAAAATATCACGTGAAAAGGTCTTATCCTGTATTTGTTCGATTCAAGGTAAGGCCTTATAAGAAGCATTGACGCGCCCGTCGTGCCGAAGAGGTTTGATATCGCCGAACCGATGGCAAGGAGAATTACATTCCTGAACGGAGTCGATTTACCTCTCGTTTTTATGTATATGCCGCCGGAAACCACGAACAGGCTGAAAAGCAGAGCGATAAAACTTATATAATCCTCTATCGCGTGAGTAAGTTTCGGAATTCCGTCTGTCGAAAACAGATAGTATATGATGACTATTACTGCAAGAGAAATTGACAATTTCGGATAATTCCTGTGCCACCATTTCGGATATACTACAGGAAACAATGCCAGTGACAGCAGCAGAATGACGAAAGGTAAGATGATTAGTTTATCCTGAATCAACGAAGCGGATCCTCTGTTTTCTTGAATTCCATTTCTTTCATCATTTTCACCTTAGCGTTATCAAAATTCATCAGGACTTTCTTGACACTCTTATCCGTAATTCTTAAAAAAGAGTTCGGATAAACTCCTATCCAGATTATGAAAACAATTAGTGGAAGCAGCGAAGCCATTTCATATCTGTCGATGTCTTTGAGCGTCTTGTTTTCTTCCTTATCAAGCGGACCCAGCATTACACGCTGATAGAGCCATAAAAGATACACGGCTGACAGTATTACCGCCGTTGTTGATAAAATCGTATACCAGTACGTGCCGAGATTGAACGAGCCGAATGAACCCGCGAGAATAAGAAACTCACCTATGAACCCGTTAAGCCCGGGAAGCCCGATGGATGAAAGACTCACAAGCAGGAACAAACCCGCGAACACGGGCATTACTTTTCTAACGCCGCCGAATCGTGAAATCTCCTTCGTATGCCTTCTTTCATAGAGCATCCCGACTATAAGAAAAAGAGCGCCCGTTGAGAGTCCGTGATTTATCATCTGAATCACCGCTCCCTGCATAGCCTCCTGCGTCAAGGCGAACATGCCGAGCACTATGAAACCGAGATGGCTCACGGACGAATAGGCAACGAGTTTTTTCATATCTTTCTGCACTATAGAAAGCAGCGCGCCGTAAATTATTCCTATGACGGCGAGCACCGCAATGTACGGAGTCGCCTTAATGAACGCGACAGGAAAAAGCCCCATCGAAAATCTTAGAATGCCGTAAGTACCCATTTTTAGGAGAAGAGCTGCAAGAATTACACTGCCCGCTGTCGGAGCCTGAACGTGAGCGTCAGGCAGCCACGTGTGGAACGGGAACAAGGGCACTTTTATTAAAAATCCCAGAGTAAAAAGTATGAATAGGAACAACTGCCTGTCGGGAGGGATGTAAACAGAGTTCACCGTGATTTGTGTTATGTCGAATGTAATCGCTCCCGTGTAGGTCTGATTAATCATTGCAAGCCAGATAATGCCTATAAGAAGCAGCACGCTGCCAAACATCGTGTACAGGAAGAACTTAACGGCAGCATATATTCTTTCTTCGCCGCCCCAGATTCCTATAAGGAAATACATCGGAATGAGTATGAACTCCCAGAACACATAAAACAGCACAAGGTCTAAAGCGCAGAAGACTCCGATGAGAGCGCCTTCAAGCACGAGCAGGAGTATGTAAAACTCTTTCACCCGCGTCTTCACCGTATTCCACGACGCGATTATTGACACGGGGAAAATTAGAGTACTGAGAAGTATCAACAAGAGCGATATGCCGTCAATACCCACGAAGTACTGCGCATTAATCAGTTTTATCCACATCGCTTTTTCGACGAATTGAAATTCGCCGGTATCGGGACTGAATATAAAATATAAATAGACCGATAAGCCGAAAGTTAAAAGAGACGCGATAAGCGTATAGACCTTTATCAGTTTTTCATTCTTTCTTCCGAAGAAGTACGCCGGAATAGCAAGCGCGATCGGAAGAAAAATCAGTATGCTAAGAATATGCTTCAATTAATTATTATTATTTTTTTATTAAGCCCTTTTAACTTCAAACTGCATCCCCCGCCCGCGCGGAGGATGCAGAATTTCTGTTTTCTTAAAATGTATCTTATCAGCCTTTCATTCTGAGCCCCTGTTCTTCGTTAATAAATATCCAGCCGACTATCTTGCCGATATTTATCTCGTTGAAGTTGCTCCAGTAATTATGGTCGAAAGTGACTTTCGAACTGAATGTTCCGTCGAAGTTCTTTTCCGTGTCCCTGATAATATTCTCGAATCTCTTCTTCCAGTCTTTCCAGTTGCTTTCGCGCAGGTCAACCCAGCAGTCGCGGGTCCATTTTTCAATTTTCTTCCTGTCAAGTTTCAGGGTTTCGCCCGCGGAAAGAGCAGGAATCTTCATATCGGGTCCCCGCAGAACTTTCTTCCCGTCGGGAAGAAGTATCGGTATTCCGATAGACACTATCTCATTCCTTAAAGAGGAATTCCTCTTAATAAGTTCCGTAACTTTTCTGCCGCAGGACTTCGGATTATCTTTGATGAAAGACCTGAAATTGCCGTAAATCAATCTGAGCAAGTGAGCCTCGTAAAGAAGTTTCGACAGTCTCGGAGGACCGAGCATTTCAAACGCTACGGAATGGGTTCCGTTCTTCTTTTCGAGTTGCTTGATTTTTTCGACAGCCCTGTGCTGCAGGAAGCCCGCTCTGTAAGAAGGCTCCATAGCCGAAGAATCAAGCGCGCTGATTATGTCGTTGCCCGTGTTTCCGCCGGTCAGTTCCCTGTAAATATTTTCCGCGATTTCCTCGGGTGTTACGAATTCCATCTGCCCGTTGGTCGTGATGGCTTCAAACTCGCCCCGAGAGAATATTCCGTTTTCGCCCGTGTCTATGTAAACGGTCTTCATCGTGCCTTTTTTCCTGAATTCCTTTTCCTCACGAGCAGTGAATTCGCTCTTGAGGTTTTCGGCTTTCTTGAAATCGATGTCGAAAATTGCTATTGGTTTGTTCTTCCTCTTGACTTCACCGTAAACAATTTTCTTCCACGCTATCGATGCAGTGGGTTTTATTTCCTTAATCTTCGGTCCTTCGGGTGTTCTTGCCATAAGGAAAAGAAGGAGCGTTTGCGCGCCCGCGACCGATGACTTGCTGAGAAGCACCCTTGAAGGTTTTTCCTCGCTGTGCGTGAACGGTATGTTGAGTCCCATTCCTCCGGTACCGCTCGTGCCTACTTTAAAGTAAAACTTCGTGCCGAATTTCAGCATCGAATTGTAAAGCAATTGCACGTGGCGGATTAACTGCGGAACGTATGATGAACATATCATTTTTTCGGACTCTTCCTTCAGTTTGTCGAAGTTTCTTTCTTTTCCGTTTGCCGCTTTAAGAACATCGTAATATGACTTGTATATATTCTGGTACGCTATTGCCGTTGCCGTGTTTATGCAGTCAATAATTATATCCGGCCTGTGCTTTCCTATAAGGCCGTAAAGTGTGGATGTCTTAAGTATCTTGTCATCGAGTTCGTTCACGATGTCGTTTATAATCACGGCGCGCTTTTTCGCGTCATTCATGTAAACATTCCTGTCAGCATCCTTGAACTCGCTTCTGACGAAAATATTTCCCCACGCGGGGACAAACGTGTTTTTCTTCTTGAATTCCTTGTTCAACTCCTTGCAAGCATCTTCCGCTTCCCGTTTCAGCAATGACGTAAGGATAACCTGTTTCGGTTTCCCTTCCATTATTCTCCTTGCTATGGCCGAGCCAACGAGGCCCCAGCCGCCGAGAATCAGAACTTTCTTATTTTGTATATCCATGCGTTAATATATTTGGTGAATTAATGGGAAATCACATGTAAAGATAGGGTTTCCACCCGTCGTCTATCGCGCCGACAAAATTCTTGATGAATGTTATGTGCGACGGCTTCTTCGGATTATTCTTCAGATGCATCTTTGCTTCTTCAGGAGTCCTGTCCCCTTTCCTGTTATTGCACCTTATGCAGGCTGTTACGAGGTTTTCCCAGGTATCCTCTCCGCCCTTCGACTTCGGCATAATATGGTCAACGGTGAGATTTACCGTGGAGCCGCAATACTGACATTTGTGGTTGTCTCTTCTCAGAATGTTTTTTCTTGAAAGGATTATTTTCTTGTAGGGTACCCTTACGAAGACAGATAATCTGACAATGCTGGGACATGCGAAACTTCTGAAAATAGTATTTATCTTCTTGCCGTTAAGATTGCTAACTACTTCAGCCTTTCCAAGATAAGTTAGGACAATTGCTCTTTTGACATTGCAAATCGTTATAGGTTCATAGTTTTGATTCAAAACCAGCACTTTCCCGTTCAGGATACTTCCGTTGCTTCTATAACTTTGATGCCCGTGGAAGACTAACCCCCTTTCTTTTTATATATTACTAAAATTAACCAACATTAGAAGAATAATCAATTTAAAATGGCGTTCTATATGCCGCAATTTTCCGCCGATGTTTTGTGATATGCAGCGTACATCCGGCTGAAAAATTCAAATTATTAATCGCTGAATGCTTTCCCTATACCTGATTTCCAATTCTTGATTTCTAATTGTGATTTCTAATTGTTAATTGCTAATTGTTATTTGTTAATTGAAAAAGCCCGTACCGCTTTCGCAGTCCGGGCTCGCTTTGAAATTTCTTATCGATATTACTTGAGGAGCATTAATTTCTTTATGTCAGAGAAACCGCCTGATTCGAACTTGTAAAAATAGACTCCGCTTGAAAGATTACCGGCGTTGAATTCTACAGAATACTCTCCGGCGTTCTTAACTTCATTGACAAGCGTCGCCACTTCCTTGCCGAGAATGTCGTAAACCTTTAACGTCACGAATCCCTGTTTAGGTAGCGCGTAAGATATTCTAGTCACCGGGTTGAACGGATTCGGATAATTCTGACCGAGTTTGAATGAAACCGGTATTCCGCTGTTGCCGGCGTTTGTTACGGTACCCGAACATCCGGTAAACGCGTACAAGCCGCCGCCATTGACGCCTTCCATAATACTGAAGCAAGAATCGGATGCTCCGTATCTGAAGCCTGCCCTGCCCGGTGTAAAGCCTACGCTTCCGCCGATAGGATTGAGTTTGAATGCCGTAAGGAATGTTCCTTTATTAAACGACCTCGAATAAAAGTCTGTCGTGGCTCCGGACATTGAAACCGAATAAACGAACCTGAAAGTGTTCATTACTCTCGGTATCGCCACGACGTCCGAGTAAATCGTCGTGTCCGACGCGGAACTCACGTATCCGCCGGTCCACGATGAACCGTTGTTAGAAGTCCTGCGGTAGTAAGGATCCCAGTCCGTCGCGCTGAACTGCCTCGTGTAAGTTATCATTCCGTATGTTGAATCAAGCCCGGTGAACGCGATTCTCGGCTTGTAATTTACGTTCGTTTCCGCTATCTGCGGCGTCCAGTAAGGTCCGGTCGCGCCGTAATCCTTTGTGTAAGTAAGATAGAGATTGTTTACACCTAACCTGTAAAAGTTGCTGACCGTAATTACGACGTCCGAACTGATTGAATCGCTGTACCCTATATCATTGTATAACACGGTGCTGTCCGCTACGCCCGAAGCGTTCCACCAGTATGCTCCGCCTGAACCCGTCTGACTTCTGTACACGAGTGTCGGAGACGCTATAAACGGACTCGTGATGTTAACGAGTTTGGTTTTCAGGTGATGGGTCGCGCCCGTTGTCGAGTCCTGAGTTAAAATCATGTAAATGTATGCCGCGTTCGTGTAGTTCGAATTATCGCTTGTTATTCTCGGATATATGTGCTTGACTGTTGACGTTGATGAATACAAATACGAATAATAGAATTCCGTACCGTCGGATTTAACTCTTGAAACGAATGAATAAGCCGAACCCGAATAATCAAGCCCGCCCACTATGTAAACATAAGAAGATGTACCGTTATTCAGGGCTTCGATATCAAGTTCGTCCGCTCTGAACTTCACACCGGTAACCGAATACGCGATTCTGTAAATGAGCGTCCACGACGCGCCGCTGTTCGCGGACGTGAATATCTTTAATGTATCCGAACCCGATGGATTGTACTTCGTCGCAGCAACATAAAGTCTGCCGGTTAATCTGTCCGTAGATGTCGCGACCGACCAGTAACCGTCATTGCCTACGGTTGTAAAACCATAGTCAAGCGCGCTTCCCTGAACAGGTTCATTAAGCGTCTGTCCGGTGAATTGAGGTCCGTTAAATGAACTGCCGCTCTTTACGGAGCCTGTCATGGCATTAAGTTCTTCAGCAAGTCTTGAAGCGGTTGATACATCGCCTGACTTTCTCGCCGCTCTGAGTTCGCGGAGAAGGTTGTCCATCTTAGTCCTGTCAACGTCCGAACGAACCTGTCCACCCTGCGGACCGTTCAGCGGAGTGTCATATACTAACTGCGACTCGACTTCATTGATGTCTTTCTGCGCGAATAAGTTGTTAGAAAAGAATAGCAATAACAAAAGTGCAAGAAATGGTGTAGCCGTTTTTAGTTGTCTCATTTTGTTCCCCTTGATTTAATTTGAGAAAAAACCGCTGCCTCCTTAGCAGATTAATGAATCCGGATGGGAATAATTCATTTAATATCAGAACTTAAAAAAAAGGTTTCGAGTTCCGAAAAAAAATAAAATTATCTTAAATTTACGGAAAGTTTATTTTAAAGCATTGAGAATATTGCTGAAAAATTCCACTTCCCTCGAAAGTTCCTCGAGAGATTTGTTGTTCACTATTATGAAATCCGATTTTTCAATCTTTATTTTCTCATCAATTTGATATTTCATAATTTTTTCTATTTCACTTCGCTTCGCGCCGTCACGCATCATGATTCTTTCAAGTCTGTTCTTCTTGTTCGAATAAACCATTATAGTATAATCAAGATATTTATGGAACGCGGTATCGAATACGAGAGCCGACTCTATTATTATCACCCGCTGTTTGAGTTTCCTGATGTGCCCGATGAGCGTCTTTATCACGGTAGGATGAACAATCTCGTTTATCTTCTTGAAGTTTCGCTTGTTCGCGAAGACAACTTCGCGGAGTTTCGTAAGGCTTATAACGCCCTGATAGTTCAGGATGCCCTTGCCGAACGCGCCGACGACTTTTTTCGCGAGCCCTTTATTGGACTTGTATAACTCCTTTGCCATCAGGTCCGCGAAGATAACCTTGTATCCTTTTTTCGACAGCATCCTGCAGACTTCCGACTTACCGGAGCCGATGCCGCCGGTAATACCTACTAAAATCTTGTTCTCTATTTTTTTCCCCATACGTGATAAATATTTTACGGTATATTATATAATTTATTTCGCATATGCAATACTTCTGCGTTCCCGAATAACATTAATTTTTATCTGTCCGGGATATTCCATTTCTTCCTGAATCTTGTGCGCTATGTCCTCCGCGAGTTGGTCCTGAAGCATGTCGCTAATCTTGTCCTGCTCGACAATGACTCTGACTTCCCTTCCCGCCTGTATCGCGAAAGTTTTGGAAACTCCTTCGAATGAAGTTGCAATAGCCTCGAGTTTTTCGAGACGTTTCGAATACGCTTCGACGGATTCCCTTCTTGCTCCGGGTCTCGCGCCGCTAATTGCGTCCGCCGCCTGTACGAGTACCGCTATAGGGTGCTCCATCGGAATTTCATCGTGATGCGAGCCTATCGCGTTGCATACTATCGCGTGCTCCTTGCAGCGCTTTGAGATTTCGTATCCGAGTATGGCGTGGGGTCCCTCTATGCTTCTGTCAACGGTCTTGCCGATATCGTGAAAGAGTCCCGCGCGCTTCGCCATTACAGCGTCCAGTCCGAGTTCCGCCGCCATTATTCCTGCAATGTGACCGACCTCAATGGAGTGGTTAAGCACGTTCTGACCGTAACTCGAACGGTATTTCATTCTTCCGATAAGCGTAATTATGTCCCTGTTCACACCCTGAATTCCCATGTCTATGAGCGTCTGTTCGCCGACCCTTATGATTTCCTCGTTGAGTTCTTTCTCGACTTTCTGAACTACTTCTTCAATTCTCGCCGGGTGAATTCTTCCATCCGCTATCAGTCTTTCCATCGCTATTCTGGCGATTTCCCTTCTGAACGGGTCGAAGCCCGAAATAATTATAGCCTCGGGAGTATCGTCAACTATTATATCGACGCCTGTAACGGCCTCGAACGCACGTATGTTTCGTCCTTCTTTTCCGATAATCCTTCCCTTCAGTTCGTCCGACTGAATCTGCAGAACACTGACCGTGGTTTCAACCGAATGGTCGACCGCGGAACGCTGTATAGCCTGTATTACGATGTTCTTCGAAATCTTGTTCACCTCGAGTTTCGTCAGGTCGCGTACTTCCTGAAGTTTCTGTGCCGATTCGAGTTTCACCTGATTCATCAGGCTCTCAAAGAGAATTTTTTTGGCTTCATCCTCGCTCAGTCCCGAGATTCTCTGAAGTTTTGTTCTCTGCTCCTCGATCAAAGCGTTGACGTCCGATTCGAGTTTATCAACCTGCTGTTTCTTTTCCGTAAATTCCTTGATTTTCAAAGAATACTCGTTGTAAGCCTGCTGTGCGTTCGACTCCTTGGTCTGGAGTTCGTTCCTGAGTTTCTCAACTATTTCCTTTTCGTTCTTAATCTTCTTCTCAATCTCGGAAATCTCTTTGTCTCTTATCTTGCATTCTTCGTCGAATTTCTGTTTTCTCTTGTAGAATTCGTCTTTTACTTCGAGCAATTTTTCCTTCTTCAGGTTTTGAGCAGTTTTTTCCGCATCCTGTTTAAAATTACGCGCTCTCTTTTCCGCTTCTGACACCAGTTCGGCTGATTTCTGTTCAGCCTCTTTTATCATTCTTTTTACGACGTTTTCAGCACCGTCAATCTTACTCTTGTTTATCTTAACCTGTATGAACCATCCGATAAAAAACGTTATCAGACATAAACCGACAAGCATTGGAAGCAGAATGTATAATTCCATTTCTGGCATATTGTATATGTATAAGTTTACTGATTATTGTTAATTTAATAATAAAAAAAACCGCAAGTCAGCATCAAAGGTTATATAGGAACCTTTGTAAAGCAAACAGTGGGGGGCGCCAAAGCGTCGCGGTCTTCCACTGCTGCTCTTTATCCGCCTCGGCGGAGAGCAAATCCTGAGATTGAGGCCTGACCTAACACTTGCGAGAGCTAACCTCCCGGCTTATAGAAATTTGATGGTTCTATATAATGTTTGATATATGGCTGGCTTGCGGTAAAACCAAATATATTTAAAAGAACTTAAAGACTATTGTCTATTAATTTCGTTATTTCTTCAATTTTTGAAATATTCGACTTCATTGTATCGAAATACTCTTTCTGAGTCTCGTACCTGAGGTCTTTTTCCCTGTAGTACGATTCCGCTATGTTAAGCGCTGACACCACTGCCACGGATTCAACGGACGTGTTAGGAGATTGAAAATTTATTCTCTGCATTATCTGATCGACATACTTCGCATATCTTTCCACTTCCGCCGGATTGTCTCCGAGCAGGTTATAGTCGCTGTTGAATATTTTTACTTTGATACCTGAAGTTTTCATTTTTTAATTTTGAATTTACCAGCCATTAGTTTAATCTTCAAAATCTTGTGCTTGATCTTCATATTGCTCGAGATGTACGTCTATTCTCGATATCAATTCTTTTAAACGTGATCTTACAAACTCTTTGTCTCTTATATTTGTTGTGTTCTTCTCCGCGCTCAACAACAAATTTTTCAGATCGGAAATTTCCTTTTCCTTGAACAATGAATCCGAATTTATTTTGTTGAGTTGCAGTTTCAGTTCAGTTATCTTGTTGTTTAAATCCTTAACGCTCTCCCTCAATTGATGATTTTCATCCGTAAGCCCGCGGTTCTTCGAAATCAAGGCGTTCACTTTTTTCAGCATGTTGTCAAGATTGAGGTTGAATACACCGTGCAACCTTATTAACTCATCTCTGTTTATTTCGGGTTTGCTATCCATTTGTAATGTTTGCCCTTAAAGTAACTCCGAGTTTTTTATTTAAATTTTTTACGATTTTGTCAACCATCGCGCTTACCTCTTCATCAGTAAGCGTTTTTTCGGGAGAACTGAATTCAAGAGAAAATGTCATGCTCTTCAAGTCGTTACCGAGTCTCTCGTCCGTGTATATGTCAAATAACCTGATTTCGCGCAGATACTTGCCGCCGGATTCCTTAATTACATTGTACAAATCCTGATACAAGATTTTTTTCTCCGACACAACGGCTATATCCCTTTTAGCGGACGGGAATTTTGAAATTTCACTGTACTCTCTGCTTCCGTTTAAAACACCGAAAACGCTTTCAAGATTCAATTCCGCAACGAATAATTCCGTGTCAGAATCAAAATCCTCGAAGGATTGCTGATTCATTATCCTTACTTCTCCGAGCACGGAATCTTTCGATTTTATTTCAAAGAAACGGTTCCCATCCTCCGCATTATAGCAAATTAATTCATAATTTTCAATATTTAATTTAGCCAAGTACATTCCGAGTTCGCCTTTGAGGTCAAGGAAGTCAAAACCGCTTTCCTTTACATCGAAAGAAATGATGTCCCTCTTGCCGCAAAGCGAGAAGCAAAGATGCGTTTCCTCGGTGAACTTTTCGCCCGCGTCCGTAAATACTTTACCGATTTCAAACAGCCTGAGAGACGAGTCTTTTCCAATCTCATTAAGGTTTCCGAGTATTGTGCCTACCATCCCGAACGTCAGATTAACTCTCATCGCGTTCATCAGTACGGAGTTCGGGTTTGTTATCTTGACGGGCTTAGACTGAAACCTGCTTATCCTGCCGTAATCCTGCTGAGAATAAGAAATGATTTCGTTGAATCCCCTACCGATGAAATACTCGCGGGAATTGTTCTGAAGTTTTAAAAAACTGTCCTGATAATCTATATGCGCCGACACGTCAAGCCTGAAAGAGTAATCGTTCTCTATGTTCGCGTATCCGTAAAGCCTCGCGATTTCCTCGATAAGGTCAATTTCCCTCTGTATATCCTCCCGCCTGTACTCGGGTATCTCGAAATAAAGCCTGTCATCTTCCTCTTTTAC
>CALGII010000094.1 GCA_937915485.1 uncultured Ignavibacteriota bacterium | reverse complement strand
ATCCCGCGGGAACTCTAAAAAGTCTTATTTCTTCTTCGCGTCCTTTGCGTCTTTGCGGTGACCGCTCTTGCTCTTAACCCCGCGCAATCTGTTCTTCCAGTCCAATCCCGCGGGAACTCTAAAAAGTCTTATTTCTTCTTCGCGTCCTTTGCGTCTTTGCGGTGACCGCTCTTGCTCTTAACCCCGCGCAATCTGTTCTTCCAGTCCAATCCCGCGGGAACTCTTAAAAATCTTTGCTCTTTGCCTTAGTGGTGAACGCTCTTTGCCATAATCGCTCTTCCTCTGATTTGGAGGAATGTAAAATGAGAATCCCCGTTTTTGACGGGGATTAATTTTTGAGTTGCTCGTTCTACTTTTCCGTGTTCTTCGGCTTTTTCACGACTTTGATTCCGTCTCCCTTGAATTCATCATAAAATACTTCTATCGTCATATCGTTGTAAACGGAGATGTCTTCGTAGTAGAATGTATATGAATAAGATTCATCTTCCATAATGATCTCAAATTCGTAAATGCCTTCGTACAGAAGCAAGGTCTGGTCTTCGCCCGGATAAATGTCGGTAACCGTCTGGTCCTTTGACCACTGCGTATCGCTCATTTCCTTGTAATAAATGGAAGTGATGTACTTGAAATCGTCCGTGTTAAGGAAATTAACGTAATGACTGCTCGTGTTCCAGAAACTGTCGCAGCCCGTGAATATCACTGCAGCCGCAAGAAAAACCGTTATGTAGATAATCCTTTTCATGATGTTGTATTTACTGATTATACACAAACCGAACTGCTTGTGTTCCTTCAAAGATATAAAATATATTGGATTCAAATTATTCAATATTTTATGCAACTTATAAAAAACAAAAACAATAAAATGAAAAAAATTCAGGTAATCTGTATTTCGGTTTTTTTATTTGCGCTCGCGGCGGGATTGAATGCTCAGACCGTCGATGAGATTATTGAAAAATATGCCGACGCGTCAGGCGGCAGAACCGCGGTAACGGCTGTTCTTACTATGAAAGCAATCGGCTCGATGAGCATGATGGGAATGGATTTCCCGTTCACGATGTATTCATCCTTTCCCGATAAGAGTTACCTTGAAGTGAATATTCAGGGTATGATAATGAAACAAGGCTGCGACGGCGTGACTGGCTGGACTATTAATCCGATGATGGGTTCGTCAGACCCCGAAAAAATCGATGAGGATTTACTGAAATCTTTTAAGCAGAGAGGCAGAACTTACAGCGTTCTGTTCACCTACAAAGAAGACGGCGCCAAAGCGGAATTAATCGGTAAGGAGAGCCTTAACGGCAAGGACGTGTATAAGATAAAATATACGGGTCCCGAAAATGACGAGCAGTTTTATTACATTGACGATGCAACCGGTAATCTCATTAAAGTTGATAAAAAAGTAAATGTTAACGGGAAAATGGTTGATTCCCGGACTACTTACGAAAACTATCGGAAAATCGGCGAACTGACCATTCCTTTTCTGATGGAAGTTAAAACTTCCGAATCAAAAATGGGAAACCAAACGATGATACTTGACAAGGTCGAAATAAATCCCGCAATAGAAGAAACCATTTACGCGATGCCCGTAAAATAATTATAAAAAAAACAGCAGGTTGCGTTCAAATCGGAGCCTGCTGTCTTTTTTCGTAATTTTTTTCACCTTCACTCCTGGTAAAGCAAAGAAATTTTTTCCCGTGTGTTATAATTCCCCACAAATTACAGTCATTGAGAAATTAATCTACATATATAATATGTGCTTAAATATAAATCTCTATTAATCAATGTGTTATGTTTCGGCATATATATTGCATTTATTATATATAGAAATTGAAAACAAATAGATTCTTAAATAAATACAAAGTTATGAAAAAAACGATTACAAGTTTGGTGATTTTGGTTCTGACAGCGGGTGTTTTATTTTCGGCGCCGAAACCAAAAATATTACCTCAGATGGTAACGCCTGATATGTTAAAGAATACGCCGGCTCTGGTACCGGATTCTTGCGTTACGACGGGACTGCCTGTGGTAGCGAACAAACTGTGGGTTTACATGTCTGTTATGAATATCGGCGACACAGCCGCCGTTCAGAGCAGCAACTGGACGTTCGATTCCAAACCCGCCGGCTCGACAGCGACAATTACGTCCGTGCCTTCATTGGGCTGGTATAAATTCAAAACGGACGTTGTCGGCGCATACGTAGTCAGAACTTCGATTACGACTTCAACGGGAACAAAAGATACTACAATTAAGATTACCTCGGCGAATTTCGTCGGCGTGGGTAATTTCGACAACGTTCCCGCGGCATATCCTAACTGCATGTCCTGCCACGCCACCTGGTCTAACTTCCAGGCGATATTCAACAAATGGAAAGTCAGCGGACACGCGACAATTTTCAAGAATGAAATAGACAGCGGAGGCGCGGCTTATTACAGCACTGCCTGCATGAAATGTCATACGGTCGGCTACGACCATAACGCTTATAATGACAATCACGGTTTTGACGACGTCGCGAGACAGGTCGGCTGGAACTGGACTGCCTGGTCGCCTCCCAAAAAGGGCAACTGGGATTCACTTAAAACAAAATACCCTTCGCTCGTGCAGTTCGCGACTATCGGATGCGAAAACTGCCACGGAGCGGGCGGAGTTCACGCCTCAACAGGTGATACGACAGCGATATCGATTCCTTACAAGCCGCAGGTTTGCGGACAATGCCACGAAGAATACTGGAGACATACGGTTTATACACAGTGGAGAAGTTCGCTTCATTCAGATCCTGTAATGGAAGGACGCACGGTAGCGGACAGTTTAAGAAATAATCTCAACGATTGTAACCGCTGTCACGACGGAAGGGACTTCATTGGTTATTATTCCTATAACAGAAAAGATCCTATCGCGCTCAACAAAGGCGATCAGACACCTATCGGATGCCAGACCTGCCACGATCCTCACGGCGGTTCAGGTGAATCCTCTCTGAGAGTACCGTTTGCGGGCTCGGATACGCTGGCTAACGGAGTTTCGTACTCATCCGCGGGTACGGGCAGAGCCTGTATTTCCTGCCACTCGGCGAGAAGAAATAACACGGCTTACGTAACAATCAAAGGCTCATTCTCAAGCACGTGGGGTCCGCACGAAAATACACAGGGCGACGTGCTGTGGGGCAAGAACGCGGCATCGTTCCCGGGTTCAGTGTTTATTTCCGGTTCTCACAAGAATATTTCCGGTGCCTGCGTCGGATGCCATATGGCAACGACGACTGATACAGGAACGGTAACTCACGACAAAGTCGGCGGACACTCAATGAATCTGCACTATTCCGCGACAAACTACGATCACGTAAAGGGGTGCCTCGGCTGCCATCCGGGCGTGACGAGTTTCGACGATTTCATGGCGCCTGACGATTTTGACCACGACAACAATATCGAACCGTGGCAGAAAGAAGTGGAAGGATGTATCAAAAACCTTAGAATCGCGCTTCCGCCTGCTGGACTCGATTCCGTTGACTGGCGCATTATTGCGAGAGACTCTATGAATCTGAATTTAAGAAAATCGTACTGGAACTATAGAATGATTTCCGCAGACGGAAGTCTTGGAATGCACAATCCGTTCTATACGGTTCAGGTTCTGCTCGCTTCAATCAATTATTCTGTCGGCGTGCAGCAGACAGGTACGGAAATTCCGAAGGTGTTCGAACTGTCACAAAACTATCCGAATCCCTTCAATCCGTCTACAAAGATAGACTTTGCGCTTCCTCAGGCAACGAATGTTTCGCTTAAAATTTACGACCTGACGGGACGGGAAATTACATCGCTTGTAAATTCCAAGTTACAGCCGGGCAAGTATTCAACCGAATGGTACGGACTTGATGCCAATGGAAAGCAGGTTTCGACCGGCGTTTACTTCTACAGGCTTGTTGCAGGCGGAAACATTATAACGAAGAAGATGGTGCTTATTAAATAATATCTAAGAGTAGTTTTTCATAGCTTTCTCCTTTAAAAACCCGGGGACTCCTCCTTCTCCCGGGTTTTCCTTTTTAATCCGGAGGTAATAAATTAATATGTCGTTTCTTTTATGTAACGGGCATTTAATGTAGTATTAATTGATAAATTAATTTAAATTTATATAAAATCGAAAATTTGCCCGAGCAAAACAGTAGAATACCGGAAAATGCCGCCGAACACGGAATTATGTTCCGCGATAAAATTCAGTTGCTGGCTTCGAAAATAGATGCGTTCAGAACGGGTGGTAAGGAAGATGATTTGCACGACGCGAGAGTCTCTTCGAGAAAACTTGAAACGCTGCTTAAATCATTCGGTTGCCTCTCACCGGACGAATACTACAAGATTTATCTCGCGAATATTAAAGGATTCATCAAACTATTCGGAGACGCGAGGGAACTCGATGTCTGCGCCGAACTCACAAACGAGTATATTAAGATTATAAAGATAAAGAGCCCTTTCACAGTGCGGTTTATGGAAACTCTGAAATTAGAAATCGCGTCAAAGAGGCAGAGAATAATGAAGTCGCCGCTGCTGCCCGAATTTATTTCCGGCGCGGATAAAATGATCGAGTATTTTTTCCAAAGCAATTCAATGATGACGGGACGCGCATCGCTCAACCTTAAATCGCAGTTTCGTCTTATACTCCTGAAACAGTACGACAGGATTACGGATTATACTTCCCGGCTTATTGCGGGAAACAGTTCCAGAGAACTCCTTCACAGCGTCAGGATAAAGTCAAAACCCCTCAGATATAACATGGAGTTTGCAGCCGAATACTGCGGAATGGGTATTCGGAGTCAACACGCGCTTATTAAAGAGTTCGTTGAAAGGGCGGGAAAAATTCACGACGTCGATGTAATGATTCAAAAACTTATTAAATTCAGTAAAAAAATTTCGGGAACTCACATTCCTGATTCAGCGAGAAGCCTGAAAAGTTTTCTTTCCTACCTGAATGAGATGAGAAAAAGCGAATACAATAAACTTATCGACGTCATTAAAAAAATCGAGCCCGCAAGATTCAGAGAAAAGTTTATAACCGAAATGCAAAAATAGAAATGGATATCGAAGACAGCATAAACGAAATATTTCCTGAACTCAGGAAATGGATTACGGATTATTACCGCGGGATAGAGAACCTGCCCGTGAAATCGAAGTCGAAAATACGTGAAATATTCGGCAAGCTTCCTTCCGCGCCTCCCGCGGACGGCGAACCGTTCGGTAAGATATTCGGTGATTTCAACGAAATCATTATGCCGGGAATAACGCACTGGCAAAGTCCCAAGTTCTTCGCTTACTTCCCTGCGAATTCGAGCGTTCCGTCGCTTGCGGCTGAAGTCATAACAGCGGCGCTCGGCGTTCAGGGAATGAAATGGGAAACATCGCCTGCGGCTGCCGAACTCGAAGAAATGGTGATGAACTGGCTGCGGGATATGATAGGGCTTCCCGGGACTTTCACCGGAGTAATACAGGACACGGCATCGACCTCGACGCTCGCTTCGCTGATTAATGCGAGGGAAGTTTTGTCGGATTTCTCAATCAACAGGAGCGGATTTTCAGGCAAAGAAAAATTCCGCGTTTACTGCTCCACGGAAGCGCACTCCTCGATTGAAAAGGCGGTTAAGATAACGGGTATCGGAAGGGAGAACCTTGTTAAGATTCCGGTGAAAGATGATTTTTCTATGAACACCGTACTGCTTGAGAAAACGATTAAGTCCGACCTGAACGCGGGATATAAGCCGTTATGCGTTGTCGCGGCGTTAGGGACGACCGGAAGCACCGCGATTGATTCCCTCTGGGATATTTCCGAATTGAAAAAGAAATACGGATTCTGGCTGCACGTTGACGCCGCGCATCTGGGCACGGCTTTCCTTCTTCCCGAATACAGGAAGTATCTGAAGGGAATCGAGGAAGCGGACACTTTCGTGTTCAATCCGCACAAATGGATGTTTACGAATTTCGACTGTTCGGCTTATTTCCTTAAAGACAGAAATTCCCTTCTGAATACTTTTGAAATTATTCCGGAATACCTGAAAACACGCTCGGACAGCGCCGTCAACAACTATTGCGACTGGGGTATTCCGCTTGGGAGGCGGTTCAGGGCGTTGAAACTATGGTTCGTAATCAGGTCGTTCGGCGTGAAAGGCCTGCAGGAAAAGGTCCGCGGTCACATCGAACTCGCGAAGATGTTCTTTGAAAAAGTATCATCCGACCGCGATTTCGAAATCCTCGCTCCTCTGACCTGCAACCTTGTATGTTTCAGGTACAAACCCCCGGGAAAGAGCGAAGATGAACTGAATGCAATCAACGAAAAACTGCTTCAGAGAATAAACGATTCAGGAAGTATATACATATCACATACTAAACTCAACGGAAAATACACGTTAAGACTTGTAGTCGCCCAGACTAACGTTGAGAAAAGGCACGTGCTGGAAGCCTGGGACGCGGTAAAAACTTTTTCAAAATCATAAATCAAAGCGATGAAAACACAGAATTACAAGAACCACAGAAGGTTTGTTCTCATGTATCATTCGGTTACTTTCCCGCTAATCATACTGTTGTTGATATCCTCGGTTTATTATACCATAGCGGCATTTAATGCCGGCACGTCGATGAAGCCGGGATTGTTTTTGCTCCTCGTATCTTTCGTGCTCCTGATGCTGTTATACTTTTTGAGGACTTTTTCTTTGAAGGCGCAGGACAGAGCCATACGCGCGGAGGAGAATTTCCGCCATTATCTTTTGACAGGAAAACCTCTTGATTCAAGACTGACAATAAGGCAGATTATCGGGCTGCGATTCGCCTCAGACGAGGAATTTTCCGAACTCGCTATGAAGGCTGCCGATACAGGAATGTCGGAAGAAGACATAAAGAAAGCCGTGAAGAACTGGCGCGGTGATTATTACAGAATCTGAATAAAAAAAGAAGGGTGCCGCAGGCACCCTTCTTAATTGAGCATATTATTTTGTAAGAATCATTTTTCTGACTTCTTTCTTATCGCCTGAAATAAGCGAATAGAAATATAAACCGCTCGTGAGTCCGAGGTCGGACGCGTTGAAATCCGTTTCATACGTTCCGGCGTTCTGGTATTGATTTACGAGTGTCGCCACTTCTTTTCCCGCAACGTCATATACTTTTAACGTAACGTTGCCCGGCTTACTTAACCCGTATTGGATTTTTGTCACGGGATTAAACGGATTCGGGAAGTTCTGTTTGAGATTAAAAGAAGACGCGGTACCGTTTATTTCTCTTACGGAGGTTGATGTAACGCTGATTGATTTGCTTGACGCGTAATTCCAGTTGTCACCCGATGAAGTACCGCTGAGGTTGACAGAATTTCCGTTTGCGTATATTGTCGCCGTACCGACCGTATTCGGCGCTATGTACCTGAAAGTGAAAGTTACTGTATCGGACGAAGGCGCCTTCGGTGACGTATGTGTAAGTTCGAAATCGCTTCCCACCGCTAATCTTTGAAGGAATGATTCAGACGGACTCGTTATCAGGTTGCCGCTGCTTGACGCGATGTCGCATCCAGCCGCTGCCAACGGACCGCCCTTAATCTTAATCATGAACGTCGCTGTATCGCCCATCCCCATCGAGGAAGGACCGATTATGTTTACGTTAACCGATGACGTGGGTGATGAGCCGTGACAAATACATCCGGGATCGCTTCCGGGCTTTAATGTTCTTCCCGTCATTCCGGTAGAGTGCGCCGTGATGTTCTGGTAAATCAATATGCCGAATGCCATAAGCACGAAGGCGATTGTAATTCGTTTTTTCATTTAAATTGTCCCCTTGTTTTAGTTTATAACAAACTTGTCAGTCCATATATTTTTTGATTTCCTCCTCGAAAAATTCATATGTCTGGCTGCCTAAAAATTTATTTACGAGTTTACCGTCCTTGTTGTAAATATAAGTTGTGGGAATCGCTCCCTCCCAGTTCTTGTCATAATAATTTATAAAGTCGTCAATCGACTTGAAATCGTTGTAATACGTCGTGAAGTCGACGTTTTGCTTTTTCAGGAACGGAACCACCTTCGTCTGAACCTGTTCGGGCATGTCAACCGAAACAAAGACCAGGTTGAATCCCTTGTCCTTGTAGTTGTTGTAGAGTTTTACAAGATGAGGAAATTCCTGTACGCAAGGCCCGCACCAGGTCGCCCAGAAATTGTAAAGCGTAACCTTGCCTTCCGTTGATTTTGTTATCGTTTCAAGGTCATCGATTGTCTTGACCGGTTTTATTTCCTGCCCGAATAAATTCAGGGACAGTGTCATCAATATTGCTATCAGAATATATTTCATTTTGAATCTCTTTTAATCGTGCATCCGAAAGATTTTGTCGATTTGACGGACACTTCCTTTCCGTCCAGAATTTCTTTCAGAGCGTTTTTCAAATCGTTTGATGTAACTTTTTCGGCGTAACTGTTGTCGTCTATTCTGCCGTGATAGAGAACGGTCCTGTCTTTGCCGAGCACAAAAACCTCGGGCGTCCTGTTCGCCTCGAAAATATCCGCTACAATACTACCGTTGTCTTTCAGCATCGGGAAGATATATTTATGCTCGGTGGCGTGCTCTTTAACGCGGTCTTCACTTTCCGTTGAATTCGAATTAACAGCCCAGAACGTAATTCCCTTCGAAGTGAATTCATTCACGTAATTGTTTATTCTGTCGTTGAACGGCTGCACGTAAGGGCATTCGGTTGACCAGAACATAATCACTACATATCCGTCCTTGAGAGCGTCATCGAGATTATATTCCTTGCCGTCGTAATTATTAATCGTGAAATTACTGACCTTATCTCCCGGGTCTTTCGCGTAAAGGTTTGCCGAGGCGAGTAAAAGCAAAACAGATAATATTTTTATGTATTTCATATTTTTCTCCTTTTTCCTTAAAACGCAGGAAGTGATTATAAAATTCAAAATTATAATAAATAGGTAAGCACTAAAAACTGTCAACGAAAACCCTTTTCAGCGGTCTTAGTAATAATATTAACCCCACTCTTCAGAGTGGGGTAAATGAAATAACAAAAAAGGCTTTAGCCGTAGAATATTAATGTTGAGGGCTAAAGCCCATAAATAGTAACATCCGCAACCCCACTCTAAAGAGTGGGGTTAGTGTAGTATCTCTCTACGTATCCGAGAGTCTCCCCGTTTTGTGGGGGACTCTCGGACTATAAGTCATAAGCAAAACCGAGAGTCCCCTAAATAGCAGGGAGACTCTCGATAACGGGGAGAGACATCGGTTTCCCGAGCTGTACATAGTAAATCATTTATTTTGGAATAATATGTAGTTATTTTTATCTTATGGCGAACATCATACTGCTTTTCATCGGACTGACGGCGGGCATTATAATGCAGAGATTCAAATCCGTTCCCGCGGACTCTTATAAAATCCTCAACGGCATAATAATAAATATTTCGCTTCCCGCGCTTGCGCTTTTGTATGTTCCGCAGATAAGCATCGACTCAAAAATCATTTATCCGCTCGCCTCGATGTGGATTGTTTTCGGTTTCGCTGTGGTGTTCTTCATATTGCTCGCGAAAATTTTCGGATGGGATAAATCCACTACGGGCGCTTTGATTATGACGGCGGGATTGTGCAACTCGTCATTCGTCGGATTTCCCGTACTGCTCGCGATGTTCGGTGAAGAAGGGCTGAAGGTCGGAGTTATAATCGACCAGGCGGGGAGTTTCACTGTGCTTGCAACGGCGGGCGTGATTGTCTCGTCAATATTTTCTTCCAGCGGTTTCAGTATAGGCAAAATCGCGAAAGACATTGTAGTGTATCCTCCTTTCATAGCGTTCGCCGCCGGTGTCGTGCTTAAAGTATCTGGCTTTCAGCACACCGAACTCACGAGAACGATACTCGAAAAACTCGGCGGGCTTATCGTGATTCTTGCTCTGGTGTCCGTAGGTTTCCAGTTGAAAATATCAATAAAAGAAGTACACTTTAAAGAAATGTTCGTCGGCTTGTTATTCAAACTTCTTCTCGCTCCCGCGGTAATCTTTGTCCTGTATTACTTAATTGCAGGCGAAAGAGGACTCTCCGCGGACGTAAGCCTGATTGAATCTGCAATGCCGCCGATGGTGATGGGTTCGGTGATGGCGGTCTCGTACAACCTGAATCCGCGTCTCGCTAATCTGATGGTCGGAATCGGAATTCCGCTTTCTGCTGTAACACTTCTGTTCTGGTA
>CALGII010000093.1 GCA_937915485.1 uncultured Ignavibacteriota bacterium | reverse complement strand
TGATTGTTAATAGGAATAAAAAAGCCGGCATAGCCGGCGGCATCGAATAGCAACAAAGGCATAAGATAAAAAAGCCCCGTAGGGCCTTAGGGGTCGCCGTGGCGATGCGGCATCAAACAACAAAGAAAAAAATGGAAGAAAAAGCCGTACAACTTCTCGAAAAATACATAGAGAACGAAAACCTGCGCAGCCACTGCCGTCACGTAAGCGCGTGCATGATTTACTACGCGGAAAAACTCGGCGAGGATAAAAACGTGTGGGGCGAAGCGGGGCTTCTTCACGACCTTGACTGGGAAAAGTTTCCCGATACTCATCCGAACACGGCGGTGCCGATTCTCGAAGAGGCGGGATACGGCAAGGATTTCATCGACGCGATTCTCGGACACGCTTATCCCGACAGAACAAACGTTCCCCGTGAATCTTTAATTGCGAAGTATCTATTCGCCTGCGACGAGGTGACAGGACTTGTTCACGCGTACTCGCTGATGAAGCCGGGAGGCGTTAAGGACGTCGAGCCGCGTGGCGTGATTAAGAAAATGAAAGACAAGGCTTTCGCGCGCAACGTCAACAGGGACGACATCAGGAAAGGTGCGGAAGAAATAGGCATTGAATTATCGGAGCATATTCAGAACATTATAAATGCAATGAGTTCCACATAAACGAAACTAAAACAGGTTTAAATGAACGTTATAGAAATAAACGGAGTAACAAAAAATTTTCCTGCGAAGAAATTTTCGGGAGAAAAAATCAAAGCGCTTGACAACGTCTCCTTTTCCGTAGGAAGCGGCGAGATTTTCGGACTGCTCGGTCCCAACGGAGCGGGCAAGACCACGCTCGTCAAAATCCTTCTCGGGATTACGTATTCTACAGCGGGAAAAGCCTCGCTGTTCGACAAGCCCGTAACAGACGTTAACATCAAGAGGAAAGTCGGATACCTTCCCGAAAACCATAAGTTCCCGAATTATCTGACGGGTGAACAGGTGATAGATTATTTCGGACGCCTTAGCGGTCTCAGAAAAAGCGACCTTGAAAAGAAGACTTATAAGTATCTTAAAATTGTCGGAATGGACGAATGGGGAACGACGAAAATAAAAAAATACTCGAAAGGCATGCTGCAAAGACTCGGACTGGCGCAGGCGATGATAAGCAATCCCGACCTCATATTCCTCGACGAGCCGACTGACGGAGTGGACCCGATAGGGCGCAAGGAAATACGCGACGTACTTCTCGAACTTAAAAGTCAGGGCAAGACGATTTTCCTGAACTCGCACCTGCTGAGCGAAATAGAACTCATCTGCGACCGCGTCGCTATACTGAACAAAGGCGCTCTTATCAAAGAGGGTAGCGTCGAAGACATTACAACTTCCGAAAACAAATACATATTTCTTACATCCGATCTCAGCGACGCGATAATGAATAAACTTCTTGTTGAGCATAAAAGCACCGTACAGGGAAGAAACGAATTTTCCTGTTTCGTGAACGGAGTGGAAGACGTCAACAAAATTATCGATTACCTCAGGTCATCGGGTATTCTTATACACGGTGTGAGCAGGGAAAAGAATTCTCTCGAAAGTATGTTTATTAATTTAATTGAACAAAAAAATTAGGAGGGGACACAATGGTTTTATACGCGTTCATAAAAGGTATTTTCAAAGAGGCTCTCGCGAAGAAGATTCTCCTCACGATATTCGGCTTCTTCACTCTGATTATCGTGCTTATAATTTTCGCGATTACAAATTCCACGGTTGACGGGCTTCAGATGATGCTGGAATCGAAGAGCGAGGGCGGGCTTAAAGAGGCGGTAATGATGCTGCAATCGGGAATCGTGTCGGGTATTCCGATGTTCATGCTTGTCGCTTCGATGCTGATTATTACGGCTTCGTTCGTTCCCGACATGCTAAAGAAAGGACACATCGACCTTATACTCTCAAAACCGATTTCGCGTACGAAGATTATATTCGGACAGTTTCTCGCCGGTATAATTCTTGTGTTCGTTTCGTTTCTTTTTCTTCTCGGTATAATCTGGCTCATCGTATCTTTGAAGACGGGTTACTGGAACTTCAGTTTCCTGTATTCGATACTCTGGTTCACGCTTATATTCGCCGTGCTGTATTCGGCGGTGATTCTAATCGGAATTCTGTCGAGAAGTTCTATACTTACGATTATTATAAACCTGCTTCTGTTCTTCCCGATTACCTGGCTGCTGTATCTCGCGAACAGGTATTTTGAGAGCGACCAGAAGGGAATAGTTTTCGGTGCTGTGGCGGAAGCGCTCCTGAAATTTTTCTACCAGATACTTCCGAAAGCGTGGAACATGCAGGACATGTGCGATGCTATTATTACGAACAATCCCGTAACGAACTATCAGCCGCTCATTTCATCGCTGCTGTTCATGGCGGTGATGTTATCCGTGTCGATATGGTATTTTAATAAAAAGGATTATTAAAAATAAAACGGTTATGAAAAAGTTTCTTCGCGTTCTCTCAGGACTTTTTCCACTCGCTGCCGCAATCCTGTTCTTTTCCTGCGGAAGCAGGATCGCTCCCGAGAAACTGTCGGTCACATCGAAACAGGTGCTGGCATTGCTTCCGGAGAAACCCCAGTTCGTGATGTACATCAACTTCAAGACAATGCGCGGAACGGATTTCTGGAAAGCGAACGTTTCGGATTCCGTTTTATCGGGCGAGAACGCGATGGGCAGCCT
>CALGII010000092.1 GCA_937915485.1 uncultured Ignavibacteriota bacterium | reverse complement strand
AAAAGGAAGGATAAAAAAGAATGAACATACTCATTAATGCATTGTCGGGAATAGGCGATGCCTTAATGTTTTCGCCTTCCTTGAAATTACTTCACGAAAAACTGCCCAATTATCATATAGATATGATGGTTATGTTTAAATCTGTAAGTGAACTATACAGATGCTCCCCGTATATTCGAAACATATATTTCATAGATTTCCTTAACCAGCCGAAGGCAAAGTCGATTAAAGAGTTGATTGCATTGAGAAAGAACGACTATTTCATTTCGATAAACGTTTATCCGTCGAACAGGGCAGAATATAACGCTGTGAACAGGGTCATAGGGGCAAATAAGAGGCTGGGGCACGAATATCTACACTCGGGAATTCTGCGGGGTGAATTTCTGAACAACATCAGGGTGCGCGAGGAAAAGAACATTCATAACGTGCTTCAGAACACAAATCTGATAAAGAATATTGTTGATTTCCGGGACGATGAGATTGGCAGCATGGAAGTATATATGAGCGAGGATGAAGAGAATACCGGAATACTCTGGCTTCAGAAAAACGGGATTGACATCAAGAAGCCGATAATCGGTTTTCACTGCGGTTCTTCGACTCTCAAGAACCACATTCATAAGCGCTGGGCGAAGGAAAAATATGCCGAACTGGGAAAGAGATTGATTGGTGAATACGGGGCGCAAATACTGCTTTTCGGGAGCGAGACGGAATTAAATGAGGAAGTTAAAGCAATGCTTGGCGGCAAGGCGCTGCTCGCATCCACTCCGAACTATATGGATTCGATGTCGAGGCTTAAACAATGCTGTCTGTTCGTTTCGAACGATACGGCATTTCTGCATTCGTCCGCTGCATTTTTGATACCAACCGTAGCGATTTTCGGATACACGAATTACAGGGAATTGTATCCGTGGAAAACAAAGAGCGAGATAGTAAGAAAAGATTACGACTGCAGTCCGTGTTTCTTCAATTCTCCGAAACCCGCGCAGTGCAAGTGGAAAGGCGAATATGAGTTCAAGTGCATTCGAAACATCAGCGTTGACGAAGTGTTTGAAGCCTGCAAGAGGCTCCTTTCTTAGTTCCAGAAATCCCAGGTAATAGTAAACCTCGAAAGTGACTTCAGTAATCCGCCTCTCTCATCCCACGGATATAAATAAGAATCATAGAAAAGCGTATTGAACAAATTCGCGAACGTGAGGTTGATGTTGGCTTTTCCGATTCTGGCGCCCACATAAAAATCAACGTAAAAGTTAGAGCCCTTGTAACTGCCGCTTCCGGGATACTGATAACCGATTACGTTGTACCGCGGATAATAATACACGGCCGAAAGAGAACTCATATACTTGATGTTGAATCCTGTTCTCAGGTTTAGTTTATTTTTGAAAAGAAAATCGTGATACGAAATATCCGATTTGAAATACAATTCAGGGAATCCCTTTAAATCAACGGCATCGCCTCCCAGAGTCGTTAAGTTCGCGAGGACGTCGAAATATTTCGTAATGTATGAAAAATCCGCATAAGCATTTTTGAATGAAACATTTTCGTCATTTATTATATTCCTGAACATAAGTTTGAATTTCAGTCCGTCATATGCTAAAGCGAATCCCATTTCGTTTATGCCGCTGCTGAACTCATTTTCGTAGTAATATTCTCCGAGATAAAAACTTTTGTATTTATAAAGGCTTCCTCCCGCTATTATTTTTAAAGATACATCATCGCTTAACCTGAATAAATACTCGCCTTGACCGCCGAAACCAAAGAACCTGTCAGAGGGATAGAAGTCTGCTTTAACGCCTCCCGAAAGTTTCAGGTCCGCGATGCCCACGTCAAGCCGCGAATACACGCTGCTTTGGTTTGTGTTGTAACCTCCCGACGTAACCATTTTCTCTGCCGTATTCGGGATGTAGTAATACCTGTCGAAATTTGATGAGTTGTAGGAATAGGTGTATCCTGCATTGAGATCAGAGACAATATCTTTCGTAAATTTAACGAACAGATTCTGATTTACGCTGACACCGTAATTTATGAAATGATAGTCGTCGCTGACAAACACTCCATTCGGTGCAGTTCTGTTCTCCTCGTCACGGTAGGCGCGGGTAAGATTCTGAGTATAAAGTTGAATCCTGGTCAGAGAGTTCCTGTCGTTGAAGAGTCTCAGTGTTGTTTGAATGTCCGAGTAATAATTAGACCATTTTTCATAGGCGTCCGTATTATTCACATCGGCGAGTTTCGGGTCTATCAGAGTATCTTTCGTCGAGTTGACGAGCCCGTCATTCAAACCGCGCTGCAGTTTGTTCTGGTAATAATTGAGTTTTATGTTTATCCTGTCGGAAGGAAAGTAATTAAGTCTTATTCTTCCTCTCCAGAGAGCAAAATCGCTGTTAGCGTAATGCCCGTCGGAGCCGTGGTTGCCAAGCCCGAGTTGTAATCCGAACTTTCGCGAAACGGGAAAATTGATGTTGAAATCCGCGTAGAGCGCGCCGTCGCGATCTTGCGTGTAGCGCAACTGGGAAAACATATTAGGCACGAATCTGTCTTTAGTGACGATATTAACCGCGCCGTTGCTCGAATACGGTCCGTAAAGGAACGACAGTGAAGGGCTTATTTCCTCCAACTTCCCGATTTCGTTCACCGAAATATTTTCGGCGTCGAATCCGTCAAGGAAAATGTTGTTCAGCGGAATTCCGTCTCTGTACAATCCAATGCGGTCACCGCCGAAATAATTAATTGCGGTACGGCTCGAGCCGCCGAAATTATTTATAAGAAAGCCGGCTTTCTCGTTTAGAATTTCTCCGAGAGTCCGCTTGTCATTCCAGATGAACGCGTCATATCCCGTCGTGTCGGAATATCGAGAGATGACATTGTCTTTTACAATTTTATTGTAATCAAAAGGAAGAACGGAGTCTTTCGGGGGTATGTTCTGCCTTAGTGTATCGCTTTGCTGAGCGAAAGAGGACGCCGCGGTGAGCGAGAGAAAGAAAAGTAATATTATTCCATGCAGCGGTCTCATGTCATAGGACTTCATCAGGCTTCACGCCCAAATCATCGAGATTTTTTTTGTGCTTAATGATTTTCGCATCAACGAGGAAGACTACTTCTTCCGCGATGTTCGTCGCGTGGTCCGCGAGCCTTTCGAAATGCCTAAGCAGTATTATGCAGTGCGCGCAGGGTTTAATTATGGACGGGTCCTGTTCCATT
Source organism: uncultured Ignavibacteriota bacterium (assembly GCA_937915485.1). Lineage (GTDB taxonomy): Bacteria > Bacteroidota > Ignavibacteria > Tepidaquicellales > Tepidaquicellaceae > CAIKZJ01. The sequence continues at coordinate 3,614 of CALGII010000092.1, read as the reverse complement.
CTCGCTATGAGCGAACGGAAGATAACCTTTTCCATTTCGTCGATCACGTCATCCGACTTAATCACGCCGAAAGCGAGTTCGTGGTCGTTATTAACCATAGAGTCGATTGTCTTGTTCATCATCAACTTCACTTTTTCCGCCATGTCGCACAGGCCCGCCTGTTTAAGCAGTTCCAGATTTTCTTTAAGCGGTTCGGCTCGTTCCGCGATGTTGACGGCTATGTCGCCGATTCGTTCAAGGTCATTGTTTATCTTCAGCGCAGCCATTATGATTCTCAAATCGACGGCTACGGGCTGCGTCAGCGCGAATATTCTCTGGCAAATCTTGTCAATTTTCACGTCGTACTTGTCGACCTTTACGTCCCTGTCGATAACAATCTTAGCCAGTTCGGGATTGTTCTCAAACAGGCTTCTCGTCGCGAAGTCTATCTGCTCTTCGACGAGGCTGCCCATCTTTATGAGTTTTGTTCTCAACTGGTCGAGTTCTTCTTCAAGATAATGATACATATAATTTTATTTTATCCGAATTTACCTGTTATGTAGTTTTGAGTTCTTTCGTCTTTCGGTTCTGTAAAAATATTTCTTGTCCTGTCGTATTCAATCATTTCGCCGTTGAGGAAATACGCAGTGTAATCGCTTACTCTTGCCGCCTGCTGCATGTTATGCGTCACGATAACGATTGTAATAATTTTTTTCAAATTAAAAATAAGTTCCTCAATTTTCGAAGTTGAAATCGGGTCGAGCGCGCTTGCGGGCTCGTCCATCAGAATAACTCCGGGATTGACAGCGAGAGCGCGCGCGATACAGACCCGCTGCTGCTGCCCGCCTGAGAGTCCCGCGGCGTTCTCTCCGAGCCTGTCTTTCACCTCGTCCCATATAGCCGCTCTTTTAAGGCTTGTCTCGACTATATCGTCGAGCCATTCTTTTTTCCGTATGCCGTTAATTTTCGGTCCGTATGCAACGTTATCGTAGATTGATTTCGGAAACGGATTTGATTTTTGAAAAACCATTCCGACGTTCCTCCTCAGGCTCACGACGTCGGTCTTCTTATCATAGATATTCTTCCCGTCGATAAGCACTGTACCTGAAATCTTAACGCCTCCTATAAGGTCATTCATCCTGTTCAGAGTCCTTAAAAACGTCGATTTGCCGCAGCCGGAGGGTCCGATTAGCGCTGTTATCTTATTGGTTTCAATTTTAAAAGTTACGTTCTTCAACGCCTGCGTTCTACCGTAATACAGGTTTAGACTGTCAATCTCGATTTTCGCGTTTTCAATATTCATTCGTGTCCAAAAAAGTAAAAATATTGTTTACGTAAAGTAAAATTATTGTAAAGAAAATGTTAATTCTTTCATAGAATCTTTCCGTCCGACATTTTTATAATCCTGTCGCAATTTGCCGCGAATTCCTCGTTGTGCGTGACGATGACGAAAGTCTGACCGAATTTTTCCCGCAGTCTGAAAATCAATTCTATTACGGCATCCGCGTTCTGCGAGTCGAGATTACCCGTCGGTTCGTCTGCGAGAATTATAGCGGGGGAGTTGACAAGCGCGCGCGCGATAGCGACTCTCTGGGCTTCGCCTCCAGAAAGTTCTGACGGCTTGTGGTTTATCCTGTCTTCGAGTCCGACCTCGACAAGAAGTTCTTTGGCTCTGTCCGCGTTAACACTGCCCGCAATCCTCGATGCGATTTGCACGTTTTCCAGCGCAGTAAATTCCGGCAGAAGATGGTGGAACTGAAATATAAAGCCGACGTCCTTCGCCCTGAAAGCAGCAATCTGCTTGTCGTTAAGCGCGAATACGTCAGTTCCGTCGAATGTCATACTGCCCGTGTCGGGCTTGTCGAGCGTGCCGATAATATGCAGGAGAGTGCTTTTCCCCGCGCCGGATTTACCGACAATCGCCGCAATCTCGCCCCTGTTAATCTTAAGGTCGATGCCTTTGAGTACATTCAGCGAATAGGTTTTCGTAATCCTGTAAGACTTTGAAATATTTGATAATTCAATCATAGTTTTGTTTATTTTGTTACTCCCATCTTATTGATTCCACGGGTTTCTGCCTTGCCGCGCGTATTGACGGATAAAGCGACGCGAGAAAACACAATACAAGCGCAGCGAGCGGAATGAAAATAAAATCCGTGAACCGAAGTTCGACGGGCAGCGCTTCGAGTTTGTAAACGCTCGTGTCGAGTTTGTAAATCTTGAAATACATTTGCGCTAGGGAAATGCCGAGTCCGAGAAGCGAGCCTGCAACCATTCCGACGAGTCCTACGACTATGCCCTCAAACATGAAAATTCTCGTAATCACCGCGTCCGTAGCGCCGAGCGCCTTGAGAATTCCGATGTCCCTTTTCTTTTCTATAACTGTCATCGTAAGCGAGCCGAGTATGTTGAAAGAAGCAACCGCGATAATGAGGCTCAGAATTATGAAAGCGACCCATCTTTCAATCTTTAGTATTGAATAGAAATCCTCGTGCAGGTCGTACCAGGTCATTATGTTGTACTTATCAGTTCCTATCGCCGACTGCAGTTTAAGTTTCATGTTGTTCGACTCGTTCATATCGTTCAGTCTCATCTCGATTCCGTTCACGGTTCCGCCGAGTTTAAAAAGCCCCTGCGCGTTATCGATGGAGATGTACGCGTACTTTGAATCGTAGTCGCGGTTATCGGAATCGAAAATACCGCGAACGATGAACTGCCTCGTAATAGGTTCGATGAACTGAGTCAAGGAATATTCGAGTCCTACGGGGCTCACGATAGTGAGTGTGTCGCCGATGAAAACCCTCAGGCTATTCGCGAGGGAGAATCCGATAATAATGCTGCCGAAACCACCTTCGTCGCGCAAGTCGAATTTTCCGTAATGTGTGTATTTCTTTATACCCGACACTTTCTCAATGTTGTTCTCGTCGACTCCCTTTATTAAGAGGACTTTGTTGACTTCTTTCGTCGCGAGCATTCCCTTGTTAAGCGTGAACGCCGACGCGTTTTCGATGCCGTTCGCGTTTATCGTGCTTAGCAGAGATTCGTAATTGTCGATTTTCGACGAGCCCTTCGCTTCGATTCGTATATGCGGGTCAAAACCTATCAGTACGTTAGTTACCTTCTTGCTGAAACCGTTAAACACCGACAGGACAATAATCATCGCCGCTACGCCGATAGTCACACCCAGCACGGAAATCGCCGATATAACCGTAATGAAATTGATTTTTCTTCTTGAGAAAAGATAACGTTTCGCTATGAAAAGTTCGGTCCTCATCATTCGTCGAATACAATTACAGATTCGCGGTACTGTCTTACCTTGTTATTGTCAATTTTCGAGAGCAGGTAGGCGTCGAGTTCCTTTCTCTTTTTCTCGAGCCCCTCATCGTCTCTGAGTTTATTTATATCGTACCTGACGTGGAGAACGCGGTTATCAAGGATGTGCCTCGAAATTCCCGCAGGAAGTTTCACGTCCGCTCCCGCGGTCTTGATTATCTGCTGCTTTGTGAATCTCGGGAACTCAACCAGAATTCCTTCGCGCCTGGAGTATTTTCTGAGGTCGGAGAACCTGATTTCCTCTTCCGACCTGTCGAAAGGGAATTTGTTGAAATAAAATTTTGTGAAATCATTCAATTGTT
>CALGII010000091.1 GCA_937915485.1 uncultured Ignavibacteriota bacterium | reverse complement strand
ATAATGACTTGTACTTAAGACCAAGCCCAGCGGAGAAACTTTTATTTTCGTAACCTGTCTGATAACCGCCTCTTAAGAATATGAAATCCTTGTAACCGCCTTCTATTCCAATGTGCGTGTGTAAAGCGCCTCCGTCAAGGACTTTGAAACCGTCAAGCGCGCCTGTAATAGAAAAGTTGTCCTTCCTGTACAGGTAACTCGCGCCAAGCCTAAGCGATGTCGGCAGTTTCGTCTCGGAATTTGACAGCGCGTTCATAGAGCCAACATTGGCCAGGACAACTGCGAATGAAACATTGTTGTTTTTATAATTCGCGCCGAAATCAAGACCGTATCCTGACGCCTCGTCGATGTATATTTTCTCGTACAGCATTTTTACCGTAATCCCCGCGGAGAAATTGTTCTGGATATCATAGCATAGACTTATGCCTCCCGAAAAGTTATCCGAGTTGAATGTTTCTATCGGAGCGCCGGGATTATTCCTGACTTCGATGTCGCTGACGGTTGTCTTCAGGAGACCGATTCCAATTCCGAATTTATTCAGCCTGAATTTTGCGCCGACAAAATTCGTCGTCATATCCATCATCGTCTTATTGAACATTGCGGTAACGTTTCCGTTTTCGGTGGCGTTTACTCTGGCAGGATTGTATATGTAGGCTGTCCCGTCGTCCGCGAGCGACACGAATGCTTCGCCCATCGCGATGGAGCGGGCTCCAATGCCGAGTTTCAGGAAAGACAATCCCGTATTTCCCGCGCCGTCATTTTGTCCGAAAGTTATTCCCGCAAAGAATAATATCAGAGTCGTTATGAAAATTTTTCGCATATAAATAAACTAATACTTCAAGTTATGAATAAATTATTTGAATTTAAAAGCAATTCCGATATTCTGAGCAGGCTTGTGCGTGTACGGCTCAATTTGGAAACTGTAATCCAGACCTATATTAATGTCCTTCGTGAACGATTTTGTCAGGCCTATACCCGCTCCGGGCTGAATGTTTCCCCAGAAGTCATCAGATTTAAAGTCCATTCTGTCAATGCCCGCGCGTATTTTCACGTAATCGTTCAGGTTTATTTCGCCTCCTACCTTGAGCGCGAAATTGTAATTTCTCTTGCTGTATGACTTAACGCCGAGAGTATCTGTCGTCTCGAACCTCGGATTGACGTAAGTATCAAGACCGACAGAAACCAGACCAAGTTTCTTCGGCAGGTTGTAAGTTCCTCCGAACGCTAAGAGAACGGGAAATTTTTCTTCCGATGTTGTTCCGCTCGTTCCGTAAACATTCTGTCCCGTAGTCTCCCATTTATACTTCACTCCAAGGTCCCTGACAGCCAGACCGAACGACAAATCCTTGCTCGCTATATAAGTAAAGCCCGCGTCAAAACCCACGCTCGTTGTAG
>CALGII010000090.1 GCA_937915485.1 uncultured Ignavibacteriota bacterium | reverse complement strand
ATGCAAAGAACGAGCAATGTTCAATGTAGGAGGGGAATGAAATATGGAAGGATAGATGCCGCCCCTACGGGGCTCTTTGTGTGTTGCTGTTTTTTTCTATTTGATGCCGCCCGCTACGCGGGCTATAGGGATGGAAAGAATTCTTTTTTTCTATCAGGGTATCGCCCGCTACGCGGGCTATAAAAAAGTTCTTGCTCTTTTCTAACTTCCGCGTTCTTTGCGTCCCGACTTGTCGGGATAACTACTAACTCCTAACTTCTTGATTCTTGATTCTGTTTTTCATCTGTGGCTGAACGCTCTCGCTCTAACTGTTGTCTGCTAATTGCTAATCGTTAATTGTTTGACCCGCTCTTTCCTTCCGCGATTCCTTAAGTAATGGTTTTCCGCTGATGCAATGAGTATATTTTACAACCGGGACGCGAATAAAACCCCGGTTAAACATTATGGAAACAACAAATGACCTTAAACTTGCCGTGTTAATCGACGCGGACAACGTTTCGTATTCTTACGTGAAAGAGATGTTCGAGGAAATCGCGAAGTACGGCACGCCTACTTTCAAGAGGATATACGCCGACTGGACAAAGCCCGCTGTATCGGGCTGGAAGAACGTCCTGCTCGAAAACGCCATTACGCCGATTCAGCAGTACAGTTATTCGACCGGAAAGAATTCCACAGACAGTTCGCTCATAATTGACGCGATGGACATTCTATACACCGGCAAGGTTGACGGTTTCTGCATTGTTTCCAGCGACAGCGATTTCACGAGACTCGCAACAAGGCTTCGCGAAGCGGGTATGAAAGTAATCGGAATCGGAGAAAAGAAGACTCTCAATCCGTTCATCACCGCCTGCGATAAGTTCATCTACATCGAAATACTTAAACCCCAGTCGGAAAGCCGTGAAATACCGGCAGGCGAAAAGTCGTCGAAGCGGCAGGGGCAGTACGGCAAGAAGACGCTCAGCAAAATCGACCCGAAAATAATAAAACTATTCGCGGACAGCATAACTGACCTCGCTGACGAGAACGGCTGGGCTTTCCTCGGCGAACTCGGCAATCTGATTCTTAAGAAAAAGCCCGACTTCGACCCGAGAAATTACGGTTATCCGAAAATGCTCCAGTTAATCCGGGCAATGAACAAATTCAGAATCGATGAGCGCGCTACAAGCAATGTCAACGTGAAGCATATTTATATAAAGTTGAAATAAATTCGATAGGTCTTTAGTCCTTAATAATATAAACTTGTGGGCTAAAGCCCATTTATTGGGGATTCGTTTTTAAAGAGACAATTATTTCAAACACCCGTACATATAATTTTAAACCGTTAAAACGGTTGTTGGCTTTTGTTTTACGTACCCACGGCTATCCGCCACGGCGGACGTGGGCTAAGTCGAAGAGCAGGAATATATTGCTGTAAAATGTGATACGTTCAAGTTCCCATCTGGCAATTAGTAAGTTGAGACTTCCGATAAACAATTTCCTCAATCTCTTTTTGTAACCCCACCTTTTAAGGTGGGGTGAAAGATAAGTAAGCAAAAGGACTTTAGTCCTTAATAATATAAACTTGAGGGCTAAAGCCCATTTATTGGAGATTCTTTTTCCCCACTCTAAAGTGTGGGATTAGTTATTGCTCGTTATCTTTTCAAACGAGTTTTCTGAAGTCAATCTTCTATCTACTTACTTCTTGATTCTTGATTCTTGATTCTCTCTCCTAACTACTAACTTCTTCATTCATGCTTTGAAAATGCTTTTTAATAGTGGTATATTCATAAAATTTAACAATTAAGGAGATTACAGATGTTTAAACCCATGTATAAAAATCTTATTTATGTTGTATTAATTATGGCCATAGCCCTTGCCGTTACATCCTGCGGAAAAAAAGACGGACCCGACGGCAAGAAAAACGAATCGTCGGAATTTGTTAAAACCGACGCTTCAGGACAGAAAGTCACGCTTAAAATGGTCCCGAAAGTAGGCGATAAATTCCATTACAAGATGACCGCGAAGACTTTCTCCACGGAACAAAGCCCGGCGACCGGCAACGAAGAAATCACGAGCGAGCAGGTAATGACATATTACTACACACAGGAAGCCGCTGAAATCAGTCCTTCGGGTTACATAACTTTCAAGATGAAATACGACAGCATCCTCATCGTCGAAAAAGCAATGTCGAAAGATTCGACGCTTTCTCAGACTTACAATTCGAACGTTAAGGATTCGGTTTACAATAAACTCGAATACGTGCAGTACAACGCCCTCGCGGGAATGGAATTCAAGTTCAGGGTATCTCCCAAGGGTGAAATCGCTGAAGTCATAGAACTCGAACAGATACACGAAAAGATTTTCAAGTCGCTCGGCGACACTCTGAACGCTGAAGACAAGGCAAAGATTAAGGAATCGATGGGCTCCGAAGCGCTAAAATCCATCATTCAGAACCAATACCAGAAATTCCCCGAGAACGATGTTTACAAGGATTCTTCCTGGACGTTCTCCAGCGAGACGAATCTTTCGGTTTTTCCGATTAAAAATATTCTCAGTTACAAACTGAAAGACATCAAGACGGACAAGACCACGCAGATTGAGATTGAAGCGACGCTTGGAATCGAGTTCATCGAGAAAGAAGCGAAACAGATGGGAATGACGATTAAACTGATGAACGAGGAAGCGGGCGGCAAAGGCACTGTATTCTTCGACCTTAACAAAGGCTGTGTCGTGAAGAAGGAAACAAACACGAACATAAACATGGAACTTAAACTCACGGCGAAAGGCCAGACAGCGAATTCAAAACAAACATTAAAAACCAACTTGATAGTAGAGTTGTTATAATAAATCAGATGAAAAACGTAGCAGTTATCGAGCATCCGCTCGTCGCGCATTACCTTACAATACTCCGCGACAGGCAGACGCCGAGTTCGGAATTCAAGCAGAGCATAGACAGGCTGTCATATCTTCTGGCGGCAATTTTCTACGCCGAACTTAAATCGGAAAAAGTAAGCGTGATAACGCCCTTGAAACCCGCCGCCGGCGAGAAGGTAAAGCAGAGCGTGGTGCTCCTGCCGATACTTCGCGCGGGGCTCGGACTCACGAGAGGTTTCATCGACCTCTTTCCCGAGGCGAAGATAAGCCACATGGGGCTGTACAGGGACGAAGAATCGCTTAAGCCTATTAAATATAGATCGGAAGAGCACACGTCTGAACTCCAGTCACGGCTACATCTCGTA
>CALGII010000089.1 GCA_937915485.1 uncultured Ignavibacteriota bacterium | reverse complement strand
GACTGAGTGAGTTTAAAATCATCGAAATAAATTTTTCCAGGACCGTCTGAGCCAGCGAGCATTCCGATGAGGATAAACAGCACGAGCGAAGGCACGCCGAGATTGCCCGAATACTTCGATATTATGATACTAAGAAGTATAAGGAATGATACTACGAGCAATATTATAATAAACGCGTGCATTGAAACAGAATTAACGAGAATAACAAATTTTTTTATAATAGCAGTAAGTTTCGATTTTTTCAATTCTATAAGACCTGTTATCTTAGCTTCATCCGAATGGACCAAGTTGGAACAGATATACCATACTAATAAAAGAGTAAAGAAATTAGCGAAGATGAGGGAGTAAATATTTCAATATCAATTCATAATCTGTCGTTAGGGTCAAGTAGGAAATGGATAAAGACCCGTTTGTTGAACGGGTCTTTATCCGGATACTTCATTTTATATAACTCATAATTTTATTTTCTTTGAAAACATTCCGCATGTTATTATCTGATACGGTGATTGAATAGAAGTAAGTTCCCGACGATATATTCAGACTGCTCATGTTCAAACCGACCTCATACGTTCCCTGTTTTTGATACTCATTTACAAGCGTCTTTATTTCTTTTCCAAGTATGTCGTATACCTTTAATACAACATGGCTGTTATTCTGGAGGGAATAACTAATTATCGTACTTGGATTGAACGGATTCGGATAATTCTGTGACAATTTGTATTGAATTATTTTTTGATTAACCGGATTAACCGAAACCGAATTCAGGATATTAAGATTGAATATGCATGTAGCACTCGCATTTGCCGTATCGACTGCCTTAACTGCGATGTTAATGGAGCCTGCCGCTGAAGGAATTCCCGTAAATTTTCTTGTCAAGGAATCAAAAGTAAGCCATGAGGGCAGCGGACTACCGTTGTCAAGTTTTGCCGAATACCTGAGAGTGTTGTTACCGTCATCGTCAACAAATGTGCTGTCCGGAAAAGTAAAATTAAACAATCTGCCGACGGTGTCCGATTGATTTGCAATTTGATTGTCGAGATAAGGAACAAAGTTTGTATGCTTGAGGCTGTCAATAATATTATCCACTTTAACCCAATACGTATAGTAAGTATTCATAGGCCAATTACCGCGTGTGAAGAAAAGATATTTATTATCGCCAGTTACAAAAGGACAGCATTCATATATGGATGTATTTATATTCGGGCCAAGGGCTTTAGGGTTTGTCCAGCGGCCGTTGGTTTTATGGTAACTGATAAACAAATTATACGGCGATGATAATCGAAAGAATATTAGGTATGATTCATCTCTTGCAATGTAAAAATCATTTTCAGTAGAATTACTATTAATCGGCTTACCTAAACTTTGAATAACCGTATCCGGATTATTAATAACGAGCCTGCAAATATCAGAATTGCCTCCGGGCGTTGACGCGAGATAATGATTTTTATTCTGCGTTTCCTGAAAATAATGTGTTTGAAGATTAGACGAAAGCAGCCTTGCAGGTGTACTCCACCCTGTGCCTATTCTATTTGCATAATACGTACACGCAATACCGTTTACATCCTTCTGCATATATATCGTACTGTCATTAACCGAAAGTGACGGTCCGACAAATCCTTCAAAAACAACAAACGGTCCCTGCCATTTATTGCTTAAATACTTATAGCATTTTACCCTTTGCACGGAAGCAGGCCAATTATCCAGTTCGCCATAATATATTTCCTTGCCATCCGAACTAATAGATATTCTTTCGACAGGGCGTAAGCCGCTGCTTGCTTGTAATTGAAACACAACAGGCGTGTCACCCGGACGGACTTGCGCCAGATACAGACTATCCGGAGGAATCGGTTGTGCATAGCAGGTATTTAATAATACCATCAGAAGAAATAAGACTGTTAAAGTTTTCATATGTTTTTCGATAAGTTTGCAAATAACTGAATTAAATGAGCAATCAAAATGTAATCATCCATATTTTCTTGCCGTGTGTCAGTTTCATACATACACTTAGACATTTATGTAACTGAATATTTTAATTGAACACAATATACCGGCAAAAAATATAATTGGAAAACCACATTCAGCATAGCCTGATAATAAATCAGTGAATTGTTAATTTGGATAAGCATAAGTTTATTATTTTATCCTGTCTATTCTTTATTCGTTAGTGAATATAAACTTTAGTTTCTATCATAAATGTTTTTCAGGATTTAGAATTATTAATTATAATTTTGATAGTTTCATTCATCACTTAATATAACTCATGATTTTATTTTCCCTGTATATATTCCGCATTCTATCATCAGTTACCGAGATTGAATATATGTATGTTCCGGAAGATAAATTCAATTTATTCATATTCAGATTTACGTCATAAGTTCCCTGCTTCTGGTACAAATTTACGAGAGTGGCTATTTCTTTCCCGAGCAAATCGTAAACTTTAAGTACCACATGACTGTTATTCAAAAGCGAATAACTGATGACAGTATTCGGATTAAACGGATTGGGATAGTTCTGATACAATTTATAATCTTTGATAAATTCATTGAGAGGATTTACAGAAACGTTCTGGAGTATATTCAGGGGGAATGTGCAGGATGCGCTCGCATCGGCGGTATCCGTTGCTGTTACTTTTATGTTAAGCGAACCTGTCTCGAGCGGTGTGCCGCTGAATTTTCTCGCCAAAGAATCGAATGAAAGCCAGGACGGCAGAGGATTCCCATTACTTAATCTCGCCGAATACCTCAGGGTATTATTGCCATCGTCGTCAATAAAAGTACTGTCGGGAAAAATGTAGTTATATAATTTCCCTACCGTATCTGACTGGTTCGGGATTTGAGTTTTCAGATAAGGAATAAAATTCGTATGCTTTAGAAGTTCTATGAATCCGGTTGACACCCATTTCAAATCCTTATTAGACCCAAACGTCATATAAAGACCGTCAGGTGTTACGTCACCAGACGTTTCATCGTACTGTGAATTTATTTTGCCGCCCAGATTTTTGGGATTAGTCCACGTACCATTTGCCTTTTTATAAGAAATATATAAATCAATTCCTCCGAAACCGCCTGCCCTCGTGGATTTGAATATTAAATAACTTTCGTTTGGAGATACGTAAGGGTCACCCCACGTTTGAGTTAAATTCGCATAGTTTATCGGATACTGTAAAACAACCTGCGGCAGATAAACCCCGTTGTGGAACTGGCAGCGCGCTATCAGACCGCTGCTTGTCGAAAAATAAATCGAAGTATCCGAAACAATACAAGGATGATACTGGTCCGCCGTCGTATTTGGAGGGCTGCCGAGGCTGACAGGATTGCCCCAAAGCGAGTCGATTTTCTGCACGCGGGATAAATCCACCTGACCAACCTGATTCACCACCTGTTTAGCAGACATATATAATCTGGAACCGTCCAGAGAAAAAAACGGTTCGTTTGACATTCTGGTTTTAGAGAATGACGCGGTATCCGGCTTTGACCATTTATTGTTTTTATATTCCGAATGCATTATAAACGGAACTCCGGGACTCGGAAAAAATTCAATGCTATAAAAAACAGTTTTTCCGTCAGGAGAAAACGTGATGCAGACTTCATTTCTGCCCGGAAGCGATATTAAGCCCGGCGCGAAAACGACAGCAGAATCACCAGGGCGGGGTTGAGCAAGATATAAACTGTCATTAGGTATTGGCTGCGAAAGACATGTATTTAAAAGAATCAACAATAATGTTAAAACTGTTACTGATTTCATATTTCCAATTTTTTTTATTTTAAAAAATATTTTGTATAGTTTTTTATGGCCTCCCCGATTATTTTTTCATAATCAGCATCTGACTGATTTAACGGGATAATCTATTATTTTCTAAATAATCTGCTGCAAACTGCACCCAGTCTTTTACGGATTTGTCAATATATATATCGGGCTGTATTCCGATATTGTCTATCGGATATTCCGGAAGTCTCATGGTTCTCCAAGTCGGCATCATTAGTTTATAATTTTTGCATCCAAAATCGAAAAAACTGGCCGATCCATAGTCCAGTGCGCCGTAAGTTGGGGTTCCCAGTATTTTTACTTTTTTGCTCTGTTTTGCATCAAAAACAAACGCTTCTCCGGAACTGGCTGTTCTGCGGTTCACCAGGATAACAACATGCTTTGGACTCCGCTCCGCAAGTTTAATAGTATCAATGAAAACATCAGAAATATCTGTGTTCACAAATGCACCCATTTTTCCTTTAAAAATTGCAATCCATTCTTTAGCCTTTTTCTTTCCTTCGTCATCATCATACCAGCCTTCTATACCATCAATTAACGTTTGTGTTGCAAGGAATTCCATTCCAAGACCCCTGACATTATTTGTTTGTATGTATGGAAGTATATCGGCATAAGCATCATATATGCCTCCTAAATTATTTCGTACGTCAATAATCATATTTTCGCTGCTTTCGATAGATATCCTGTTATCTGTCAATAATTTTTTTATACGGTCAACATAATTATGCTCAAAACTGGAAAGGGAAAGAAGAACTGTTCTTTCCGATACCTTTTTAAAATAACAACCATCAATTTCCTCCATTCTCGATTTTATTTCACTCTCTGACAGGTTTGGCTTTGGATACTCTTTTATGAATTTGGAATTTCTAAAATACAATATCCAACCGTCAACTAATTCCCACGTTTCTTCAGACAATGAGTGATCTCTCAGATAGTATTTTGCCTTACCGTTTTCGAGTAACCTGAATTTTATTTCATTCGCTTTCCAGTAAGTTGTATCTGCCTCAATAATAAATCCCTGATATTCATTGTTTATTTTTATTATTCCAACTTTATATGCTCCCGTTCGCCATACTCCTTCCAGCGGGTCAGTGCTGTTGAATATTAGATTTTGAAACTCTGTCTGACTTATGGCAACTTTGTTTTGCCGTGCATTTACCTCTTCTCCAGACGGGTATATACTTATATGTCCGTCTCTGAAATAATCTTTATAACTTCTCAATAATTCGATGCAGTCCGGTTCCGACATACTTACGGATTTAGCAAGCATATTTTCTTTAAAACTGTTATATAATAACTTTTCCTTTGTTTTATCATTAAACCCTGGATATTCCGTTTCAATTTTTTGAATTAATTGTTTTAATGCCTGCTCACAATTACAGTCGGTCTGTGAATAAGAAATTGTCGAAAAGACTAGAATTATTATTATTACTGCCCGTATCATTTTGTTTTTATTTTTAAAAAAATTACTTTACAAAGTTCATAACTTTGGTATCCCGGAAATATTTATTTGAATTCGGTTCGTTGACCGATAAAGTGTAAAAATATATGCCTGAAGACAGATTTATATTATTCATATTCAAACTTATGCTGTAATCTCCTCTCGTCTGATAAGAGTTTACAAGAGTCGCTATTTCCCTTCCCAGAGTATTGAATAATTTCATTACGGAATCCGTGACAAGATATTTTGGGTTTCCAAAGATTCCTTTCAGACTTATGTTGTGCCCCAGACACGATGCAACCGCATCACAGTCTTTTATGTAATCCGCGACTGCATTTTCATTCAGTTGAAGAATATTTGTTTCCAGTATTACAATATGCGTGTGTGTTCTTATATCGAGCGAAAGTTTTTCCGCTCTGCGGACAATGGTTTTAATATACACGCCGCGGTACAGCAGTTCCCTTACCAACCTGCATCCGGTCGCGCCGTTCGCTCCTGCCACAAATACTTTCAAAATCTTACTCCCCCCGTTATTTTTATAAAACCAAATTCTTTATGCTGTTGAGCATATAAATGATGTTTCCGTTCATAATCTATCTTTTTTTAGAACACGTTTATTCTTGCGCATCCGAATATTTCGCATTCAAATCAAATTTCATCATACAATTCGTCCACGTGCTGTCGGACTCGGCGTATTTAATCGATACGGGAAAATCAGGAGAGACGCATGTGACTGATATTATCAACTTACCGCTTTTGTAATATACCGCGTTCGGAATCATCATAATTTGTTTT
>CALGII010000088.1 GCA_937915485.1 uncultured Ignavibacteriota bacterium | reverse complement strand
GAGCAGTCAATTGAGAACAGTCTCAGTTCATTCAGTTCACACGTAAAGGAACTTAAGGAAGTAATCGAATCGTCGGACAAAAACTCTCTCATACTCATTGATGAGATATGCAGCGGCACGGACCCGAAATTCGGCAGCGCTCTCGCCGCATCAGTCCTGAAGGAGTTTTCGGACAAGGGAGCGTTCACCGTAGTCACGACGCACATCGGCGACCTTAAAGTATTCGCCCACAACAATCCGAAGTTTGAGAACGCCTCTCTCGATTTTGATTTCGAGCGTCTCGCTCCGTCTTTTAAGTTCAACCTCGGAATTCCGGGGCAGAGTTACACGTTCGAACTCGCGAGGAAATTCAGAGTGCCCGAGAGAATAATAGATTACGCTTCATCCTTCATTGCGGGCGACCACAGCGCTCTGGAAGACCTGCTTGTCGAACTCAATAAGACGAAGGTTTCACTTGACGAGCAACTCGCCGTTCAGAAAAAGAACAACGGCGAACTTAACGAGAAGATATCCGAATACGAAAGCAAATTATCCGTGTTCAGAAGCAGGGAGAAGGAACTTCTGAAGGAGGCGAAAAGCAAGGCTGAGGATATAATTGAGGAAGGAAGAAAACTTGTAGAGAAAACCGTGAAGGACGTGAAGGAAAAAGAAAAATCAGTATCCGAAATCAAGAAGGAATTCAAAAAGGAGTCTGAAAAATTCAGACATACGGAAAAGACCGCGCCGAAAGAGAAGAAAACATTCAAAGTCGGAGACATCGTGAAAGTAGCGGACAGCGCCACGGCGGGAGAAATAACAGCGATAGAGGGGGACAGCGTTACACTGAACGCGAACGGGATTATACTCAAGACGAAGAAATCGCTGCTTGAGCACGCGGAAAAGAAGGAGAAGAACACTTATGCGGGATATTCGGTGACTTTAAACGAAGGTTTTGACACGCGGCTCGACATACGAGGCAAGTATTCATATGAGATAGAAGAATTACTTGAAACTTTCATTTATGAAGGGCAAATTAATTCTGCGCGCGAACTTACAGTCGTGCACGGAAAAGGTTCGGGAAGTTTAAGAAAAGCGGTGCACGCGCTGCTGAAGAAGAACAAGCACGTAAGCGGATTCAGGCTCGGAAACTGGAACGAGGGCGATACGGGCGCTACTATTATAGAACTCAAACAATAAAAAAATGTCCAACAGAATTCTGATAGTCGATGACGAACAGTCGATACTCGAGAGCCTTTCTCTTATTCTGAGGCATAACAAATACGATGTCGATACCTGCGCGGACGGATTCATTGCGCTCGAAAAAGTGAATAACTCGGATTACGACCTTATACTTCTCGATATAAAGATGCCGAAGATGGACGGCATAGAAGTTCTCGAGAAGATAATCGAAATGAAACCGAATCAGGTCGTCATAATGATATCGGGACACGGCAACATCGAGACTGCGGTTGACGCTACAAAAAAAGGCGCGTACTATTTCCTCGAAAAACCTCTGCCCGACATTCCCGAACTCGTGCTCACTATCAGAAACGCGATTGAATTCCGCAAGTCAAAGGACGAAGTGCTTCGTTTGAGGAACAAGCAGATTGAAGATAACGAAATAATAGGGAACAGCGCGGGCATTAACATCGTTCTTGAACTGATAGAAAAATTCAAAGACCTTCAGTACAACGTTCTCATAACGGGCGAAAGCGGCACGGGCAAAATGCTTGTCGCGAATCAACTGCACCTGAAATCGGAAAGGAACGGCAAGCCGTTCGTGATAATAAACTGCGCGCAGTTGAACGAAACCAACGCCGATAACGAACTCTTCGGTTACATGGAGAACAACGTGCTGAGAAGCAGGGGAAAGTTATCCGAGGCGGAAGGCGGCACGATACTTTTCGACGAGGTTTCCAACCTTAATCCCGACGTTCAGTCGAAATTGCTGAAAGTAATCGATGAGGGAAAATTCGCGCGGCGCGGGCAGTCGAATGAAGTGAAGACAAACCTCAGGTTCCTGTTCACATCGAACAAGGACCTCAAGAGCGAGATTCAGGACGGAAAGTTCAGGGAAGACCTATACCACAGAATCAACGTGATGACAATCGACATTCCTCCTCTCCGTGAAAGAACGGAGGACATAGAAGTCCTTACGGGATATTTCATCGGGCAGGTAATGCGGCTGTATAACGTCGAGCCGAAGAAATTTACTGACGGCGCGCTGCTTCGCCTTAAATCTTTCAGGTGGCCCGGCAACGTCCGAGAACTAAAGAACTACACCGAGAGGCTGATGTTCACGATTGAGGACAGAATTATAAAAGAGGATGACATCGAACTTCCGGGCAGCAGGCATTCACGCGAACTTAACGATTTGCTGAACAAGAATCTTTCGCTGAACGATTTCCAGAACGAATCCGAAAAAATGTTCCTTTTGAAAATGCTGAACGATTACAGGTATAACATAAGCCAGACCGCGGAAGCGTTGAAAATACAGAGGAGTCATTTGTATAAACTGATGAGCAAGTACGACATACCGACGCCGAGCAAAATCAAGTAAACAGGCGCAGGTCGAGCAGGAGGTCTTTTTCTATCGTTGTAATGATGTGATCGAAATCCCTGTCAGTATGAACGAAGTCAAGTTCATTCGTGTCTATAGTGAGAACCCTTCCGAAACCGTAACTCTTTATCCACTCGTCATAACTGTTGTTTAATTCGGTCAGGTATTCTATGTCGAGGTCCTTTTCAAATTCGCGGCCGCGCGCCTTTATCTGCTTCACGAGAGTCGCGACGTCAGCGCGAAGGTAAACGAGCAGGTCGGGCGGGCGGAGGTAACTTGTCATTTCAGCGAAAAGGTTGGAGTACGTCGTGTAATCCCTGTCCGACATACGTCCGAGTTTATGAAGGTTCTTCGCGAAGATCTCAACGTCTTCGTAAATGCTCCTGTCCTGAATTACGGAGTTCGGTCTTTCGACTATTTCCTTGTGAACGTTGAACCTGTGGGCGAGAAAATAAATCTGGAGATTGAACGACCATCTTGTCATATCCGCGTAGAAGTCGCTCAGGTACGGATTGTCCGCGACGGATTCGTAATAGGGAATCCACTTGAACCGCTCCGCCAGCAGGCGTGTGAGCGACGATTTACCCGAACCGATGTTCCCTGCGATTGATATGAAAATTTTTCTCGAAGGCAAATTCTAATAATTGAAAAAGGTCAGGCTGAAGACCTGACCTTAAACTTTTTTTTATTCCGCTTTTACCGGATTTTCCGCAGCCGTTTCCACGGGCGCGGGAGGAGCGGGTTCCTCGATTACGGTTTCAAGAGTCTTTCTCTTTTTTTCTTTTATCTTCGTAGCGGCCTTGCCCGTCAGTTTCCTTAAGTAATAAAGTTTTGCCCTGCGTATGCTGCCGTGTTTAACTATCTCGACCTTTGCAATCTTCGGCGAATTTATCGGGAATATTCTCTCGACGCCTACGCCGTTCGAAATTTTCCGCACGCGGAACGTCTTGCTCAATCCGCTGCCCTTGATTCCCATAACTATACCCTTGAACTGCTGGATTCTTTCCTTGTCGCCTTCAATAACTTTTACGAAAACTGAAATCGTATCGCCGACATGAAAATCAGGCATGTCTTTTCTAATCTGCGCTGCCTCAACTAACTTTAATTTGTCCATTTAAGATTACTCCTGTTGAATCTGATTATTTATTTAATTTTTTTAATTTTCTGTATTTAGATTTTGCTTTTTTTTCTCTCCACTTCTTTATTTCAGCGTGATTCCCCGAGAGAAGCACGTCTGGAACTTTCATTCTTTCAAACTTTTCCGGTCTCGTGTACTGCGGGCTGTCGAATCCCGTTTCGACCTGAAACGTATCGCTCAGAGCCGATTCTCCGTCCCCGAGCACGCCCGGTATTAGCCTCGCGACCGAGTCAATGAACGCAAGCGCCGCGATGTCTCCGCAGGAAAGAACATAGTCACCGATTGATAATTCAAGCGTGACGAGTTTCTTTATTACTCTTTCGTCAATTCCCTTGTAATGACCGCATATCAGAATTATGTTCCGCTTAAGCGAAAAGTCGTTCGCCTTTTTCTGGTCGAACCTGATTCCCTGAGGCGAAAAGTAAATCACCTCATCGTAATCCCTTTCGCTCATCAGTTTATTCACGCACCTGAAAATCGGTTCGGGTTTAAGTATCATTCCCGCTCCGCCGCCGTAGGGCGTATCGTCAATCTGCTTGTACCTCCCGTCCGCATAATCCCGAAGGTTGTGCACGTGAACTTCCGCGTATTTTTTCTTAACGGCGCGGGAAATCAGCCCGTTTGTTAAAGAACTATCCAGTATAGCCGGATTCGCGCTTATAATATCGAATCTAATCTTCATCCTTAAATCCTTCAATCAGTTCCGTGTCAATCCGTTTTGCATCGACATCAATTTTTTTCACAAACTCTTTAAGCAGCGGTACAAAAAAACTTTTTCCGCCTGATTCAACTACGAGCAGGTCGGAACTCCCGTAATTCTCAACGCCGGTAACGAATCCCGCCGTTTTCCCGCGGTCAAAAACCTCGCAACCGGTCAAATCGTAAAAGTAAAACATCCCATCCGGTAGTTTTACTCTGTCTTTTTCGTCCACTCCCAAAAGCATTCCTTTAAGCGGTTCAGAATCAGAAATGCTTTCGTAATTCACAAAATCAATCTTAACAAATCCCTTTGAAATCTCCGAATTGCTGATACGGAATTCGTGAGAACCGCTGAACTTGTCCTTGATTAAATGCTTTCTCTTTTCGTCGACAAGATAAACATATTCTGTCTTCAGAAACCTTTCGGGAAAGTCGGTTAGGGGAATTACCTTTACCGTTCCTTTAATCCCAAAGGTACCCGATATTCTGCCTATGTAAACAAGCCTGTCCGAATCAATCAAATTAACTTTCTTTCAGAACCCTGTCAGGAATTTCCAGGGAAACTTTCTTCCCGTTCTTAGCTCCGACTGCAATGAGAAGGACTCTCATAGCCTTCGCTGTTTTTCCTTTTTTCCCAATCACTTTACCTGTTTCGCCAGGGTCCACGAGAAGTTGATAATGAACAACTCCTCCCGAAACAGATTCTTCTACGATTACACCCTCCGGTTTATCTACAAGATTTTTCGCGATATATTCTATGAATTCCTTCACAGAACCTCCTATATTTTATTAGTTGAAAAGAAACTTGTGATTAAGCCGGAAAAAGTACTATATTTATTCCGCTTTAGGCTCTTCAGATTTTTTCTTCTGAGCCCTATTTTCCTTTTGTCTTAATTTTCTGGCTTTTGCTCTTTCGAGTTTGTTAGCCTTATCGTCAATGAACTGCTGCATCTTTTCGCTTACTTTTTCTTCGCTCGCTTTTGATTTCAACAATCTCATTTTCATAATCAGTCCTTCGCGTCTCAGCAGGTTCCTGACGGTCTCAGTGGGTTTAGCGCCCTTTGTGAGCCAGTGTATTACACGTTCTTCTTTCAGAACAACCTGTGCGGGTTCCGCGTGCGGGTTGTAATTCCCGACAGATTCTATGAACCTTCCGTCTCTCGGCGAACGGGAATCGGCGGCGACGATCTTATACAGAGGCGCCTTTTTCTTTCCCATTCTTTTGAGTCTTAATTTAACCAATTAGGTGTTACTCCTTTCGAATTCTCTTTCTATTAAATATTAAATTAAATTATTTTAAAAATCGATATAAAAACTAAAGTTTAAAATCATTCATCACTCCCGGGGGAAGTTTCATCCCTTTAAGGAGATTTTTCATCTTTCCCGTCGAAAAATTCTTCATCATCTTCTTCATATCCTCGAACTGCTTTATGAGCCTGTTAACTTCCTGAATGCTCGTTCCGCTCCCGTCGGCAATTCGTCTTCTTCTCATACCGTTAAGCACATTCGGGTTTTCCCTTTCGCGGGCGGTCATCGACAAAATTATCGCCTCAATCCTTACGAATGCTTTCTCGTCCACTTCCTTGTCTTTCAGCGCCTTGCTCGCGCCGGGAATCATCGAAACGAGATTCTGTATAGAGCCCATTTTCTTAACCTGCTTAATCTGGTTAAGGAAGTCGTTAAAATCAAATTTGTTCTTTCTGAGTTTCTCCTCGAGTTTCGCGGATTCGCTCAGGTCGATTTCCTGCTGGGCTTTTTCAACGAAAGAAACGATATCGCCCATACCCAGAATTCTTGAAGCCATCCTGTCCGGATGGAACTGCTCGAGCGCTTCGAGTTTTTCGCCGATGCTGACGAACTTAATCGGCTTGTTCACGACCGCCTTTATCGACAGGGCAGCGCCGCCTTTCGTATCGCCGTCGAGTTTTGTAAGAACTATACCCGAATAATCGAGTTTGTCGTGGAACGCCTTCGCGGTGTTAACCGCGTCCTGTCCCGTCATCGAATCAACCACGAATAAAATTTCTCCGGGTTTCAGCGCGTTCTTCAGGTTCGCAACTTCGTTCATCATCTGCTCATCAATCGCGAGCCTTCCCGCCGTATCTATAATCAAAGTGTCGCGCGCGTTCTTCCTCGCGTAATCCTCAGCGGCTTC
>CALGII010000087.1 GCA_937915485.1 uncultured Ignavibacteriota bacterium | reverse complement strand
GGATTAACCTCGACGACGCTTACGTTACTTTTCATAACGAATACATCGAATCTGTTTGGTGGGCGCTGAAAAGGTTCTTCGATGCAGGACTTATGGTTAAAGGTTTCAAGATTCAGCCTTTCTGCCCTATTTGCGAATCGCCACTTTCTTCTCACGAAGTTGCTCAGGGGTACATAGATTTAAAGGACCCCTCGATTTATATTAAGTTTAAGATATCAAGCGGTAAATATAAAGGGAATGACGTACTCGTCTGGACGACGACTCCCTGGACGCTTCCGTCAAACGTCGCGCTATGCGTAAACCCGGCTGCTGATTATGTTCTCGTCAAGACTGAAAACGGCGGCTTGATTCTAGCCGAATCAAGGCTCGAAGTTATCAAGGATGAATACGAAATCACGGAAAGATTTAAAGGTTCCGAACTTGAAAATACTGAATACGAACCTCTGTTTAATTATTTTAAACTCGAGAAGAAAGCATATTACGTAACGACGGGAAATTTCGTAACTCTCGATGACGGAACGGGTATCGTTCACATCGCACCCGCGTTCGGTGAAGACGACGATAACATAGGACTGAAATACGACCTGCCTCTTCTGCAGGCGGTCGGGCGTAACGGACTCTTTAAACAGGAAGCGGGACCGTACGCAGGAAGAAATTTCAAGGAAGCGGACCCCGACATAATTCTCGAATTGAAAGCATCGGGAAGACTGTACAGAAAAGAAATGTTCACTCACTCATATCCGCATTGCTGGAGACATAAAGTGCCGCTTATGTATTACGCCACGGATTCCTGGTTCATCAGAACAACGACCTACAAGGACAAGATGATTGAAATGAACAAGCGTATTAACTGGAATCCCGAGGAATTCGGAAGCGGACGCTTTGGAAACTGGCTCGAGGAAAATAAGGACTGGGCTTTGTCCAGAAACAGGTTCTGGGGCACTCCCCTTCCCGTCTGGTATTACACCGATGATGAAGGAAAGGTACATTACGAATGCATCGGCAGCATCGATGAATTGAAATCGAAAGCGGTTAATTTCGACGAAGTTTACAAAGACATTCCTTTCGACCTTCATAAACCGTACATCGATTACATTAAGATAGTTTCTTCGGACGGAAAAGAAATGAAAAGGGTAAGCGAAGTAATCGACTGCTGGTTCGACAGCGGCTCGATGCCGTTCGCTCAGTATCACTACCCGTTCGAGAACAAGGAATGGTTCGAACGGAATTACCCCGCGGATTTCATCGCCGAAGGCGTCGATCAGACGAGAGGCTGGTTCTATTCTCTGCACGCCATCGGTACGTTCTTGTTCGATAAACCCGCTTATAACAACCTTATCGTGAACGGGCTTATACTCGACAAGCACGGAAAGAAAATGAGCAAATCGCTCGGCAATGTCGTCAATCCTTTTGATATGATGGACAAGTACGGAGCCGACGTGCTCAGATGGTACCTTGTCGCGAATTCACCCATCGGAAAATCAAAGAATTTCGACGAGGATGAACTTATAGACGTAAAGAATAAATTCTTTGACACTCTGATTAATACTTACAAGTTCTTTGTGATTTATTCGAACATGAAGAACTTTACTTATGACAGCGGAAACACGGTTCCTCTGAAGAAAAGAGCGGAAATCGACAGATGGATTATTTCAAAACTTAACACCCTTAAAAAGAAATATTTCGAAAGCCTGAACGGATACGAAATTACTAAAGCATCGCGGTTCGTTCACGATTTCACTATCGACGAACTCTCTAACTGGTATGTCAGGCGAAACAGAAAAAGATTCAGAAACCCTGACAGCGATATTGATATGCAGTCCGCCTATCAGACGCTCTATGAATGCCTGCTTGAAATTGTCAAAATGGTAGCGCCGGTTTCACCTTTCCTTACGGAAAAAATCTATCTGAACCTGACCTCGGGCAGCCGGTCAGTGCATCTTTCGGAATTCACTGATTTCGACGAATCCGCGATTGACATCGGCCTCGAAGAGCAAATGCACCTTGCTCAGCAAATTGTGTATCTCGTACGCGCAGTAAGGGTCAAGAACAATCTGAAAGTCCGGCAGCCGCTTAAACAGATACTCGTTCCTGTCTTGAACAGCCATTATAAAGATGCTCTTCTGAAAGTGAAGGACATAATACTCGAAGAGATTAACGTTAAGGAACTTAATATAATCGAAGGCGATTCTAACATTATCGTCAAGAAGGCGAAACCAAACTTCAAGTCGATTGGTCCGAAATTCGGGAAAGATGTTAAGAAGGTGCAGCAGTTGATTGTTAAACTCGGCAAGGACGAAATAAAAATGATTGAATCCGAAGGCTCGGTCGTAAAAGAGGGTTTCACTCTAACCTCGGCTGATATCGAAATTCTGACCGAGAACATCGAAGGATGGATTGTCGAATCGTCCGGGAATATCACTATCGCTCTCGACACGACGCTTGACGAGAAACTTATTGAAGAAGGAATCGTAAGAGAATTCATAAACAGAATCCAGAATTACAGGAAAAATAACGATTTCGACGTTTCAGACAAAATCAAAATAACTTTAAGAACAACGGAAAAGATACTTGATATTGTGAAAAACAATTTCAATATTATCTGCAATGAAATAGGATGCACTGAAATTGTTGATTCAAATTCAGCGGATAAGGAATTCTTTGCAACTGACATAAACGATATGAAGTGTGAATTCTTTATTGAAAAAGTTTAACTAAAAGGAGATTTAAATGGCAAAGACAAAAACAAAAATTAAAACGGGCAAGGTTAAGCCGAAGAAAACAGTAAAGGCTGTTAAGAAGTCCGTGAAACCCGCGAAGGTAAAGGTTGCGAAGAAACCGGTGAAGAAGGCCCCCGTGAAATCGGCCGCTAAAACGAAAACCGTTAAAAAACCGGCTGCCCCGAAATCCGTCGCTGTCGTCAGGAAAAAAGAGATTGTACAGCCGGCAAAAAAAGTGAAGAAGTACAAGAAGAACAGTAAAATCAGATACACGGCTAAAGAACTCCAGCATTTCAAGCACATTCTGACTGATGAAAAGCAGAAAATTATTGACAGCGCGAGAGCGAATATGATGTCGCTCGTTGACAGCGAATCAGGCGATTATGTCGGCGATGACCTGTCTTACGCGTCTCATATGGCTGAACAGGGTACTGACGAAATGGAAAGAGAAAAGAATTATATGTTCGTGCAGCGCGATGAAAAATATCTCGGTTACATCGAGGAAGCACTTACGAGAATCGACCAGGGAACATACGGCGTTTGCATCGATTGCATCGACGAGCCTAAGAATCTTTGCAGCACCTGCCCGCTGATTCCGAAAGAAAGACTCGAGATTGTACCTATAACGCAGCATTGCATCGAATGCAAAAATCTGAGAGGATAATTTGAGAGTTTTTTATATCACACTCGCGGTCGTAATTATTGACCAGATATCCAAAATCTACGTCAAGGGAATCGATTTGCCGTTCCTCGGTTTGACGATTCACGGCATGCCGTATAATTCGAGCATAAACGTAATTGACAATTTCTTCTTGATTACTTTTATCGAAAACCCGGGAATGGCTTTCGGCATTCAACTCGGCGGTAAACTTCTGCTCTCGATTTTCACGCTGTTAGCGACTATTTTGATTGTTTATTTCCTGATAAAGAATAAAAACGAGACTCTGTATCTTAGAACTTCGCTCGCTTTCATACTTGGAGGCGCAGTGGGCAACCTTATCGACAGGCTGTTCTACGGTGTGATTTACGGATACGCTCCCCTCTTCTACGGAAGAGTTGTTGACTTTTTCCATTTCAACATGCCGGACTTCTCGTTTTTCGGAAAGAATTTTTATACTTTCCCGATTTTCAACGTCGCCGATATATCCGTAACCATTGGATTCGTAATGATTCTTTTCGGCTATAAGAAAATATTCAGTTCTGCGAGGTTTAACGAAAAAACGGATGTAAGTTCCGATGTATCGGAAATCACATCCGCTGATAACACAATCGGTGAAACCGGAAACACGCTGTCCGTTCCGGTTCAGGCTCATAGCGAAAATAAAATTGAGAACTTACCTTCCTAACCCGTCAAGATAATCTTTCTTCTTAAGCAGAGTTTCCTCGTCTTCAATGTGATTCGGATCAGGTACGCAGCAATCTACAGGGCAAACCGCCGCGCATTGCGGCTCATCGTGAAATCCTTTGCACTCAGTGCATTTATCGGGCACTATGTAGAAAAAATCGTTGGAGAAAAAACCAGTTGCTCCTGCAGGCGTTGGCTCCCCTTCGTTGTATTCCTTGTCTCCGAGTTTCCAGGCAGAACCGCCTTCGTATATCGCCGTGTTCGGGCATTCGGGTTCGCACGCTCCGCAATTTATGCACTCGGAAGTTATCATTATTGCCATAAGTAGTCCTTTCTTGTATTGTGTTTTGTTCTATTATCAAAATAAACGTTATGATAATAAAGTTCAATTATTAAAATCGCGTTTTCATTCATATTTTTCTTCTCTGCCCTCTCCGCCGAATATTTTCAAGATACACGCCCTTCCTTAGATTTCACGCCTTGCGACAAATCCGTTAATCCAAAATTGCTTTTCCGCCGTATCTCTTTATGAATTTGCAATTTTTAAAGAAATTGTGATTCTTTTAGTAATATTATTTGTTTTAGGAATATGTTAAATTTAATGTTTATAGAAAATTATACGACTTATGTTAAAGGTAATATCAAAATTATTCCCGAGCAAACACGAAAAGGATGTTAAATCACTCCGGCCTATTGTGGATGAAATTAACACGTACTACGAAGAATATCAGAAATTGACAGACGATGAACTTCGCGCGAAAACCGCGGAATTGAAATCGAGAATTAAGGATGAAGTAAAGGAACTCGAAGAGAAGATTACCGGGTTACGGGAAAAACTGAAAGAAGACCTCCCCCACGAGGAAAGATATTCGATATACGAAGAACTCGA
>CALGII010000086.1 GCA_937915485.1 uncultured Ignavibacteriota bacterium | reverse complement strand
GGAAAAGGAATGCGCGTCGTAAGGTCGGTTGATGAACTCGAGAGTTCGCTGCGAATGGCTCAGAACGAAGCCAGGGCTTCATTTGGCGACGACAGCGTTTTCATAGAGAAGTACGTTGACTCTCCGAGACACATCGAATTCCAGATACTCGTTGACGAGCACGGCAACGCGGTTCATCTCGGGGAGCGGGAATGCTCGATGCAGAGGCGGCATCAGAAAATAATCGAGGAAACTCCCTCGTCCATAATGGACGACGACCTGAGGCACAGGATGGGCGAATGCGCGAAGACGATAGCGCTCGCGGCGGGATATTCCAACGCGGGCACGGTCGAGTTCATGGTTGATAAAGACAAAAACTTTTATTTCCTTGAAGTCAATACGCGTCTGCAGGTCGAACATCCGATAACCGAAATGAGGACGGGTCTCGACCTCGTAAAGGAGCAGTTGAAAATCGCTTCGGGCGAAAAACTTACTTTGAAACAGGAAGACATAAAATTCAGCGGAGCGGCTATCGAATGCCGCATATGCGCGGAAGATCCCGACAACAATTTCCTGCCGTCAACGGGCAAACTTACTTACATAGGAAGGAATCTCGGAAACGGAATGCGCGAGGATACGGGAATAGAACAGGGCAACGAGATTTCGATTTACTACGATTCGATGATAGCGAAACTGATATCATACGCCCCCGACAGGAAACTCGCGGCGGAAAAGATGGAGCGCGCGCTGAAGAATTACACGGTAGTCGGCGTGAAGACGAACATAAGTTTCCTGCTGAACCTGCTTAAATGTCCCGAGTATTTAGAAGGGAATTACAATACCCAGTTCGTCGAAAAGGTGTTTCTCCCGAGGCTTGAAGAGGCGAAGTCTGAAATTGACGGAGACACAAAAAAGGCTCTCGCGATAGCAAGCGTTCTCTTTAAAAATAAGAATGAAAAAACTCACGATGGAAAGAGTTCGAAGAAAAAGGACAAAAAAGGCGGGTGGCAAAGAAGGAAGGAGTTGTATTACTGATGAACAAATATTTCATAAACATAGAGGGCGTGGAAACGCCGATTGAAGCGGATATCGGGCAGAGCGAGGCTTTGTTCGTGAAGGACGGAAAATCCGAATTTGTTTACAAGTTCATCACGGACGACCTTCTGATGCTTCGTTTGAACAACAAGAATTATCTCGTGAAGGCGGAGCACGTTCACGACAGCGATTTGAAAAACACCGAGTTCATACTCGAGCACGATTCAAAAGCGTACAGGGTGATATGCAAGAACGAACTCGAACTTCTTACAGAAAAATTCGCGGCGAGCAGGGGCGACGTAAAAATCAAGAACGAACTAATTTCTCCGATGCCCGGAGCGATAGTGAAAATAAACGTGAAGGAAGGCGATGATGTTAAAAAAGGTCAGGTGCTGATAGTGCTCGAGGCGATGAAGATGGAGAACGAATTGAAAGCGGCGGCGGACTGCAAGGTTCAGAAAATTCTGGTCGAAGAAAAAGCGCCGGTAGATAAAAATCAGGTATTAATAAAATTCGAGGTTTAATATGCAGGCAATTCTCGCTTTCATGTCGTTGTTCGCGGCAGTAATTCCAATGGTATCATACCTGTTAATAATCTGGTGGATGGACAGGAACGAACGCGACCCTTTCTGGATAGTATTCATGAATTTTTTCTGGGGCGCGACCGGGGCGATATTTCTCGGGATTATCGGGAGCATAATGTTCCAGATTCCGCTAACGATGGGCATTCAGGTGTTTTTCGGCGCCGAATCAGCCGAACTCAGCGACCTTTCAGGCGCAATAATAACGGCTCCTCTCGTCGAGGAATTGACGAAAGGATTGTTTGTCGTCATAATGTCGTTCTCCCGCAAGTTTGACGGTGTCGTTGACGGCGTCGTTTACGGAGGCGCGATAGGGCTGGGTTTCGGAATGACGGAGAACTTTTTGTATTTCCTTAGTTACGGCAGTGAGCCCGTATCGTGGCTGTATCTGGTCATTATAAGGACGCTGTTTTCCGCGGTGATGCACTGCATGTCGACCGCGACTCTCGGAGGATTCATAGGTTTCGCGAAGTTCAAGCCCGTTGGGTTCAGGCTGTTACTCGTGCCGCTCGGGTACATAGTAGCGGTGTTTCTTCATTTCGCCTGGAATCTTTCCGTAAGTTTTCAGGACACGACTGTTCTCGGTTTTCTTTTTCTCATACTATATTTCTTTTCGTGGCTTGCGGTGTTTCAAATCGCGGTTTACATGGAGGGAAAATCAATCGGCAAGGAACTCGCGGATGAATCGGGCAGGGGTCTCATACCCGCGGAGCATTTGAATTACCTGCCGTTCGTATCGAGGCGGAATAAATACGGCTGGTGTCCGCAGGGGATAAACCAGAAAGATTACGTTAAGAGCGCGGTAACGCTCGCGCTGAGAAAATACCAGTCGAAACATCTCAAGGGAAAAACGAAAACGCTGTACGAGCAGGAAATCGAACAACTGCGATACGGGATTCAGATGATGTTTTACAACGCGCACGTAAATTATTATTACAATCAAAGACCTCAGACTTAAATGTCACTGACAGACAAGGTTATCAAGAATACTTTCTACTATTTTATTTCTCAGATAGTATCTCTTCTGATACCGATGATTCTAACGCCTTACATTATCTCGAAAATCGGGCTTCCCGCTTTCGGCATATACACGATAATACTCGGTTTCATAAGTTCGTTCGGTTTGTTTGACCTTTCCATATCGACATCGTTTATAAAGTTTCTGTCGGAATATTACAACAAGAATGACAATGAAAATCTGAACCGCGTGCTGAATACGGGTTTCTTCTTCTATCTGGTATTTTCGTCTGTTGTCGCGGCCGCGGGTTTTCTGTTAAGCGAACCGCTGCTTTCTTTGATTAACATTCCGCAGGACATAATGGACATAAGCCTTACGGCGTTCCGCATAAGTTTACTGACTTTTTTCATTTCCAACGCGGGAATGATTTTTTCTTCTCTTCTGATCAGCATTCAGAAGATGTATTTAATCAGCCTTCTTAACCTTGTTCTTGGCGTTCTGAATCTAGCGCTGACGATATTCTTTCTTTCGTCGGGGTACGGTCTCGTCGGACTTCTCATCTGTCAGTTGATAATAACGTCGATTACGGCGCTGTTCGCTTTCGCCGCTTCATTCAGGAGTGTTAAATCGCTGAGGTTAAGTCTGAACAGCGTTAACAGGTCGACTTTTAAAAAACTTGGCGTATTCGGTGCGCAGATGCAGGTTTCAAAACTCGCGACAGTTCTCTCGGAAAAATACGACGAACTTCTTCTCGGGGCTTTTTCCGTGCTCAGCAACGTCGGTTATTTCAATATCGGGAATAAGATTGTCAGGTTCGGAAAGGTATTTCCTTCGCAGTTCATCGTTCAGGTCGCGCCGACAGCGGCAGAACTTCACGCGAAGGGGGAGAATGAAAAACTGCAAAGGCTTTTCGGCGACGTGACAAGATATCTCACTGTGCTGACAGCGCCTTTATTCGCATTTATATTCGCTTTCGCCGGACTTATTATCGAAACGTGGATGGGCAAGGGATATGAAATGTCAGCAGTTGTAATCAGAGTTCTGATAATCGGGCAGTTTGTAAATCTTGCTTTCTCGGCTCCGGGAAATTCAATAATACCGAACATCGGCATACCGAAATACCAGATGTACGAGGGGCTGATTCATCTCTCGTTCAATATCGTTCTGACGTTCATACTCGTCAAACTTTTTGATATATACGGGGCGGCTTTCGGAAACACGACGGCAACCGTAATCGGTTCAATATTCGTTTTCATTATCTCGGCAAACTTTTTCGGATTCAGAAAAACGGGATTTGCCCTAAAGAACATCGGAATACCTTTTATCGCATCGGCAGTATCCGTGGCAGCCGTTTACACGGGTTATTATTATTTCACCGTGTATTTTAAGACTGAAGTAAACAGGCTTAACGGAATAATCATTCTCGCCGTGACAGCGGGCATAATGATTACGCTTTTCGTCCTGTTGATTTTCCGTCTGAACTATCTAAACGATAACGACAAAGTTGTATTGAAAAAATTTATAAACAGGTTTGTGATGTTTAGGAACAAAGATGAATAATCCTCTGATAAGCATATTAATAGTAACGCATAACCGCAAGGGATTTTTCGTGAAATGCCTGGATGCGGTAATAAGCACGACTTCGGACCTTGACAGGGAAATAATTATTTGGGATAATTGTTCGACAGACGGCACGGCGGAAATTATCAAGGAATACGCCGCGAAGCACAGATTCATTCGTTATAACATAAGCGGAAGCAACGACGGCGTTAACGGAAAATCAAAGGCATTTGAAATGGCGCGCGGCAGCGGGTACATAGCCTGTCTCGACGACGACGTGATTGAACTTCCGGAAAAGTGGGCGGAGCGGATGATGAAGGCATTCTCTCTTGAGCCCGAACTCGGATATCTCGCGCTCGACGTCGTGCAGAACGAGCATACGACGGGGGCGAAATACCCCGCCGACAATTACACAGAAAAGAAATATCCGGATGATATAACACTTCAGTTCGGTCCTGTCGGAGGATGGGCTTTCATGATTCCGCGCGTAGTTTATGAGCGCGTGGGCAGACTCAGGATAATGAGGAACAAGATTTTTTTCGCGGAAGACGGAGATTACATTACAAGATGCGCCAACAAGGGATACACGAACGCCATTCTTAAAGACGTGAAGTGCTTTCACGCAACGGGTCCGTATTACAATGCCGACTATACTGAAGTGTTTGACAAGAAGATGAAAGACTTTGAAAAAGGGGATGTGGATTTGCACAGGATAAAACGAGGGATTCAGTCTTTATACAGGAGAGCGTTGAAAAAACTTTTCGGAAAAAACAGATAGATTTTATTACATACAAGATGAGGATTAATTTCGTTGTCCCCGAATATACCAAGACAGGAGGAATGCGGGTAGTTCTTCTTTTTGCCGAAGAACTTATCGGCAGGGGTCACGACGTGTCGCTATACGCGCCCGGAGTTCCTTTTAATCCTTACAGGAAGCAGTTCAAACCGTATTTCATAAAACACCGTTTAAGAAAATCGGCAGGATATTTATTCGGTAAAGAGCAGGCGGACCCGTTCTTTGCGGAATCGCGTGTGAAAATCAACACCGTACCTTTCATAACAGATTTTTTTGTTCCCGACGCCGATATTGTAATAGCAACTTCCTGGACTTCGGCGTATCCGGTGCACAGGCTGCCGGATAGAAAAGGAAAAAAGGTGTATCTTGTTCAGGATTACGAAGCGTGGAATTCGAACGTGAAATACGTCGACGAGAGTTACAAACTCCCGCTTTACAAAATAACAGTTTCGGAATATCTAAAAAAACTTCTTCAGGAAAAATTCGGTGAGAAATCCGAAAAGATTCTCGTCAGTCCCGATTACAGAAAATTCTATAATAATGACAAACGTTTTGAAGGACCTTTGAGAATTCTTTTCATGGACCATGTGCTTCCGAACAAGAATGTCGAGGGGGCGCTTGCAATAGTCAGAAGAATTAAAGAAAAATATCCGGAGACAGTGTTTGATTGTTTCGGCGTCGACCTGTTTCACGAAATTCCCGAATTCGTTAGGTTTCACAGAAATCCTTCGGATGAAGAGATACGCCGTCTGTACTGCGATTCCGGCATTTTCATTTTTCCGAGCCTTTATGAGGGTTTTGGAATGCCGCCCGCGGAAGCGATGGCGTGCAAGTGCGCCGTCGCGGGTTACGCTTCGGCAGCGATTCCCGAATATACCGAAAACAGAGTCTCGGCATTGCTCGCACAAAGCGGGGATTCCGAAGGACTGTTCGGATGCGTGGAAGAACTTATGAACGATAACGAACTGCTCAGAAATATTTCAATGGCAGGATATGAAAACGTTAAGCAAAAACTGAACTGGGAAAAATCAACGGATGAATTTGAAATTGTTCTGAAAGGACTCGTGAAATGATATCGGTTATAATAGTAAATTACAACACATCGGAAATTCTTGAAAAATGCATTGAGTCGATTTATGAATTCGAGAAGAAGAATATATTTGAAATTATTATAGTCGATAACTCTTCGGACAAGGAGAATAAGGAGGCGCTGAAAAGAATCTCTGATAGATTTAATCTTTCGAAAATAATATATCTCGGTAAGAGAGTCAGTTTCTCCGAAGCCAACAACGCTGGTTTCGAGGCGAGTTCAAAAAACGGTTGCACGCTGATAATGAATCCCGATATAATATTCACGAATCCTTTGTTTGAAGAACTTAAAAAAATAACAGAGAGCAACAGGGAACTCGGTGCTGTCTGTCCGCTTCTCACGGGCGATGACGGCGGTTTTCAGCGCGGCTATTTTCAGCGTTATCCGACATTGAGGAGATTCATATATTTCGATTCCCTGCTCGCGAAATTTTTTGATGGTTCGGTAAAGCGGAGAAACAAGTACCTGTGCGATATGGAAATTGATACGAACTCCGTGAGTTTGCAGTACGTCGGGCAGATTCCATGCGCCTTTTTCTTCACGACTGCGGAAATATTCGAGGACGCCGGAAAAATGGATACTTCTTACGAATTATTTTTCGAAGACGTTGATCTTAGTTACAGGATTCATAAAACGCGTAAACTTGCCGTCGCTCCTTTTCTTAATGTGCGGCACGTTAGCGGAGCGAGTTTCAGGACGGAAGATAACTGGTGGATGCACGGCAGGTTCATTATGAGCATGATTAATTTTTTCAGGAAGCATTACGGAGAAAAAGAAGCAAGAAAACTTGAATGTTTTTCGGCAATTAATTCACGTATTATTATACTGCTTGAAAGAATTAAATCCGTCTTCGGACAAAAAGACGAATACAGGATGAAGAAGCACTTGCATTTTCTGGAATTACTGAAAGAGAATAAATGACTGGAATTGTCATACCGAATTACAACGGCACTGAGCACCTTAATGACTGCTTTGAATCTCTCGGAAGGCAGGACTGCAGGGATTTCCGGGCGTTAATGGTAGATAACGGGTCGACGGACGATTCGGTTGATTTCACGGTGAAAAATTTCCCCGAAATCGAAATTCTTAAAATCGAAAAAAATCTCGGGTTCGCGCCTGCCGTGAACAAAGGCATAAAGCATCTTCTTGAAGACGGGAATGTTGACAAAATACTGCTTCTGAATAACGACGTTGAGTGCGCTCCCGATTTTCTTATGGAAATGCTCAATTGTTTTAAAAGCGAAGAGACTGGCAGCGCTGCCTGCAAAATGTTGAATTATTTTGAAAGGGATGTTATAGACGCGGCGGGGGATTTTTTAAGTTTAAGAAGGTCGCCGTGGGCGAGAGGCAACGGGGAAAAGGACATTGGTCAGTACGATAAGGAAGAATATGTGTTCGGTTCCTGCGCGGGAGCGGCGATGTACAGGCGGGAAGTTTTTGAAAAAGCGGGTTTCTTCGACGAAGATTTTATTTCGTATTATGAAGACGTGGATTTCGCGTTCAGACTGCAGTTGCTCGGCTATAAATGCTTTTACAACCCGCGCGCCGTGTGCTACCACAAGCGGGGAGCCACGACAAAGCAATGGCGAGGTTACGAAACAAGAATGTGCGAACGGAATCTGATTGGATTGAGGCTGAAGAATTATCCCGCTCCGATATACGCGAAATGCTTTTTGTTTTTTTTCGCGGGAAGAGTCAAAAGATATTTGAAATTTTTCTTCACGGATTCACCGCTTCGGGCTTACTACGCATTTTCGGGATATCTGGCAGGGCTCGTTCAGATTCCGCGCATACTCAAAAAAAGAAAAGTTGTTCAGAAGAACAAATCCGTTGATAACGATTATGTTGTTTCTTTAATGAAAGATAATCCTTCTAAAAACTGATATGGGCAGGGACTTTTCAATAATAATAGTGAATTACAGGCAGTTCGTGTTTCTTGAGAAGTGCGTAGAGTCATTATCGCGGCTGATAAAATCCGTGGATTACGAAATTATTGTTGTTAACAACTCGCCGGAAGAAGATTTAACTCCTCTTCAAAAATATCCCGAAGTGAGTTTGATTCAGTCGGATAACAGCGGCTACGCTGCCGCTAACAACAGGGCGGCGAAGAAAGCGTCAGGAAAGTACCTTTGGTTCCTCAACCCCGATACGATTATTGAAAATGATTTTTTACCCGATGTGACGGAGGTGTTCCGGGACGGCAAAATCGGAGCAGCAGGACTGAAATTGTATTATCCCGACAGAAAGTTTCAGGTGTCGTTCGGGAAGGATGTCTCGATAACAGGAGAAATTAAAAACAAAAAAACAGAAAAGTTATATAGCAGGAATAAGTTCGATGAACTTTCTGCTCTCGAAGCGAAGCACGAAGCCGCAGGACCTGTCGACTGGGTCAGCGGCGCGGCACTGGTAATACCGGCACATGTATTCGGGGAAGTAAAAGGTTTTGATGAAGATTTTTTCCTTTATTATGAGGATGCGGACATATGCAGGCGAATCAGGAACGCAGGGTACGAAATAATATTTTATCCCGGTCCAAGAATTATTCACTACAAAGGTGAGAATACAAACATCGCTTTTTCGGGAACAGCATACATCGAAGCGAAAAAATCCCAGATAACATACTATAAAAAGCATTGCGGCCTGATGAGCCGGATTCTTCTTCGCTCTTACCTTTTGTCGAAATACGCTCTTATGTCCTTAACTTTTAAGAAAGTATATTTTAAATTATTTCTTGTTTCGCTGGGCTTGAAATGAAAAACGTCGGGAAAATACTCGTTTTTAAACTGTGCTGTTTCGGAGACATTGTTTTTATTACTCCTTCGGTGAAGTCCCTGCGGAAAAATTTTCCCGATGCGGAAATCGTTTTGATTTCTTCCTCCTGGATTAAACCTCTTTTTCCGTTTATAGAGGATGCTGACAGACTTTTAATATACGATCCTCCTTCTGAAAGCGAAAGTTTTTTTAAAAAGACATTAAAGGCATTCGCGCTTATTAAACTGCTGCGCTCCGAAAAGTTTGACATCGCCTTTCTCGGACACAGAAGCAACATATTCGGAATGATTTTATTACTTTCTGGCATCAGGCGCAGGATGGGTTTCCGCGAAACGATGTTCACGAATATATCGGCGGATTTCGAAAGCGGAATTCACGAGAGCGAAAGATATCTTAGGATATTCTCCGAAAATAATATGGTCACCGCGGAGCCGTCAGCACGCCTAAGACGAAACTGCAATAAAGAAGAATTAAGGAATAAAATCGGTCTGACAGGATTTGCGAAAACGGTAAGCCTGTTTCCTTTCGGCGGCGTAAACCCGGGAACAAAGATGCCTATAAAAAGATGGAGCCTTGAGAATTATATAACGCTTGCGGCGAAACTCGCTTCCGATAAGGATACCGCGGTCATATTGTTTGAAGGAAAGGAACGGGACGAAACGATAAGTCCGGAATCAAAACTGCCCGAAAACGTTTTCGTTAGAAAAATCGATTTCAGCGAAATACCAGCCTGCGACGTGTTCGTCTCGGCGGATACGGGACCGCTTCACATTGCCGCGGCTCTCGGCGTCCCGACGGTGGGATTGTTCGGACCTTCGGACCCCCTGCTTGTAGCCCCGCAGGAAAGCGGCGGGCACGTGTATATAAAAAAGAATTTATCCTGCAGTCCCTGCTATACACCCGCGACGGCGGTTGACAGGAAGAATAAGATGTACTGGAGAGGCGATAATTTCGTTTGCAGAATCGGAACGAACGAATGCATGAAAATAATCGGCGTCGAAGAGGTTTTTTCGGCATTAATGAAATTATTAAAAAAATAAGATGAAGCGCTACGGAATACTGGGAGGAAGTTTCAATCCTCCGCATATCGGACATTCGATACTCGCCGAGAATGTGAGAGAGCAGTTGTTTCTCGACAGGGTTGTCTTCGTGCCGTCGGGCAGACACGCGCTTAAAGACGGTGACACACTCATATCGGCAGAGCACAGGCTGAACATGGCGAATATTGCCTTCGGCGGCAACGAAAATTTCGAAGTGTCGGATATTGAAATAGAAAAATCCAAAACAGGAGTTACAAATTATACGGTCGATACGCTTATGAGCCTGTACGACAGGTATAAAAACGATTTTATAAAACTGTATCTCATAATAGGCATTGACAATCTGATTGAATTTCCGAAATGGAAAAATCCCGATAAATTGTTCGCGCTTTCGGAAGTAATAGTTATGAACCGCCCCGGATTCCTCGTGC
The DNA here is from genome assembly GCA_937915485.1 of uncultured Ignavibacteriota bacterium. Classification (GTDB taxonomy): domain Bacteria; phylum Bacteroidota; class Ignavibacteria; order Tepidaquicellales; family Tepidaquicellaceae; genus CAIKZJ01. The sequence goes on along the minus strand of CALGII010000086.1, from coordinate 16,493 downwards.
AGGATGTGGATGTCGAATATTCAAGAAAAGCGAGATATCTAAGCGTACCGATGCTTGACATATCTTCTACGGACATCAGGAACAGAATTAAAAGCGGAAAATCGGTAAAGTACCTTGTCGATGAAAAAGTAGAAAAATATATAATCGAAAACGGGTTGTATAAATAATTACTTTATTTAAACAATCTTTACTATTTTAGATAAAATAAAACATTAGATATGGACGAGAACATTCAACCGGACTCAGGACAAAACTTACAAAACGCAGAACCAGCCGAACAACTGTCGCATTCGGACGCAATGACGGGTGTGTTCACCGCGCCGGGCGAAACTTTTGAAACCATTGTCAATACGCCGAAAAAAACATACTGGGTGATACCCGTTATAATCTCAATAATCGTGGGCATAATAGTGTCGTTCCTGTTCATGAGAGATGAACAACTGATATCGGGCATGATGGACAAGCAGAAAGCAGCGCTTGAGAAAAGAATGGAAGAGCAGGTGAAGGATGGGAAAATGACAAACGAGCAGGCGAAAATTGCAATTGAGAACGCCGAGAAATTCATGGACCCGAAAGGCGTGTTCTTTCAGGTAATCGGTTACGGCGGCGCGGTCGTGACACCATTCCTGATGCTGTTTATACTAAGTCTTGTCTATCTGATAATTCTGAAGATTCTCAAGGCTGATTTTGACTTTACAAATATACTGAACGTTGTCGGGCTGTCAATGCTCGTAACGGTTGCGGGGGCGGTTGTAGGGCTCGTTCTGTCGGTTGTACTCGGCGAATTATCAAGCCTAAGCCTCGGACTGGTCTTCAAGGACACGGTAGTAGGTGATAAACTGCACGAACTTTTCATGAAACTCGACGCGTTCTCGATATGGTATTACATATTAGTCGCGATAGGCTTGTCGAAAGTCGCGAAGATATCGCAGGCAAAATCCTACATTATCGTTTTCGGCGTCTGGATAGTATGGATAATATTTACATCAGGATTGTCGTTTTTGGTAGGATAAGTTATAAGATTAGTTGAAAAATAGTAATGCTTGTGTAAGGGCGGAAGATATATTTCAATAAACGCTTAAGACGTTTGTTATTTTATTATAACGGCTTTTTTAACATCCCTTAAGCCCGCGGATTCCATCAAATAAAAATATACTCCTGACGCGAGATTTCCCGCGTTCCATCTGTATTCGTAAGAGCCGGCGCGGAAGTACATATCAACAGGTTTTGCGATTTCCTTTCCGCTGACATCAAAAATTCTTAAAACCGCGTTACCGTTCCGCGGCAAATCAAACCTTATTCTTGTTTCTGCGTTGAAAGGATTTGGATAATTCGGAAAAAGCACGAACCTTGACGGGACTTCGGTAGATATGCTTGTTATGCCTATCGGCTTAACCTTGAATTTAAATACAGTTGACCAGAGGCTTGTGCCGATATTGTTTGTCGCATTGAGTTTCCAGAAATAACGCGTGTCGTAATTCAGTATTCCGCTTCTTAGCGTCAGCGAAGCGGTGGTTAAAACAGTATCGAAAATAATCGTGCCTGTAGAAAAAGTCGAATCGCTTGCTATCTGAATGCGATAAGTATTCGCGTATCTGTTGCTGTCCCAGAGAAAATAAGGAGTATTTGAAACGTTCGTAGCATTGTTCAGAGGAAGCAAGGGCAGCGGCACAGTCGGGAGGTTAAGGAATACGAGGAACGCGCTGTCCTTCGTATAAATGTTCGAATACTGGTCGGCGACAATGCATTTGTGGTATCCCGTCGATGCCTGTCCGTCAATGAATAAAAAGGCGGTAAGCGTCGTATCATTAACCGTAACGACGCTGCTGCTGTTCGTTTCAACTCCGAGACTGTCGAAGTTAATTACCCAGTAAGGCGATAATGTAAATTCCGTACCCGTGCTGTGCACGACAATCTGGAATGAATTGCCCTGAGTCCCGGTGTCGGGAACAACGGATGTTACCGATTGCGATTTTACCGCCGGAATTATTAAGAAAAATAATATTATAAGAGAGAAAAATCTCATAAATCCTTACGTGCATAGTAATTTTTTATATCTGAAAATACAATATAGTTTTTAATGAATTTCGGCTCCATCGCAACAGTTTCAAGGTCTTTCAGCAGACTAACCGCATCTTTATCGCGTTTTTCGTTCGCGTAAACGGCTAACAAATTTATCTGCGGCTCGAAAAAATACGGGAATAATTTTTGTATCTCCTTGTATAATTCGATTGCTTCGGAAATCCTCCCTGTCTTATAAAAAGCGGATGCTTTATTGCTCATTACCGTCGGATAACAAGGCATAATCAGAGAAGCGTTTTCAAATGCTTCAAGAGATTTATCGTATTCCCGCAACTCGAAATACATTACGCCCCGGTAATAATCCACAGGGATGCCGCTCCTGTCCACCGGGAATAATACTTTGTTTACTTCGGACAATTTTTCGAGCGAACCCCGGTAATCTTTTTTAAATTTGAGATTAATACCTTCGAGGTAGTTTTTTTCAATGATGTTTCGCATGAAAAGCAAACCTGCCGACAGGATTATAAATACAAGAAGGAATATTTTCGCAATTAATGCGAATCGGTTTTTCCCGTAATCCTTTGACGTGTCTGCAAATCCCGCAGAAAGGCAAGTCAGAAAAAACAGGGCGGCAAACATATTGTCCTTAGGGAAACCGAATAATGACGAGACGGAAAAACATATAATAACAAAAATATACGGAGCGTAAAAAATATCTTTGGAAAATTTTCTAAACAACGAAATCAAGCCTCCCGCAATAAGCAAAATGTAGAAAAAACCCGAAACGCCGTATTCGGAAATCAATTCGAGGAAATCGTTATGGGCTTTAACGGCGGAATTCACGTCGATGTTCGCGTCGGTAAAAGGTTTGCCCTCGTACATCGGATAAGTGCCGGACCATAGTCCCGCTCCGACACCCGCCAAAGGATGACTGACAAACATTTTCAATGACGCTTTTGAGAAATAAATGCGCGATTTATTGGTTGCTCCTTCCGTGTTGAACATTCCCGAGACAAGGTTTTTAAGACTGTCCCTCTCCGGCGGTTGTTGAAACGAGATTAAGGATGCCGCGGCGGCGGATATTGATATAATCGCGACAAGAACCAGGACGCGTTTTTTTAGCCGGGACCGAAAATTATTATCGTCTGCTTTTCTTGCCCTTAAAAACAAAATCGCAAGAACAATAAAGCAAATGAATACGCTCAAGTAAGCGGTTCTTGAGCGGAGCACAGTAAGATAACCCGCGGATAGGAATAAAGCGACGTAAGAGAGAAACGCATTCAGTTTTTTTTCGTTTCTGAAAACATACCGCGCAGATATAAAAACAAAAATCAGAGCGGCGGCTTCGGCTTCAAACGCTCTGTCGCCGAGGATTCCGCTGATTCGCACGGAATTTGCCGTGATAATTCCGTAAAATCCTGCCGCAGAAATAATGACCGCAGAAATAGTCGCGGAATAAAACAGACAAACGTCAACGAGACCGGGATTTTTCCTTATTGCAAAAACAGATAAAAAGAAAAATGAAGACAGGAATAAAATTCCGGTAAGAATGTCGGTTCTTTTGAAATAAAACGAATAATAAATAAGCAGCGCGAAAAAAATCACATACAGCGCCGCTGCCGAATATTTTATTATTCTTATTGTCATTGATTATTCACTGCATCAATTAAGGATGATATAACAGGCACGAAAACGGCATCAGAAGCGTTTGGCTTTCCGGAATAATTACGGAGCCGGTGTCCGCGCAAGTTGACAAATAATTTCACTAAATATTAATGTTTATTAATGTAAATTTCACAGCCATACAAATTAATATCAATACTATAAAGAATAAAGATATCAAAATAATTTTCTCCGGATTTGGCGCTTTGTCGGCTTTGCAGGCAATCAACATTATAATTCCGTTAATATCAGTTCCGTACGCGGTGAGAGTTATCGGCGCGGATTATTTCGGACTCGTGAATTTTGCAGCCGCGTTCGCGGGATTCTTCATGATTGCGGAGGATTACGGTTTCAATATCACGGCAAACAGGGATATTGCAAGAAACCGAGAAGATAAAAACATATGCGTGGAAATATACAATTCTGTGCTGACGTCAAAGATTATTCTTTTTCTCGTTTCTTCCGCGATTATTACTTTGATTGTATTTTCGTTCGGAGAATTTTCAAACAACAAAAGCGTATACCTCGTTCATCTGGGAACCCTTGCGGGCACCGCTCTTTTTCCGCAATGGTTTTTCAAGGGAATGGAAAAAATGACTTACATAGCAGTGCCGGGCATTATAATAAAAACCATAACCGTTGTTTTGATTTTTATTCTTGTCAGGGAAAAAGGCGATTATCTTCTCTACGCCGTGCTGCTTAACGCGGGCAACTTTGTTCTTGGACTTGCCGGAGCGGGAATAGTTGCGTTAAAGTTCCGCTATGGTTTTATAATGCCTTCGCTTTCGAGTATAAAAAGAGTTCTTACGGACGGACTAGAAGTGTTCTTTTCGATAATCTGCACGAGCATTTACGGTTATGCGAACACGTTCATTCTCGGTTTGTTCACGGATTATAAAATCGTCGGGCTTTATGCCGCGGCGGATAAAGTTATTACGGGCGTAAACGGTTTGATTTCAAACCTTAACGAAAGCACATATCCAAGAATCTCCTCGCTTCTTTCTGCTGACCTTAAAAAAGGAATTGAACTCACAAAAACGTCGGCAGGAATAATCGGTGCGGTTTCCCTTGCCTGCTCACTTCTCTTGTTTGCCTTCGCAGATTTAATAGTGAAGATATTTTTTGGAGAATCGTTTGCAGAAGCGGCGGTTATGATTAGAATAATGGCTTTAATTCCATTTTTCGTTTCACTTAATAATCTGTTCGGAGTTCAGACAGTACTAAACAGAGGGTATAAGAAACAGTTTCTGGGGATTATTTTCGTGTCGCTGATTTGCTTTCTTTGTTTGTCGTTCATTCTTGTTCCTTTGCTCCATGCCGAAGGGACTTCGATTTCAATAGCAGCGACGGAACTGCTCGTGCTGCTTTTAATGGCGGCATATATTAAAAGAAAAAAATTACTTTCAACGGATTGAAATACGATTATTTAATAGCGGGGGCGGGTTTCGCCGGAATAGCGACTGCAAGACTTATTGCTGACGCTCTGAACAAGAAAGTTCTTGTCGTCGACCTTAGAAATCACGTAGCGGGTAACGCGTATGATTATACGGACGATAACGGAATACTTGTGCACAAATACGGGCCGCATATATTTCATACGAACGATGAAAAGGTTTTTAATTTTCTCTCGCAATTTACCGGCTGGTACAAATATGAACACAAAGTGGTCTCGCGTTACGAAGGCTCGGATTATCCCATACCCGTGAACATGGTAACGCTCAACAAACTGTATTCCCTAAACCTGACAAATGCAGAGGAAACGAAGAAATATCTTGGCTCGGTAACATCCGGCATAGGCAATCCCCAAAACTCGGAGGATGTAATGCTGGAAAGGGTTGGCAGGGATTTGTACGGGAAATTTTTCGAGCGGTTTACTGAAAAAATATGGTTTGAGCATCCTTCAAAACTCGCTCCGAATGTATGCGGAAGAATTAATGTCAGATTCGACGACGACTGCCGTTACTTTACCGATAAGTATCAGTTCATGCCCGATAAGGGTTACACGAAGATGGCGGAAAAGATGCTGACGCACAAAAATATTGATGTTGAACTTGAAACTGATTTCAAGGCGGTAAACAAAAACCTTTATGCAAAACTTGTTTACACGGGACCGATAGATTCTTTCTTCGATTACATTCACGGGAAACTGCCGTACCGTTCGATAGAAATGATATTTGAAAATCACAAGGAAGAGTTCTATCAGAATCACGCGGTTGTAAATTTTTCCGGGGACGAGCCTTACTACAGAATAACGGAGTACAAGCGAATAACAGGCGGAACGTCGGATTCAACAACAATCTGCAAGGAATTTGCGGCAAGAGACGGAGAGAGGTTCTATCCGAAACGATCTATCAATGCGCTTGAAATATTTAATAAATACAAAAAGGACGCTGAAAAAATTGAAGGTGTTTTTTTCGCGGGCATGCATCCTTATTTTCAGTATTACGACATCGGGCAGGTCGTGGCGCAGTGCCTGAGAAGCATAGGAAAACCGGCATGAATTCAGGAAGAAGAATATTGTTCACATCATTCGACGGGCTTCCGAACGAAGTTCAGGGAGGACCGAATAATATTGTTTACAAACTTCTGAAGTCTCTCGATAAAAAAAAATACAAAGCGGATTTTCTTTCTTACAGAAATTATATAACGAATGCAGGCGAAGCGGCGGAGAGCCGTTTAAAACCAGCCGCCAGGAAAATCTTAACGGACTACCTTTATTACAACACAAGTATTTACAGAATGCTGACGGCAAATAGGGCGTATCTGAAAAGGCACTTCAAACTACGCGATTTGTTTTTCAGCAAGTACGCGGGTACCGGCAATTACGACGTGATTCATTCTCACGATACTCTGTCGCATTATTATTTTACTGAAAACGACAAAGCGCTGAAAGTGCTTACAATACACGGAAACGGCTCTATTGAAAACGATTGGGCGGACGCGGCATTGAAAAACCGATTCATTAAGAGCATCATGCTAGAACTGAAGCAAAGAGAAATCAAGTCTTTTAACTCCGCGGACATTGTCACTTTCCCCGGTTTGTTTGCTAGAGATCTTTTCCTTAGTGATTACGGCGGCGCATTGGCAAAAGATAAAGATATCAGAATCATAAACAACGGAATTGATGCCGGTAATATTAATAAGATAACGCCCGGAAAAAATCTGCTTGAAAAATTTAGACGCGGGAAAGAACACGATTTGGTTCTTCTCAGCGTTGCAGGACACATACGACAGAAAAACATCGGAACCATATTGAGCGTGATTTCCGCGCTAAAGTCGATGGGAAAAAATCCTTTTCTTATCAACGCTGGTTTCGGGCATCTTACGCAGGAAATCAAGGGACTCATAAAAAAATACAAACTCGAAGGCAACGTGAATCTTGCGGGTAAAGTAAGCCACGATGTTGTGATATCTTTGATAAAATCCGTAGATGCCGTGATTATGCTGTCCGACAGAACAATTTTCGATATCGTCTTGCTCGAAGCATCAGCCTGCGGAGTGCCGATAATAACAGACCTTTCGGGAGGTAACGGCGAAATTCTTAAAGGTTACGAAGGGCTGATAGAAGCCGATAAAAGTAACCCTAACGATACAGCGGAATTGATTATTCGTGAATTGTGCGGCGGGAGGGTTGGTAGAAATAAAAACACGAAGTTCATATTTACACTCGAGAAAATGACGTCAGGATACGAAAATATTTACGGGGAGCGTATATAAAGATGAAGAGCATATTATACATAGCAAATGAACTGAACGATGTTGACGGCGTGACGAATCATGTTTATCTGCTCGTAAAATACATTTCTTCATTTAGCGGATTTAAAGTATATGTTCTCGCTGGAGGAGGGGATAAGGCGGAAGACTTTTCCAAACTAAAATGCGAAGTAATTATTAATCCTTGCTTGAATCACAAGCGCAGGTCCCTGAAGAATTTCGCGGAATCGATAAAGTTTGTAAGAGATTTTTCGAAGAAAAACTCCGTCGGCATAATACACTCGCATAATCATTACGCGGCGAACATAGCCTATTACGGCTCGAAATTTCTTAACGTAAAAACGGTGCAGACGAATCACGGGCTTTTTGCCGATACGGGAAGACTGAATTTGCACAAAGCCGATTATCACGTTGTTTTGAATTCAGAAATATATGAATATATTTGCTGTATCCGCGGAATAAAAAAACAATCTGTGAGACTAATCAGACCCGGCATTGAAAATGTTTTTGCCGGGACGCGGATTAAAACTCCGAATTCGTTTCACGCTTCCTCGCGTTTCGTAAAAGCCAAGGGACTCGACAAATATATTATCGCTGCCAATGAAATTAACCGCAAGCATCCCGGAAAATACACGTTCAGCATCTCAGGAAGAGGCGAAGAAGAGTATAACCTGCGCCGTCTTAATGATTCGCTCGGAGGCGTCGTGAGGTTTACAAAGGAATATTATGACGCGCTGTCAGCCGCGTCGGTATTCGTGTTTACGTCAGAAGGGGTTTCCGAAGGCATTCCCGCTGTGATATTAGAAGCAGTAATGGCTGGATGCCTTGTCGTTTCTTCGGATTATAAAGGCGCGGCGGAGATATTTCCGGCTGAATACGGAGAGATGCTTTTTAATCCGGGAAACGCGGACAGTCTTCGTGAGAAAATGATATGCGCTGCCGATAACACGGATACGCTAATTCATAAACATGAAAAAATGTACAAACAGGTATCTGATGCATATTCGGCGGACAGAATGATTGAAGGACATGTAAAATTATATGAAGAAATAGTAAGAGCGAAATGATCTTATCCGTTTGCTTTTAAATACTTTCTTAAACTGCGGTTGCAAGTTGAAAAGTATTTAGCAAGATAAACAAGCCTGAACCTTAACCGCAATTCCTTGAAACCGATAAAGGTTTTTTCGTTAAGAAATGTAATAAAGAATGCGATTGCCGTTCTTGGCGACTTAAGAAATGCGACCGGTGATTTTAAAAAATAATATCGCGCTTTTTTCACGCTACCGTAAAAATATTCTCTCCATCCCCGGTAAAGATTCACGGAATTATCGCCTATGCCGAACTCACTCGAAGGATTATCGTAATACTTTTTCGTGTATTCGTAAACCGACTTGTTCTTTCTTTTTATATTTCCTGATATTGATGATTCGCTGTACCTTTTCAAAAGCAGAATCTCCGGAAGATTATGAAAAACAACGCTGTCCTTAACGCGCAGCCAGAGTTCATAATCCTCGATAAATGCATTTTTATATCCTCCGCGTTCAAGTATGATATCCCTCCTGTACATAACCGCGGGGTGCATGATTTCCGAGTGCAGAGCGAGCCTTTTCTTTATTTCTTCGTGTTTAGTATTGGTTTCAACCGTGTAGAGAATCTTATTGTTCCTGAACACCGCATAGAAGGAGGAAAGCACGTGCACGCTGTTATTATTTTTGAGGAAATTGTATTGTTTCGCAAGCCTGTCAGGCAGTGAAATGTCATCTCCGTCCATGCGGGCAACAATGCCGTAACGCGCCGCCTTAAGACCGAAATTCAGGGTTTCCGCGAGACCTTTATTTTGAGAATTCTCGAACAGGACAATTCTCTCGTCCCTGAATTTTTTAATTTTGGAAACAGTGTCGTCTGTCGAGCAGTCGTCTATAATAAGAAGTTCAAAATCCTTAAACGTCTGACCGAGTATGCTTCGGACTGCTGCGGTTATATAGGGCGAATTATTATATGTGGGAAGCAGTACGGTAATCATTTTCCTGTTTTGATTAATATCCAGTTTCCTTTTTTCGGTCTGACGGCGTGTTTGAAGTCGAATTCGAAAATATTGACAATGTCATTACGTCCGAGATTCAAACCATTTAGAAAAGGTTCGCTTTCGAAAATCAGTTTTCCGGCTGAGTCCGTTCTCAAATCGTTGTAAACAATTGTCGAAACGAATCCGATATTCTTTGCCTTAATAAAATCCGAAATTCGTCCCGATTTCAGGTAAATATAATACTCAAAGTCATTCACGAGCCCGTCGCCATTTACAATATTTCTGTTTGAAAAAAATGAGACCGCTCCGGAATAGTCGAACTGATAGATAAAATCTTTTTTCTCCGTTTTCGATTGAATTATTTTAGCATATTCGTAAGAATTGTTCCACTTGAAATTTCCAGCGCGTGTAAAAGCGAATACCGCGATGAAAAACAAACAAAGAAAGAATGCAATCAAATATCCTGCGACCCTGCTCTTGAGTTTGTAAATACCTGAAAGCGCGAAAGCGGAAATAAAAACGGGAAGGGTCAGGTACCATTCCCTGATATTGTATTTGCTGAACGCGGCGTTTATGAGCAAGCCGGCGATGACTCCTGCTAGGGCGTAGAAATAAAAATTAGTTTCTTTGGATTTGCTTTTGCTTATGAGCAGAACTACCGCCGCCGCAAGCAGGAAGAAAATTCTTGCCGTTTGATTGAATAAAAAAGACATGTCCGTGAAAAGGTTTTTAACATTTTCGGCGAAGACTGTTTCGGGAAAAGAACTTATCACAACGGCAGAAACCGGCATCGGGTTTTTAAAAGCGAGAAAATTCATCAAAAAATAAAATCCTGCGGTCAATGTAATTGCGGAAACATCGTATAACAACACCGGTTTTTTTGACGTTTTTTCCGCGGTGATTACATCAGCAATGATAAGGAAAGGCACGAGGGACCACAAATAATCGATTCGCGAAAGAAACAGCAGCGAAATTAAAATCGCGTTCAATAATTGAATCTGTTTCTGCTGTTCTTTCCTGAATTTATTGTAAATGAGAAGCGAGAAAATCAGACAGGATAAATGGCTCTCAAGCCCGAAATCACGTATGAAAACAAACGGAAGGCAAAGCAGAAGAAACAAAATAAATATCCGCGTTCCGTTTTTTTCTTTTCTGAAAAATAAGTATGCGGTTAATGCGGTCAAATGCAGTATCAGTAAGTGAAGAACGCAGACAAACCTGAACTGCATTTCGGGGAAGGTTAAACTTAAAAATCTCAATAAGGAAAAAAGCAATGATAGAACTGTCAGGTAAAGCGGGTGAAATCCGTTTGTCTTGGTAAAACCGTCGAAAGTAAGCCCGAGACCTTCAGAAAAATTACCCGCAATTTTCAGGTAGAAAAAAGAATCGTCATGGGCAAAATTCAGCAGGTATTCGAGCGGCAATGCAAAACAAAAGATACAGAAAAAAAACAGGGAAACGGCAAAGAATATGTAATATTTGACCTGAAATTTAACCATTATTTAATTAATATAAATATCCTTTTCATTTATAAACATTCAATAAAGAATAGAATGAAAAGGAGTGAGACTAAGATGTCATTTTTCGCTCCGTACAAATATAAATTTATCGAATCTTCACGGTCAGGAGGACGCCGGGTGCTTGAGGCGGGTATAGGAAACGACAGCCCCCTTATGTTTTTCAGGTATTACAAAGGATATGAGTACGACGGGATTGATATTACCAAAGAATGCGGATTATCTCCTGAAAACCTGAAACACATAGGAAAATTTTTTCTAATCGACCTCGAAAATGAAGAACTCGATTCTGTTCCCGACAGATATTATGACTACGTCGTTATCGCGCACGTAATCGAGCACATTAATAACGGTGAGAAAGTCATCGCGCGCTTGTCGGGCAAACTTAAGCCCGGAGGCGTTATATATGCGGAATATCCGTCAGAAAGGTCAGCCCGTTTTCCATCGATGAAAGGCACGTTAAATTTCTACGATGACCCGACGCATAAAAGATTTTACGATATTGAAAAACTAAAAAAAATTCTGACGGATTCAGGCTGCGAAATTATAGGAAGCGGAATTAAGAGAGACTATCTCAGGATAATTGGAATTCCTTACATGATAATAAAATCCTTGTTTGTCCGCGGATACGTCAGGGGCAGCGTTTTCTGGGATTTGTTAGGGTTCGCGGAATATATCGCGGCAAGGAGGGTGGCGTGAATATACTGCTTGTATCAGCGAACGCGATGGGAGACACGTATCTCACCTGTTCGGCTATCGAGACTTTGAAGAATATATATCCTGAATCAAGGTTCGGATTGATTACATTGAAGGAGTGCGGCGCATTCACTGATTATCTCGGATTAAACGATGTATATTTCATACAAAAACGCGGTGCGGCGGAACTTTTCAGGGTTAGAAATTTTATCGCTTCACATTTCTATAATCTTGTATTTTCTTTTTTCCCAGGCAGAATGAATTCACTGCTCGTAATGCAGGCGAATGCGGAGAGCAGGTATTTCTACAAGAGCCTCACGAGGATTGAAGACTGGTACAGGTCGGAGCAGAATGTTTACGATAATTCCGGTAAGACGGAAACCGTATGGAATCCGGGAATGAACTACCTCGACAGAATTAAAATAATAATCGAACTTGCCGCGTGTACCTCAGCGGAAGTCCGTAAGCCTTTATTTTCATTTCCCGTAAGTAAACAGGGCGTCAACCGGGATGAAGTAATAATTAATTTTGACTCACGCGAGGAGAGCAGGCGAATGGAGAAAAAATTTGTTCTCGAACTGTCCGAATACATATCGCGGACGTTCAGGAAAAAAGTTATTATAATCGATTTCAATAAAAGATTCGGAAATAAAACCAGCGGATTGAATTTTCCTGAAAACTATGATTTCGCGTACATAATGAATTCGATTGTTTCCTCCGCCCTTTTTATATCCGTCGATTCATTTCTTCTTCATCCCGCCGATGCTTACGGGGCAAGACTGCTCGGTATTTTCGGTCCGACGAATCCCCGGTCGGTGCTTTCGTACGGGAAGCGGGATTACGTGAAAGTGAGTTCATTGAAAAATTTAAGCCTTGAAGATGTCGCGGGAAAAATCAGGGAAAAACTTGATACCGAATGATACGACTCATATTAAATACCGATATAATTTTTTCAAATTACCCATTGCTCTTAGACCTCATCATAAGCAAGGCGCAAGAGAGAGAAAAACTGACAGTCACATACGCCAATTCCTACATTTGCCTCACAGCAGCCGGAAGCAATGATTTCAGGGATTCTCTGAGGAAATTCGACCTTGTGCACGCTGACGGAATAGCGGTGCATTTCGCTTCAAAGTTTCTTTACGGTTCATCGAAAGAATTAGAAAGAGTAAACGGCACAGACCTATACGGTTTATTGTTCTCCGATGAACGCGATGTTAAGATTTTTATTTTCGGCGGACCGGAGAACAGCGCGGAAATCCTTAGAGAGAAGTTCAGCAGCGGAGGAAGGTTCTGCGGAAACATACACAATCCCGGTGATATCGTAACGGATTTAGGAAAAATAAACGATTCGAATGCCGACATTTTGCTTGTCGCTCTTGGTACTCCAAGGCAGGAAGAATGGATCATCAAATACAAAGATGTTCTGAACGTACCTGTAATCATAGCCGCCGGCAGCGGAATTGATTATTATACAGGAGCAAAAAGGCGCGCTCCTGCTTTCATAAGAAAAGCCGGAATGGAATGGCTTTTCAGGCTTTTTTTGGAGCCAACCAGATTGTGGAAAAGGTACCTGCTTCTTAATCCTTTTTTTATATTTAAAGTTTTGCTGCAAAAAGTTAATTTAATGCAAAACAAAGCGAATACTTAAATTATGAAGCGTATCTTATTCCTGATACTTGTATCCGCAAATCTTGCTTTTTCGCAAGGCTATAACTGGATCACACCGAACAAGACATACCTGAAAATGTACGTAGCCGAAGACGGAATTTACAGAATCAACAAACAGGATTTTAATTCTTCAGGAATAAATACGTCCGGCATCGACCCACGCACCGTCAAGGTTCTTTATAAAGGCTTTCAGGTACCGATATACTTCTTCGGAGAGCAGGACGGAATATTCAACGACAACGATTATTTTGATTTTTACGGCAAGAGGAATTACGGAGGGCAGACAATCACTTATAAAGCCTCAAACGATACACTCGCAGTAACCGATTATACGACCGACGAATATTTCAACTCGTATTCCGACACATCCGCTTACTGGGTTGACTGGGGAGGGAATAACGGTTTGCGGTTTATTGATTACGGCTTCACTACTGCATCCTTATATCCCTATCAGTACCATTACGCTAAGATGCAATTGGAAAAAGATTCCGTCTATAATCCCGGCGAACACCGCTCCAGCGAAGATTACAGGTATTTCAACAACGAGAAAATATCCGGAGAGGGATGGTACTGGAAAGAACTTCAGTTCGGGAACACTACTCTTACAAGTTTTTTCAATCTTCCCGACTTATACAGCGCGCCTCAGACCTGTACCGTTAAAATCTTTGCTTATCCCAATTCTTATTCGGATACGATTTTCAACGAGCACAGTCTTATTATAAGGGTTAACAATATAAATGTCGATACGATTTACACTAATGACTACAGACGAATTGACACCACAATATCATTTTCTTCGTCGGCTCTCCAGAGCGGGCAGAACCAGATATCGGTGATATACAAGGGCGCCGGCTCGTACGTCGGACACATGTATTATGACGGAATGCGGCTAAGTTATCCGTCGCGTTTTGAATTTCAGAACAACCGCATTTCATTCGACGCGGGTCTTTCCGATACATCAGCGAAAGTTTTTAAGATAAAGGGTTTTATACCCGCGAACGAACTCAGCATATACGACGTTATCAACAATCTTAGAATAACACAGCATTCGGCGGGTGCGGATACTCTTGTATTTTCCGGGAAGGGCAACGGAAAATTTGAGATAGCCAACAGCACGATAACGAAGAAACCGTTTCGAATAAAGCAAAAGCAGGTCCCCGATCTGCTCTCGTCGTCAAACGGCGCAGATTATCTTATTGTTTACAACAAACTCTTCGAGGTTCAGGCTGAACAGTTGAGACAGTACAGAAATACTCGCGACGGATTTCGGGCATATAAAGTTGAAGTCGAAGACATTTACGACATTTTTAATTTCGGCATGGAAAGCCCTTCCGCTGTGAGAAATTTTACAAAATATGTTTACAACAACTGGCAGCAGCCGAAGTTCAGATATCTCTGTCTCTTCGGAAGAGGCTCGCTTGACCCGAAGGGCAACTCACCGTCGTCTGTTTATTTCTCCAATCTTGTTCCTGTTTACGGAAGCCCGCCTTCGGACGGTTACTTTGCGAACTTCAGTGCAAATTCGACGACTTATTATCATCAGGTCGCGATTGGAAGAATTCCCGCATTAACGGTACAGGAAGCATCGGACATCGTGAACAAGACAATAGCGTACGAAAATCAGTCGTCAAATCCCGAAAACTTTTTTAAAACTTTTGTTTTTATAACGGGAGGCCAGAACCGCTCCGAACAGATTCAGTTCGCGAATCAGTCTGACGCGATGATAAACACGTACATCTACCCACCGTCCGTTTCAGGTTATCCCGTAAGGATATACAGAAACGATTCAGCAGGAGGAGTAACCTACAGTTATTCAGATTCAATTAAGAGCGCGATTAACCGAGGCGGACTGATTACGAATTACATCGGACACGCGGGCAGCAACACCTGGGATAACGGAATGGATGATCCCGGCATACTTGCGAACCAGAACAGGCTTTCATTAATACTCAGCATGACCTGTTTCACGGGTAAAAACGCGGAAACGGAATACAGAAGTTTCGGCGAGAAATTTCTGAATCTGAACAACAGGGGAGCGATAGGTTTTGTCGGCTCGACGGGATGGAGTTTCTCCTTATCGGGAAACACCCTGAACGGATACATACTGAAAAATTTTGCCATAGATACGGTCAGGCGGACGGGAGACCTTGTCAGACACGCGTCGGAAGAACTTTATTCCGAGCCTGTAAGTTTCGCTTCGCAGAATACAATTAACTGTTACGAACTTCTCGGCGACCCCGCGGCAATGCTGTTAATGCCGGCTTATCCCGAGTACGCTATTGATTTATCGAACTACAAACTCTCGAATCCTTTTCCTTCGGTTCGTGAACCCGTGACACTTACAATCTATCCGAGGAATCTCGGCATATATTCGGATTCGGTAAAAATCAGGTTCAGACTTTTGAAGAATAACGCGACCGTAAGAATCAAGGACACACTTGTTCACGGATTTGGATTTGTCGATACGCTGAATTACATATTCTCTCTGGATTCAGCAGGGAATTATTCAATGAATGTTTTTCTCGACCCCGATCACTGGAACACAAAAGAAATCACAACCAACAATTCGATTACATTTCCGATTAATCTGAAAAATCTTTCGTTCATTCCGCTAAAGCCCGTTGACAATCAGGTTGTAAACGGCGATACAATAATCATTACCGGAATCAATCCGAACGTGAGTCCGGAAAGGAGCGTAAAACTTTTTCTTCAGACGGACACTTCCGCTTTTTTCAATTCACCCTTAAGCAGGACGTATTTCACAACGAACGTGCAGGGAGTGATAACGCGATTCAGTTACGGAGTTCCGGTAAAAGACAGCGGCACGGTTTATTACTGGCGGATGAACTCCGTTATAAACAATACGGACACGTCCGGATGGTCGGAAACAAGAAGATTCATAACGGGCAGTCCTTACTCATACAGGCAGGAACAAACTGAGCCGGTTTATAAGCAATCCCGGAACAGCATTCCGATAACGATTTACAGAAAAACCGCCGGGCAGTACGGAACAGTTGATTTAAACAATGCTTCCGGCGTGCAGAACGGAGTCTCAATATCAAATTACAGAGGAACGATAACTGCACAGTCGTGGGGCAATAATCTTTTCAACATGACCCGTTTCGTTATCAATAACAACGAGTACCAACTCGTCGATACGAATTCGTGGGGAGGGCTTAACATCG
>CALGII010000085.1 GCA_937915485.1 uncultured Ignavibacteriota bacterium | reverse complement strand
GGAACCGAGCCCGGAGGAAATGACTGATTAAGGGAGTTCAAGAGCACTGCGGGACCGAGGTCGAATTCGTGATTACCGACGGCGACCGCATCGAAATTAAATCTTTTGAACATCGTCAGTTCGGGAACGCTGAAATACCTGTTGAAGTAAAAACTTCCTGTCGAAAAATCGCCGACGTGAAAAACCATTACATTCGGATCCGTGTTCCGTGAATCCCTGATTACGGTCGCGGCTCTGTCGAAACCGCCTTTGGTATATTCACCCGCAATATTTTTTGGTCCCGAGCCTATAAGGTTCGAATGTGAATCGCTGAAATGGAGTATCGTGATAGGGATATCCTGAGAGAACGTTATTCCTGTTGACGCAGTAATGCTTAAAAGTATTACAGCAGCGTAAATAAAAAAGGGGATGCTTTTTTTCATTACCAATTAACTTTAAATTTCCGGCAGAACTATTTCAAATCTTCCGCCGAGTTAATATTTTTTAAAATCCCCCTGTCGCTTACCCTTACAATTTCTGTTTCACCGCAAACATCGCAGAGCGTTTCGCTTAAACCTTTATCCTGTGTCGTGAAAATCATCCTGTCAGCCGCGAAACGCGGTATGATAACCGGGTGTCCGGATTTACCTTCGAAATCCGGTTTTATTAGTTTATCCGGGTACTTACTGAATATATCAAGAATCAGATTCAAAGTCGATACCTCAACGAACGGATGGTCAACCGGGAATAGCAAAGCGCCTTTTTCGTCAGTCAGTTTTTTAAATCCCTGCACGGCGGAAAACAACATTCCTTTGTCGGTTTCCCCGTTCAATACGAGAGAAACGCCCGGTATGTGTTCCAGGGACCAGTCGTAATCGTCAGGATGTATCACGCAGAAAACTCGGTCAACCCCCGATGATTTCAGTTTCTTTACGATTATGTTTACGAAATACTCGCCTTCCGAAACCAGTTTCAATTTCGGCGTTCCGATTCTCGTGCCGCGGCCTGCGGCAAGTATTATCGCGGCGACATCAGGCATCAGAGTTTATTAAATTCCTCAATCAGTTTATCGAACTCGTGCACTTCGTTCTCGAATAAATCATTCCAGTAATCAGGATTCCACTGTCTGTTCAACTCTTCGACGGCGCGTCCCTGCTGTTCGATCCACGTGTAATATTTCAGGTTGTGTATCGCTTTCCTGTCGTAATAAGACAATTCTTTCAGGAAATCTACGCTCTGTTTCATAAGGCAGGACGCGTGGTCGCGCGCGGCGTCGAATTCAGTGTATTCGCCTTTTTCTGCTCTCGCTTCTTCGATTCTTGAATTATACATCGACATCGAGTCGGTGAAAATCGTGAAGATGAAATCATTCTCATCCATTTCGAAATA
>CALGII010000084.1 GCA_937915485.1 uncultured Ignavibacteriota bacterium | reverse complement strand
TCCTTGTCTTGCCCGAGCCCGCCGACGCCTGAAATATTTTTAGGTTTTTTGTCAATTAAGTAAATATCTGATATTATTGCACCTTAAGCCTTTAAAGATAATCCAAAAGAAACAATATTAACATAATAAAAATGATGGAGGAAATATTATCACGATATGAGAATTTATCAGAGCAGAAGGGGGGAGCTAAGAATCATAGTCTAAAAGCGCATAATGAAAAGTACGTTAAGTGCGCAAAGATATTATTTAAACGAATTCAATATGAAAAGAGGCAGTAGTCGGAATTCTTATTGTAACCTGCTAAATAAATCCAAGGAAATGCTATTTCTCCGTTATGATTTTCGTAACAAGTTTGAGTGGGACTTTTTCGAAATAGAGGTTTTCGATTTTTATGTTCTCGTTTTTCTCGTTCCAGATTTCAGTGTGGTTGTGCTGCTGTTCGGGCGGAAGTTTAAATCCGTTATCCGATTGCTTCGAATTCTTCTTTACCGCTCCGCTTCCGATTATCTTGCGCGTGTCTGTCAGCAGGTACAGCGGTTTTTTAATTTCCTTCATTCCGAGCGCGATGAAATAAGAACCGATTTTATTGAGAAAATAATTTCCGGATATGCCGTCCGTGCCGAGCAGGGCGAAATCAATTTTATCCTTACAATTCATAACGGAAGAATCAGCAATCAGAGTTACGGGAAAACCGAGCGCCGCGAGTTTCTTTGCCTGCCGCCTGCCTTCATACACGGGGCGCGATTCGCACTGAATTACGTTCACGAAAATATTTTTCGCAGCGAGTTTCTCAAAAACCTTATGAATAGTCGAACTGTTGCTGTGAAGCAGAACCGTCTTATTCCTGAATTCTATCGCTTTCATCGCGTTCGCCGCGATTTTGTCGTTCACCTTATTCCATTTCCGTGTGTAAACGGCGAGATAGTTCTTGAGTTTTTTTCTGAACTCTGCGCCGCCTGAATATTTTTTAACCGCTGATTCAAGTTCATCGAAGAAATTGCGGAGCACTACGAGTTGCGAATGCTTGTTTACGGGTCCGCTTATATTTATTTCAATCTCGCGGGCGATATCTTCGGGAGATAAGTTATCGGAGTTTTCAAGAAATGTTTCAAGCGCGCTTATGAGCGAGTCGAGGAGCGCAGCCGAGCCCGAATAGTTGTCGTTCTTGATTCTCTCGACTTCTTTCGAAAAAAGAAAGACCTCGTATAGTTTTTTTCCTCTTGATTTCATTGTCTTCGACAATGACTTAACGAGGAAGTTTCGAGTATTCGAATAAATGCCCGGTGATATGCTTTCCCTGTTCCCCGCAACGTTCAACGTGTGTATATTGTTTTCTTTAAGCCAGGCGTGAAAATTCTTTTCGTCGGGATTTACGATTACAGGCCTGAACATTCCTTCCGCGGTATAAAAAGTGAACATCGTGCCCTCTCCGATTATAAGACCGTTCTCGTCTATGTTGCAGAAAATAACCGTGCCGTCGGAATTTGTCACGTTCAGTATGGTTCTTTCCTCATAATTCTCGGATTCGGTTTCGATGAGACCGTAGTCTCTCAGAGATTCGTCGGAACCCGCCTCAGTCTTGAAATATTTCGGAGCGTGTCCGCCCGTCGGGATGCCGAGTTCTTTCGCGGCGTCGAGCCCGCCCCTGTCGGCTCCTGTCTGACCACCCGAAATGATTTTCTTTATGAGAATGTCCATACTCAATTTTAAATTTTAAATTATAAATTCGAAATTAAAATTGAAATTTAAAAATGGTGCTTATTTTAAAATAAAAAAACCTTTCCGTTTTTTTACACAGAGAAGGAGCGGATGAAATAGTTTTTCAAAGATTTTTCTTCTTATATTATTTGGACACAGAAGGAGCGGATGATACAGATTTTCACAGATTTCACTTCTTATATTATTTGGACACAGAAGGAACGGATGAAACAGATAAAAGCGGATTTCTTTTCTTATACTATGCGGACAAGAAGGAGCGGATGATACCGATAAAAGCGGATTTCTCATTGCATAATTCCGTTGCTTGTTAATATGTGCGAGTGGACATATATGATTTGGTTTTTCGAAACTAATAATCTTTTGAACTTTAAATTATGAAATGCAATTTTGATATTTGAATTTTAATATTTGAATTCTATGGAATAAACAGACGAGAAAATGGAAATTATTCCGGGCTTTTCCAGTCTCCGTTTTCTTTAATCAGATTGATGAGTTCTTCGACGGCCGTTTCAGAAGGAATCGAGCGTTTCACGATTTCTTTTCCTTTGTAAAGTGTGATTCTTCCTATGCCGCTGCCAACGTAGCCGTAGTCGGCGTCCGCCATTTCGCCGGGACCGTTCACGATGCAGCCCATTATCGCTATCTTTAGCCCTTTGAGGTGGTTCGTTTTTTCTCTCACCATCGCCGTCGTTTCCTGAAGGTCGAACAAAGTGCGGCCGCAGGACGGGCAGGAAATGTACTCGGTTTTTGAAATACGCTTGCGCGACGCCTGAAGTATTCCGAAAGACACGCTGTTCAACGTTTTATTCACTGCTTCAGCCGACTCAATCCAAACGCCGTTTCCAATACCGTCAATCAGGAGCCCGCCTAAGTCTGTCGAAGCGTAGAGCAGCATTTTATCTTCGTGCAGCCCGGAGTAGTTCCTCTTGATTACGAGCGGTAAAACGTTCGCGATTCCTGCCGCGTCTCTCATTTTCAAGAGCGACATTTTTTCAGACGATGAAAGAACAAGAATTACTTTATCATCCTTTGAAATCCTATCAATGTTCGATTTATATTCGTTGACGTCGAGTTCGAGAAATTTATTGAAATTCTTATCAGCAAGTTTTTTGTATTCTTCGATTTTCAGGAGAGGCAGTGAATCGCCGCCGCCTTTCGATTTCCAGAATTCGTAATCAAATATTTTTTTAACCGTGCCGGGAAGCGGGTAATTAATGTCTTCGGAGCCGAGAAAAACATAATCTGCTGCAATATCGCCAATGTTCCATTTGTCAAGCGACTCGCTGTAGTAATACCCGATTGAGCGGAACCCCTCGTGGGATTTTCTGATTTCATCATCCGCCGATATCACGACGACAGGGACATTCTTACCACCGATATTGCCACAGGCTTTCGATTCCTGTGCCGCGCTTCCGACAGCATAAACGTGTTTCACTTCCTTCGAAAGATTTTCTCTGAAGAATTCATACCGCTCAACGAGTGCCCTGCACACGGGAATTTCGAACTCAGGCTCTTCGGTAAGCGACACGCGCACGGTATCGCCGTATCCTTCTTCGAGCAAAGTACCTATGCCGAGAGCGGATTTTATTCTTCCGTCCTCGCCGTCGCCCGCCTCCGTAACGCCGAGATGGAGGGGATAATTCATTCCCGCTTCCGACATTTTCCTGACGAGCAGGCGGTAGGCTTCAACCATCACCTGAGGATTGGACGCCTTCATCGAAAGGACGATGCTGTAATACTTTTCATCTTCACAAATACGCAGGAACTCCATCGCGGATTCGACCATTCCGAGAGGGGTATCGCCGAAGCGGCTCATAATCCTGTCGGAGAGAGAGCCGTGATTCGTTCCGATTCTCATAGCGGTGCCGTACTCCTTGCAGATTCTTATCAGCGGAACAAATTTTTCACTGATGCGTCCGAGTTCTTCTTCGTATTGCTTATCGGTATAATCTATAATTTCGAATTTCTTTTTATCGGCATAATTTCCCGGATTGACTCGCACTTTCTCTACAATGCGCGCGGCTATTTCAGCGGCGTTAGGGGTAAAATGGATGTCAGCGACGAGCGGCGTTTTATATCCGCGCCTGCGGAGTTCGTTTTTAATATTTTCGAGATTCTTTGCTTCCTTTATGCTCGGCGCGGTTATGCGGACGTATTCTCCGCCTGCTTCAATTATGCGAATTGACTGCCCGACTGTCGCGGACGTGTCCATCGTGTCTGTAGTTGTCATAGACTGAAGACGTATCGGATTCGCTCCGCCGAGAGGCACGCCGCCGATGTCGACGATGCGGGTTTTGAAACGCGAATATTTTGTGTCTTCAATTTTCAATTTTTCGATGCGCCCCTGCGGGGCTAATTCATTTTGTAGTTTATATTATCAATTTAAAAATTGAAATACTGATGAACTACAAGTTTTTGAAATTTATAGTTTAAAATTTACAATTTAAAATTTGAAAGAACTATCTGAGCCTTTTGCTTTCCTGAAACAGAATTTTCTTTTCCTCGTCCGTCAGGCTCGAGTAACCCCGTGCGCTGAGTTTATCGAGTATTGCGTCTATGCGTTCCTGCGCCTCGCGCTCTTTTTGCCTCACGTCATCTTCATACTTGCTTATATTTAAGTCTTCATATTCAGCGTCCGTTATGTCTCTTTTGGGGATATCGTAGATGTTCGCTTCTTTATCTTTCTTTTCGAATACATTCTTAAAGTTATCAAACACGTTAGAGTCGCCCGTCCGCGAGAATTTTCTCGGACCGCGGTTCAGATAAAAATATACGTACAGGAATCCGACAACCGCTCCGCCAAGGTGGGCGACGTGCGCTATTCCTGACTGTGACTGCGATGCCACAGCGAACACTTCAACCGCCATGTATATTATGACAAGATATTTCGCCTTCAGAGGCAGCATGAAATAAATGTAAATGTATCTGTTCGGAAACAGCATTCCGAAAGCGATAAGCACACCGTATATCGAGCCGGAAGCCCCTACAGTCGGGACGTTCGGAGGCAGTGAAGTGAATAGCGGGGCGAGAAACGCGTTTGCAAGTCCCGCGCCGATGCCGCAAACCGTATAATATATGAAGAATGTTTTCGAGCCCCAGAGATTTTCAAGTTCCATTCCGAACATCCAGAGCGCGAACATGTTGAAAAACAGATGCGAGAAACTTCCGTGCATGTACATGTATGTGAACACCTGCCACGGCCTGAAGAAAGGCGAATCGTACCCGAACAAAGCGAAGTTCTTCAGAAACACTTCTCCGACGCTGGTTCTTCCGACTTTCAGGAAATCAAGAAAGAAGAACTCCAGCAAAAAAATGGCTATGTTTGATATTAGCAGATATTTAATAACCGGCGGAAAGAAAGTAAATCCGCCGAATCCTCTTCTGTAATTATTCAATTTTCTTTTCTTTAAATTTTTTGAGCATTATAGTAATCTTCGACAGTATCAATCTCCATGCATTCATATTCTGAAACATCAACGCTGTATAAGCTGTTCCCAAGGTCGTTTCTTTCGATAATTTCCTCGAAAGTTTTTTCGTAAAATTCGTTCACGTTATTTTCTTCGAGTATTTTCCTGTCGAGAATCTTGAAAATCTCGTCCGCGAAAGGACGCGAAAACTTTTCGATGCCTATCGATTCCCCTGCCGCCTCTTTAATATCAACAATTTTCGATATTTCAAGAATCCTGCCGCTTTCGTCAACCCTTACCTTTATCTGCTCATCATCGAGTTTATGCGTTACGTTAACAGCCGCCGCATTGTCGTGACTGTCCGCAAGCAATTTAGAAACGATTCCCGCGTCAAACAGTATGTCGCTGTCGAGAAGCACGAACCCGTCCTTTATGTAATCCTTTGTCATCCACAGTGAGTACGAATTGTTGTTGTTCGCGTAATCGGTGTTTGTAAGAATCTTTATGTTCACGCTGCCGAAATTATTCCTGAGATAATCCTTTATCATATTTTCCCTGTAACCGGTAACGAAAACGAAATC
>CALGII010000083.1 GCA_937915485.1 uncultured Ignavibacteriota bacterium | reverse complement strand
ACCGCTCTTGCTCTTATACCTAAAAAATCCTCTGTGCTGCTCCGTGCCTTCTCTGTGAAACTCTGTGTCACCGCTCTTGCTCTTATACCTAAAAAATCTCTTGTTCTTATTCGTGAAAATTCGCGGCAATTAGCGGCTGAATGCTCTTGCTCTAATTGTTAAATGCTAAATGTTAACTGCTAACTGAATCAGCCGCTCTGCAATTGTTAAATGCTACCTGCTACCTGAACCGGCAGCCCTTCAATTACTAATTATTAATTACTAATTACTAATTGTAAAAGCGTTTCATCAAACGAAAAATTTGCCTATGTTTCAATGGGGTAATTAAACAACCGGCATCAGAAATGGCAAAAAAGGATTCCAATATTCTCGATTTGTATCCGGGTCCGCAGAAGAGCGAGATGAAACTTCTGAAGGAACTTGACAAACTGATGTTGAGCGGTAATTTCATCAGGCTGATTGAGGAAGCGGAAAAGGCGATTGAACGGTTCCCGAAGAACCGCGTTTTCTACACTATGAAGGCAATCGCGCATTCGCAAGTCCGTCAGATAGAAGAATCGCTGAGTACATTAAGACTTGCCGAAGAAGTTTTTCCGAACGACCGCGAAATCCTTTTCGAACTCGCGCGAACATACAAGGACGCATTCGATTTCGAGAATGCGGAAAAATACTTCAAGATGTCGTATCAACTCACGCCGAAAGGTTACAGGGACGCGCGCTCGGACTGTCTCAAGGAACTCGGCGAACTATACTGGGAATACAATTGCGGCGAGGAGGCGCTCGAATACTGGAAACAGGCAATCAGGGAAAATCCCCGGAACATTAAGGCGAAGGAGAAACTAAAGACCTGCTCGAACAGGTACGGGGAGCCCGAAACGTACGACAAACTTCTTAACGACATGCATCATTTCCGCCTGATACAGACGCAGAAATATTTCAAGAGCAAAAAAATCGATAAGTTCACGGACATATACGAAACGAATCAAATCATCTGGATAATAAACGCCGGCTGGAACAACCACATCGCGCCCGAAAAAGAAAAACTCGACACGCTGTCCGTGAAAGAAATAAACGCCTGGTTCAAAAGCATCAAACTGGATTTCACGACGTGATAAGTTTTTATATTTACCTATTAACATTCAGGCTTCTGAACGTTACAATTCTTTCCGGTTTCTATCGGTAAAAAATAATAATTTCTCGATTTGCAAGTTTCATAAATCAGCAACTTTAAATATCTTTATTTGGATTTACGTTTTTTCTTGGCTTTATAAGTTTTTACGCTTTTATCGCATATGACGTAATTCTCTAACCCTATTTGTTTTTCACAAACAACAATATATTCATCCGTCATTGTACTTCGTTTTACTCCGCTTTGATTTGATGGGGAGTTCTGAGCCGGCATTGTTTTGTTAGCCAACAATCTTTTATATGTTAATATATGCCTGAATCCGTTTTGCTCAAATTTTTCTGCAATAAATTGGTCAGTAGGCAACAAAACATCTTTTACTAGTCTATTGCCAACGACATAAATAATTTTACCGCCCGGCTTTACACTGTTTGCAACATCTACTATTGATTTCTCTAAATCAAAATAAAAAGATGATACTTCAAATGCACGTTTTTCAGATACTTTAGATATTTTATTTATGTAATAAGAAATTGTACCTTTATTATATAATTCTTTTGAGGTCTTTCCACCCATTAGCATATTATCAATTTGTCTTGCATAAGAAATTCCAAGCCATTCATTTGTTAAAGCGGAGAACTGTCCATAAGCTACCGTTGTGCGACTATCTCCATAAGGAGGGCTGGTTAGTACAATATCAAAATAGTTTTCCTTTTCAGGAAATTCCGAATATCCAAAATGAAACTTCGAATTATCAAGCAAAGGATAATAATAATGCTCATAGACAAAGGCAGCTTTTTCTAATTTATTTATAAAAACATCCATGCAATTTGGATTAAACTTCTTCATATCTTCTTCTTTCATACGAAACAATTTGAACTCACTATTTCTTGTGTATGAACATTCCCGTATTGTTTCTGAAAAAGGCACAAGGAAAAAATTTCTAATTTTTTCATTCGAGATACTATATATCAATCCTTTGATTAATATTAACTCTTCTTGACTTCTTTTAGGAAACCAAAAATCAATATTAAAAACGTCAGGTGTTTCTAATTTAATCCCCAAATCAATATTAAAAGAGTAACTATAAATCTTATCCTTTGTGTACTCTATTGATTTTTTTAATTCGTGTAAATCTAATTTCGTAAACTTTGCGCTTGTTATAAGAACTGCAAGAGGATTTATATCAAAACCTTCCATTTCTTTAATACCTCTATCAAGCCCTACAACAAAGGAAGAACCTGAACCGCAATATGGGTCAAGCATCCTTCCTTTTTCAATTTTTAATTCTTTGAATATTTCTATACCGATTTGAGGTATCATAGTGGCTGGATATCTATGTAGATTGGGATAAACCGTAGAATAACTTTGACCGTGAAAATCGTATCTTTTATTTCTTATAACCGGATATTTCATGCAATTATTATTGACTCTTTGAATAAATAAATTAGTTTATTCTCAAATGCTCTAAATCCGGTTCCATGATTCCTCGCCATAGTGCCTTTATCATGTAATCTCAAATCCACTAGAATATTCTGAAGTCCAAATTGTTCGTGCAGCAATTCAGGCGATGTACCTTTCAATAATCTTGCATTAGTAAACTTAAAATATTCAATTCCATCTCTTTCTTCTGTTTCCGCACTAACCAATATTAAAGCAGGTATTTTTTGCTCAAATCTTTTTGACAATCTCTCTAAATCCCAATTTACGATTAACTCTCCCGATTTATGTCTTACAGATATTTTTTCATCTTCGATATCAAGAAATAATCCTGCGCTATTGGGCTTCAACGACATTGTATAATATAAACCCATTCTTCCGTCTTTATCTTTGCTTCCGTACTTTTTAACTGCGGTAAGCGGTTTCATCACCCAGCATTTATTATTAAACGTAAACAATGTTATCATTCCCTTATGACTCATTCTATGTGCTTTTAATTCTGCTCCTTTTATATCCGGTAAAGCGATATTATTTTCCTTCATTCCTAATTCTTGCTCTAATGTATGCCCTATTCCTGTAGGTCCTTTTCTGTGGGATTTGACAAATCCTTTTTTCTTTAACTCTTTAAATTTTTTAGTAAATTTTTCGATTGTCATAAGCTAGATGATGATTCAATAGCAAAATATATCTTTTAATTATAAATTAAAAGGCTGGGTAATTTCATTGTCTTCTAATGAATTCAAAATGTTCAGAATTTCCAAAATAATTTATCACTTCATTTTTTATCTTTTCTATAGAATCTTCCTTGATTCGATTATTGCAGAAGATCAAAGATTTGATATTGGAGCAAAACCATAATTCCTCTTTCATTATATCATCTAATCTAAACGAACGAAATTTTCTTAATTTCTTTATATCATATTTTATTTCTTCTGGGGGAGACATCGTTCCTAATGAACCATGTCTTAAATATTTAAATTCCAATGCATATAAAATTATCGGCTGTTCATACTCTTTTACAAAATCAAAATAAAAATCGATAAAATTCTTTATGTATCCTGAATATACTTCATTTTTCACACCTGATAAAATATCGAATAAATCTAAATTTCTGCATTTGCTTTTTAAACTGTCAAAATTTTTTTTACAAAAATCAATAAAACATGGGTTATATAATACAATATCGATATGGCTTCTGCTTTTATTATCGTAAATATTTTCAATCTCAAAAAATGGTTCACCTTGATGTTTTGAGCATTTAAATGGTGTGGGATATTCTGATCGTATAAGAAATAAATTATCGTGCTCAAATATACTATTTAGCCTGCATAGATGATAAAAATAGGAATGCAATTCTTTTTCCGACAAAAAATGCTCGCTAGGCATTTCTAAAAAATATTTTTTTAAATCTTCAATATTCTGTTCAAACATTTTTATTATTTCGTTAATCTCAGATTTATTCATAATACTCCCTGAGCATCTTCCACTTTGTCGGATAGATAAAAAAACTATATTTGGAATTAGACCTTAACAAATCGAAAATATCCTTTAATATGTTGCGAGAAATATTGACCTTTAGAACCTGCACTCATTATTCCGTCATAAATATTTGATGGTACATCAAAATATTGGTATATACCGCCACTATGAAATTCAACTTCGAGCGTTCTTGACTTTTCGTCATATCCGATTGAAGAAATGTTTGATGAACTTACTGGTTTTCTTTTCATTTTTTGTTATAGTTTAATTTATCGTCTTTAATAATTCTTGATGGAAATGGGTTTTGCGATCTCCAGACCTCTATAAATTCTTCGTAGTTTGGTTCTGGCTCCATTGGTATACCCCAACCACCCGGTTGTAAGGATTCTTCTGATGGAATTTCATCATAAACAATTGGATCTTGACTATCTGGTCTTTTGTCTTTTGGTGGCGCTTCTATAAGTGTTCTCATAGGCAATTTCACTGACTCACCTATAATAATTGCTTCACCAGTTCTCAAGATAGGCAACATATTTGTTAATCCATCTAAATTATCAGGTAAAGTAGCACCGATATTGCTTCGATCTTTTTCATTTGCAAGTCTCATAGCAAAAAAAGTTCCACATTGAGAAAGGATTGTTGAATTTATTTCTGATGGTCTCTGGCTTACAATCATTGCTCCAATCCCATATTTCCTACCTTCCTTGACAATTCTTTGTACAACATTTGACGCTATACCCTTAAAATTATCATTAAGATAATTATGAGCTTCTTCCATTACTACTAATAAAGGCCTATGTCTTCCACCTTGGGATAAACGTCGGGCCCAAAACAAACCTTCGTAAAGTACTCTTAATAGCACTCCAACGATAGTATTTAATATATCAATTGGAACCCCTGATAAATCAAGAATAGTAATGGGGTTTTTACTACCAATCCATTCTTTTAATAATTCATCAATATCATTAGTTACATTACCATCTAAATCAGGAGTATATTTTCCAGGGTGAAAAAGAAAATCATAACGAGGGATTCTTAGTTTTGAGCCAAGAGTTTCAAGTTGTCCTCTAATATTCAAAGTACTATTACCGTATTGAATTTTCTCAGCATCACCAGCAACATTTTTTACAGGTTTAAAACGAGGTGGATGTGCTTTATCTGCATTTCCAATTATTGGCTTGCCAGTTTCATCGGTTTCGTATGCCCAATTATCTTTTATTGGCTTTTTACCGTTGTCAGAATAATAAGTATAAAATGTTTCGTTCCACAAATCAAACCAAAGTTGATTGAGACTAAATGGTACCGGATTATCTACGCTGAGAGTTTCTTTTGAAATACCTTTCTTCGGATATTTTAAAAGTGTTTTTTCCTTTTGAGCCAACACCCGTTCTATTAACTCACTCCTTTCTTTTTCTTTTTCAGTGCTAAAATCGCCAAAACATATTTGAGTAAATTCATCGAAATTTAAAGCCCAAAATGGGATATATAATTCATTCTCTTTAGTTTCAAGGTCCTTGTCTGCATTGATTTTAAAAATGTTTGCTCTCCCTCTAAATGATTGACTGTATTCACCATGTATGTCAAGAATTATAATACGTGCTGAAGGATAATTAGTTGAATCTGATAATGCCGATAAAATTCCTGCAACTGTTGTAGATTTCCCCGAGCCTGTAGTTCCTACTACAGCGCTATGCCTTGTGATAAGTTTATTTACATCAACCAAAGCTGATATAGATTCAGCCCCTGCAATATGTCCGACTTTTACAAAATATGGTTTATCAGGCTGACCGTAAATCCTTTTCAGATCAGATTCAGACACCAAATGAACTTCATCACCGATAGTAGGATATTGAGAAATTCCTCTTTCGAATTTCCCGTATCTCTTACCTTCTCCAATAAGTTGTATAGTAAGCCAACGATTTCCATATGGTTGATTTTCAACCTGATTTTCCGGAACCGAACTTGCGCCTACTTGCGTCACTATTCCAAACAAATCGATATAACCAATAGGTATTTTCATAAAACTCCCTATCTGGCCAATCCTATAACCTTCTCCATTAACATACGTCAATCCTGACAATGATTCATTTGCAAGTGTAACTAGGACCTTCGTTCCGTTTACATCCTGAATATTCCCCAAGTATGTTGATCTATTATTCATCGTTTAATTTGAATTGTTCATTGCCAATTAATTCTTGAAGAAAATTTCCGAATTTAGCAAAATCACCAAGTTGAAGTTGATGATAATAAATTATTTCATCTTTATTATTAGTATCTGTTGTTTTTATCTTTTCGAAAATTTCAAGAATAGCGCCTGCTAAATTTTCTTCTTTTAAATTATCACGATTTGCAACTTTCCATTTACCTTGTTGTCCACCAATAATCGCTTCATCAAAAGTCCAAGTACTAAGATTAAATCTATCTTTTGCATAAGAAAATGCTTTTTCGTATCGAGGAATTATTTTCCCCATATTGTCTTTATATTCATATGTATCATATAGTAGAGCAATAACCATTGCAGTTGGATTTGCCTTTAAAGCATTCATAATTGTATCATTCAAATGATTGTCATTGAAAGAATACCCACAAGTAATTAGAACTACTGATGTCTGTCTAAGAAAAGAATTTAGCCGGTCTATCAATGCTAAATATGGCATTTTTCTACTTTGATCATACTTTAAATGAGACGGATGGATTATATAAGAATCATTAGCATTTACGTCCGTTGAACGATAAACTTCCTTTTTAGAATTAAGAAACCAATTTATAGATCCATGGACTTTCCATAATCTAGTCCAATGTTTAGGTATTAAAGAATCTTCGATTGCTCTTAAATCAAAAAATGGCTGTCTTGAACCGACGAAACCATCAAAGTAAGCAACTCCAGTTTCCTCAAATGCTTGTTCAGTAAGTAAATCGTAATTAGTTGTAAAACACTCTATAGGAGAATCACTCCTTTCAATCAAATGTATCCATTGCGCTAATTGATGATATGGTGTATTTCGATTTGGAAGTAGAACATTAACTTTATTTACAATTTTTTTACAAATCGCTTTTTCTAATTCAGTCAAATCTTCTTCGGTTAATCCTCTTATTTCTATAGCACCAATTGAAACTTGCTTAAGTCCTCGAACAAAACTTAAAATATCTTCAATGTTTGGATTCTGATTGCCTGATTTATTTAATTCATTAAGCAATAAGTCATAAGTATTTTTCTTTTTATTTTTCGACTTGAGTTCATCGCTTACAAATTTCGTAAGACCAGCAATATCTGGTATTAGAGGTTTTTTATCTTTAGTCATATCTACCGCTAAAGGACAACCTGCAGCAAGAAAAAATCCTAGTGGTTTTTTATTTTGAGAAAGAGTTTGCCTCAAATATTTTATCTGTCTAATAGGATCATGATAATTGCTCATATTTTTATAATTAATAATTGAGATTTTAATAATTCAACAAAAATATAGGATGATATCTAAATGATTCAAAGATTATACATTAACTTATTATAATAATATAAAAAACCGCCCGAATGGGAGTACGGGCGGTTTCTCTTGCTTAGAGGAGGTCTCATTTAAGAGACTCTATGCCATAAAGATTTCATCGCTATAACATTTTTATCACGGCTATTGTACTCTGCTGACGGGTTCGGACCAAGGTCCTTGCCCGTTGCGGTTTACAGCGCGCACGCGATAAAAGTAACGGATGCCTTTCAGGACTTCATCATCTATGAAAACTGTTTTTGATGTCTGCTTGAAGAAAGACATCGGAGGAATAGTTGATGTGTCTTTCGGGTCCGTCCCCTGCCCTTTTTGCCATTCGTATGAATCAGCAACATCGTCTTTTGCCGTCATAAGTATTTCAAAGCCTTCACCGTCCGAATCGTTTTCAATTCTAAACGCGAGCGTTTTCGTCGGCGGAGGAACCTTGCCCGGTTTCTTTCTCGTTTTAATACCATACTCTACAAGTTTTTCGGGATTATCCGCGTATATTCCAATTGCGAGGTTAATCACCTGGTCGGCAAGTTTTGTGCCCGCCTTGCTTTGCGCGATTCCTGCCGCGCGTTTTTCCGAAACGACAATTTCAGCATTTGTAATTTCGTTTCCAGCTGTCGTCAAGTTTGTAATTTCGGTGTTCACGTCAGTTTCCTTTACCGGCGTTGATGTCCAGTCGGTTGGATTCGCGAGCATTCCCGAATGCAGAGCCTCAAGTTCGTTTAACGCTCTTTCAATGTACTTTTTCATTTTTTTGTTCCCGTTAAATTTTTAAAAGTGTTTATTAATATTCCACTTTACAAAAATTCACAGCAGATACAGTTGTTCAATTTAAGTGGTTAAAACTCCTTATTTTTAGAGGTGATGCTTTTTGAAAGATGTTTCTCATATCTAATTTCACTGAATTAACAGTGCCCTCATTCCGAATGTAAAAATCTGAATTATATAATGCAATATATTTTTCCGTATATTTCAATATTTATTCAGAAGAAAATCGAGTTAATAAGTAAAAACACCATTTTCAGAGAGAATAGGAATTTATGGATGCTGATTTCCCGCAATTCCTGTATATTTTTATGAATTTTTTTTATGTTACTGCACTTAAAGCGGGTAAATATTTGCGGTGTTTTGTAGAAAATGGCATTTTTTGTTTATTTTAAGCATTTTCGTTCCCGAAATATGCGTTTTCATTAAACAAATATGCACTTTTGTTGAACAAAAATGCATTTTCATTGAACAAACGGACACTTTCATTAAACGATTTTGCATTTTTGTTAATCGATTTTGCATTTTCATTCAACGATTATGTATTTTCATTCATCGGTTTAGCATTTTCGTTAAACGGTTTAGCATTTTCATTAAACGGTTTTGCACTTTCATTAAACGATTTTGCACTTTCGTTAAACGATTTTGCACTTTCATTAAACGATTTTGCACTTTCGTTAAACGATTTTGCACTTTCATTAAATGGATTGTCATTTTCATTAAACAATTTGACTAATCCATTGAACGTTTTTGTCTTTCCATAGAACGATTTTGTTTTTTCGTTGAACCGGATTGCATTTTTATTAGAATGTACGAATTATGATTTGAGGCATAAGTCCTGAACTAAACACTGAATTTTTCTTCAGGTACCGCTACGAAGCGGGATTTTCGATATGCAGGAATATCAAGAACCGGTCAACGTATCATTCCAATCAGCATAGACGATTCTTAGCAGGAATCCGCTTTA
The DNA here is from genome assembly GCA_937915485.1 of uncultured Ignavibacteriota bacterium. Classification (GTDB taxonomy): domain Bacteria; phylum Bacteroidota; class Ignavibacteria; order Tepidaquicellales; family Tepidaquicellaceae; genus CAIKZJ01. The sequence goes on along the minus strand of CALGII010000083.1, from coordinate 9,994 downwards.
AAAATTTTATGTTTATAGTTTATACTAATTTTCTTGAATAAGTATATCTTGATTACTCATCATCAGGTTGTTTCGTCAATATCCGATTGTGTTTTAAGTGTAAATCTAAGAAATATAAAACCGATTGTCCCCGCAATAATTGAAGCGGCTATTATTGCAATTTTAGAATTGTTTACGATTTCAACTTCATCAAACGCGAGAAGCGTAATGAAGATTGACATCGTAAAACCGATACCGCCTAAGAATCCAACTCCAATAATATTTTTCCATTTCAAGTCTGAAGGTAACGCGCAAAGACCTAAAGCGGCGCCTGTAAAAGAAAAGAGCCAAATGCCTAAAGGCTTTCCAATAACCAGTCCCGCGATTATTCCCAAACTGTAAGTCTCTCCAAGAGCATTCTGCCAGTTGTCTCCGATTGCAATGCAGGTATTTGCCATTGCGAATAAAGGAAGAATAATAAAAGCGACCGGCTTGTGAAGGAAATGCTGAAGAACATAAGAAGGTGATTTTTCCTCGCCGCTGCCAAAGGGAATTGCAAACGCCAATAAAACGCCTGTTATCGTCGCGTGAACGCCCGAATGCAGCATAAAATACCACATCGCGGCGCCGCCGATTAAATAAGGAATAAGGCTGAAAACTCTAAGCCTGTTTAAAACGAGTAATATTCCAAAAATTATTAGCGCTATAAATAAATTCAGAAACGATATTGAAGTCGTATAAAAAACCGCGATTACAATAATTGCGCTCAGGTCATCTATAACTGCGAAGGCTATCAGGAATATTTTCAGAGAAGCCGGGACACGATTCCCGAGTAAAGACAATATTCCGATAGCAAACGCTATGTCTGTCGCCATTGGAATACCCGCGCCGGACTGCGTATCCGTTCCGAAGTTCAGCGCTAAAAATATTCCTGCGGGAATGAGAATACCGCCTAAGGCGCCAAAAATCGGCAATGATGCATTCTTAATGCTGGAAAGTTCTCCGCGGTAAATTTCTCTTTCCAACTCCAGACCTATTAAAAGGAAAAAAATGGTCATGAGTCCGTCATTTATCCAATGAACAATACTGTGACCGGCAAAATAAAAATTCCAGAAATTAATATAATGCGTCTGAAATTGAGAATTTGCAAGACTGACAGACAGAATTGTAACAAAAATTAAAGTCAGCCCGCCCGCTTTTTCGCTTTCAAAGAACTCTTTAAAAAGTTTTGTCAATTTCATAATGTCCACATTTTGGGGTTGCGTAGTTTTGACCGAAAAAATTTATCCGAATGAATTTGGATTTTTAAAATAACTACATTTTTCCTCAATTTAAACAACTTATAGACTGATTCTGCAATATGTTGTCTGCCGGCGCGGGGAATGACACAGGAGTATGGATTCCTTGTCCGCCACGGCGGATACATAGAGCGTACTTTCGCGGGAATGACAATCAAGGAATCTATCGCTCCGTTTATTTTTCTGAAGTATAGTTACGTTTATGGATTCCGGCTGAGATCATGCCGAAATGACAGTCGAGGCGACAAACGCCCTTGCTCCAATTGTTAACTGCTAATTGCTAATTGTTAATTGTCTGTACCGCTCTTTCTCTAATTGTTAATTGCTAATTACTAACTGCTAATTGTTTTTATTGCTCTTCTATCTAAAAAAATCTCTGTTCTACAAATCCGCCTTTTCCTTTTCTTCCGCTTTTTCACGCGTGATATAGAAAAAGTTCTTGCTCTTAATCAGTGGTAATCTGTGACAATCTGTTTTAATCTGTGTCCAAGTGCTTTTTGAAAATTAGTGATAATTAGTGGCAGAATGCTCTTGCTCTTTTACCTCTGCGTGACTCATTATCTTCTCTGTGTTTCTCCGTGTAACAGTTCTGCCGCATTATTTCGTTAATGGATTCCGGCTGAGAGTCCACCACGGCGGACGCAAAGAGCGCGCATGCCGGAATGACAATCAAGGAAACAATCGCTCTTAGCTAGATTCTAGATTCTAAATTCTTGATTCTTGATTCTTGATTCCTGTGTCCCCTTTCGCCTATAAATCGGTTTTTTTTCTTTTTATATTGTTGAAGTATGAAATTGAATTTACGCGGTCTTAAACTTTCGGCTTTAAAGGAAGAAATCGGAAAACTCGATATTCCCGCTTTCAGAGCGGACCAGATATTCGCATCCGTGCACGGGAAACTCGCGCCGGATATCGGTCAGGTAAAAGGGCTTCCGAAAGAACTCGCTGACTATCTATCGCGTTTTTTCGAGATTGAAACTCTCGAGAAAATCCTCACGACAACCTCAAAGGACAGGACAGAAAAATTCCTATTCGGCGCGGGCGATACGGCAAGCAGAAAGATTAAGATTGAAAGCGTCCTCATTAAAGAGGAAGGAAGGAACACCGTCTGCGTTTCTACTCAGGCGGGATGCAACGCGGGATGCGAATTCTGCGCGACGGGAAAGATGGGGCTTTTAAGAAATCTCACGGCGGGCGAAATCGTTTCGCAGATATACGGAATAATTTCCGAAACCGGCATTATCCCTACAAACCTTGTATTCATGGGAATGGGCGAGCCGTTCCTGAACTACGCGCCTCTGATGGACGCGCTCGAAATACTAACTGACAAAAAGGGTCTCGCGATATCATCGAGGAAAATCACCGTATCGACAGTCGGATTCGCGGGCAGGATTAAGAAGTTCGCCGACGACATATCGGCGAATCCGAATCTCAGGAACATAAAACTCGCTCTCTCGCTTCACAGCACCGACAGGGGTTTCCGCGAGACACTTATACCCGTCTCGAAGAAAAACACTCTGCCGGAAATTTACGACGAACTCGTGTATTTTTACAGAAAGACGGGCAACAAGGTTACTTATGAATACATTTACTTCGAGGGATTGAACGATACGGACAACGACGTTAAGAGGCTCGCGAAACTTCAGAGGATGATTCCGAGCAACATAAACGTGATTCCGTTTCATCCCGTCGATTTCGAACTCAAGCCGCCGTTAGAAATTTTAAACAAGAAAATAAATGAAAAAATAATTCACGGCAAAGAAAAATATCTTTTAAATTCGAAAAATTTATTGGATTTTATTGCACGTCTGAAAAAAGAGAAGGTTATTGTCAACCTGAGAAGCAGCAGCGGCGTGGACATTAATGCCGCCTGCGGTCAACTGGCAGTTAAGAATTAATCTCAATTTTATCTTATGCATCACATTATAATTTTCGGTCCCCCAGGTGTGGGAAAGGGCACGCAATCTCTGCTAATCGCAGAAAAGTACAATCTGTTCCACCTATCGACAGGCGAATACCTCAGAAAAGCAATCGACGAAGAAACCGAACTCGGAAAAAAAGCAAAGAACATAGTTGAAAAAGGCGGTCTCGTTCCCGACGACATAATGACGGGCATCGTGATTCAGGCATTGAAGGAAAACATCGGCGGAAAAGAAGGATTCATACTCGACGGCTTTCCGAGAACTCTCGACCAGGCAAAGGCGCTCGATAAAATTTTCGGGGAAATGAAAATCGGAGGCACGGAGATACTTTATCTCAAAGCCGATGAGGAGGAACTCGTCAGCAGGCTTCTCAAGCGCGGAAGGAAAGACGACACTGAAGAGATTATAAGGAAAAGGCTCAGGATATACATCGAAACGACGGAACCGATAATCGAATATTACGGCAGTACGGGGCAGGTAATCGAGATACACGGCGTCGGCGCGGTCGAGGAAATTTTTGGCAGCATTTGTGAAAAACTGGGCTGAAAACGCGCTTTTTAATAAGCAATACAGTATTTACTTGATTGTATTTTATTTAAAATAAGGTTATTTTGGAAATTTAAAATACGCAAAATATATGGCAGCGAAAATTAAATCTTCAGAACTTCAGGACAAAGGAATCGTAATACTTGAACCCAAAGGCAGTTTCGTCGGAGGCGATGAAACGGAAGACCTGAAATTCGCGATAAAGGAATTTGCAGAAAAAGGAAACAAGAAACTCGTAATTGATCTCGGTGACGTAATGTACCTCAACAGCACCGCCCTCGGAGTTCTTATTTCATCGCACGCGAACTATAAAAAGCGCGAAGGTGAAATTAAACTCGCCAGACTGAACAAAAATCTGGAAAACCTGTTCGTTATCACAAAATTGTCATTAATTTTTGATTGCTACGGCTCCAAAGAAGAAGCAATCGCAAATTTTTAAAAATATATTCAAACTAATATTAAACTAATTAAACCAAAGAAATTGGAGGTTAAAACTCAATGAAGAAATCCGGATTATTCACGACTATACTCATAATCGTGGCATTCGTAGTCGCACTGATACTGTACATATTTGTATTGGGAAATCCAGCGAACTTTAAGAACCCGGAAAAGACCACGCCTGCTAACCTGTTGGGTGCTGTTTATCTTGGCGGTGTTATCGTGCCTATTCTTATCACGATAAGTATTATGGTTATTACCTATACCATCGAAAGAATGCTTTCCCTCGGAAAAGCAAAGGGTAAAGGAAAAATCGAAGATTTTCTTAAAAAGATTCAAATTTCCCTTAAGGAAGGCAACATCGATGAGGCAATCGCTCTCTGCGACAAGCAGAAAGGCTCGATAGCGAACATCCTGAAGCAGGGTCTTGAAAGATATCAGGTTCTTGTAACTGACAAGAGCATGGATGCGGAAAGAAAATTAGAAGAAGTCAAGAATGCCATCGAAGAGGCTATGGGTCTTGAACTTCCGTTGCTGAACACGAACCTTCCGGCGCTCGCGACAATCGCGTCGGTATCGGTACTCGTCGGTCTGTTCGGAACGGTACTCGGAATGATTCGCTCGTTCCAGGCACTCGCCACGGCGGGCACGCCTAACGCGGCTGAACTTTCTTCGGGTATTTCCGAAGCTCTTATCAACACGGCTTTAGGTCTGTTCGGCGCTATCGTCGGAACGATTTCGTACAACTTCTTCCTTACAAAGGTTGGAGGCATAACATATATGATTGACGAAGCTACTTACAACATTCTTTCAATCATTGCTTTAAAGTCAAAATAATTTGATTTCGGTTGAACTTTTAAAAACTCTTAAAAAAACAAATGAGAAAAGTTAGAGAAATAAAGAAACCCGACATCAAAATTGACATGACCCCTATGGTGGACGTCATAATGCTTTTATTGACGTTCTTTATGTTAACAGCAACATTCAGGGCGGCGGAATCCGAAGCCGTTGAGGTTGCTCTTCCGCAGTCTATTTATTCTGACCCCGATAACAAGATGAGGGAATCCGATGTTATGACATTATCTCTGACAAAGGACGGCGATATTTTTGTCGACGTTGACAACTATAAAATCAGAGAGAAAATTTTCGGCGACCAGTTTGCTATCGGTCTGTACCATCCCGATTCAACGTCTCAGAGCACTGTAATGCAGACGGGAAAGGCGGGCGACAAGGAAATCAAGAGAAAAGTTGTCGTGATGAACAAGGCGCAGTTCGATAAGGTGCTCGTTGACCTGAAAAATTCTCTGAGAAGCGTAACGGGAAACAAACAGGCGTCGTTCCAGGTCGTCGTCAAAGGCGATAAGGACGTGAGTTACGGCGTGTTCGAGGATTTAATGGCGTCTCTTCACGAATCAGACAACAAGATTTTCTCGCTCGTTACGATGATAAAATCGGAAAGTAAAAAGGAATAAATAAATTTTGTTAACTAAAATCACAGGAGTTTAATATGGCTGGTGGCGGTTTTGATGCCCCGGAAGTGGCCCAAGGAAAAGGTAATAAGCACAAAAAGTCGAAAGCGGCAGGAGTGCGTATTGACATGACACCCATGGTGGACGTCATTATGCTTCTGCTCACGTTCTTCATGCTGACTACTACCCTCTCCGCACCGCAGTTGATGAAAGTTTCGCTCCCTAAAGGCGACGTCAAGGATAAGGTCAAGGTAGATATGGGCAACGTCCTGTACGTTCGCGTCTCCGATAAAGGAAATATTTATTTCGCGCAGGGACGTTCTGACGGCTCCGAATCTGAAATGAAAAAAGTCGAAGTTAAAAACATAGCGACGGAACTTGAAAAAATTTACGCGGTAAACAATAATCTGCTCCTTCTCCTAAAGTTCGACAGAAAGATGAAATATAACGTAATGTCGGACGTGTTCGATGAAATATCCAGAGCAAAAATAGAAAGAAGATACGCGTTCTTGAAAATGGAGGACGCTGACCTGCAGAAAATTGTGGCTGCCGGTGGTTAATCGATAAAGTATCAAAAGCAAAGCGGTCCGAAGTAAGTTCTGGCCGCTTTTTTTATTGTACTTTTACATTTAATATATTGCTCAAATTTAGCAAATTAGTTCAAATTATTCGTTTAAATTGAAAAAACTTTTTTTCATCTTATGCGCTCTGCTTTTCATCGGCAATTCGTTGTTTTCTCAGGACGAGCCGTCGAGAAGGCTGGGCGATAATCCGACTTCTCTGAAAAAATATGTCGTTGACGAAACAGGCACTCTGACTCAATCGGAAATAAATCTGCTCCTGAAGAAACTGCAGGACTTCGACAGCGAGACCTCCACGCAGATAGTGGTTTACATGGTCGAATCCCTTAACGGTGAATCTCTCGAGGACGTATCGGTAAGAATCGCCGAGGCGAATAAAATCGGGAGAAAGGACAGGAATAACGGCGTGCTTCTTTTCATAGCGAAGGGTGATAAGAAACTAAGAATTGAAGTGGGTTACGGGCTCGAAGGAGTCCTTACGGACGCGGTTTCTTCGAAGATTATAAGAAACAATATCTCGCCGTATTTCAGAAACAATTATTATTACGAAGGTATAAACAGCGGCGTGGACGGTATAATCGCCGTTGCGAAAGGCGAATATACAAACGACAAGTCCTCTAATAAAAAACAGAAAAACGACACGGGACTGATGTGTTTCGGAATTCCGATATTTGTTCTTCTCGTTTTCGGTTTGATATTCTTCAGCATATTCATGTCTATAATCCGGAGAATTTTCGGATGGAACAAACGCTTCTACACCGGCGGAAAAGGCTGGGGAGGCGGAGGCTTCTTCGGCGGAGGCGGAAGCAGCGGAGGCTTCGGCGGCTTCTCCGGCGGAGGAGGCTCTTTCGGAGGCGGAGGCGCCAGCGGTAGTTGGTAATCAAATTAAATTGCTTATTATGCCAAAAAACATTTTGCAAAAACACCTGTCAGATTCCGATTTGACGGAAATTCAAGAGCACATCGCCGAAACGGAGAAATCCACATCGGGTGAAATAAGAATCTGCTTCAGGATGAAGAGAGGCTGGGCGGAGAGAAGAAAGACAACCCGTGAACTCGCGATTAAGGAATTCCATAAACTCGGAATGCACGGCACGAAGGATAAAACGGGAGTGCTCGTCTACATACTCTTCGGCGAAAGGACTTTTGAGGTTGTAGCCGACGCGGGAATAAACTCAAAAATCGGCGAAGACAAATGGAATGTCATAAAGAATCACCTGTCCACTGAATTCGGCAGGGAAAAATACAAGGAAGGTTTAATCAAAGCGCTCGACGAGATTAAAGGCGTGCTGATTGAGCACTTCCCCGTCAGCGAGAAAGACACGAACGAACTTTCAAACGACATCGTTATTAAGTGAAATTGAAATTAGCCGCGAATATATTATTGTTCCTGATTTTTTTTAGCGCGGCTCAAGCGCAGGTTGACACCGCTGCGCTTAATGATTCGGCAAAAACACTCCTGCCCGACACTTCCAAATTCGCTGAATCGGATATCGACGAAGTTATAAATTACTCCGCTTACGATTCGGTTGTTTTCGAACTCGCGACAAACAAGATGCGGCTGTACAACAACGCAGAAGTTATTTACAAAGATTTGAAACTCAATTCGGGAATCATCATACTCGACAGGGAATCGCAGATTCTCGATGCTGTGGGGCTGGAAAAGGATTCTGCGGGCGCCGTTCAATATGTCCAGTTGCCTCTAATGTTTCAGGGAAGCGAGAAATACGAAGGCTCAAAACTCACATACAGTTTCAGAACTCAGAAGGGAACAATTTCTTACGGTTATTCGGACGCGGATGTCGGATATTATTTCGGAGAGAAAATCAAGAAAGTCACGCCCGAAGTTTACTTCATTAAGAACGGATTGTACACGACCTCTACGGATAAAGTCGATCCCGAGTATTATTTCTACTCGCCGAAGATGAAACTTATACCGAAGGATAAAATAATCGCGCAGTCGGTATTCCTGTACATCGAAGGAGTTCCTATATTCTGGATTCCATACGTAGTACTGCCGAACAGAACGGGGCGCTCGTCGGGATTGATTATTCCGAAATACGGTCAGGACGCCACGTACGGTTTTTACCTCGCTAACGCGGGTTACTTCTGGGCGATAAACGACTATACCGACCTGACTTTAAAGGCTACCGCGTTCACTAAGGGAAGGTACGATTTCAATTCACGATTCAGGTACGTGAAAAAATACCTGTTCGACGGAAGCATCGAGGGCGGTTATTCTCTTATAAACAGCGGAGAGGAGACGGACGTCAACAAGCGGATATCCGACCAGTGGATTCTTAACTGGATTCACAACCAGAGACTCAATCCGACAACCACACTCGCGGGAAATGTAACGTTCATAAGCGGAAAGGACTACTACCAGAATTCGACTAATTCGCTTCCCGACCTCCTGAGGCAGAATGTAGTATCGAACCTTACTTTTTCGAAATACTGGGAGGAATCTCCGTTCTCGCTTACATTGAACTTTTACCGCGACCAGAACCTTCAGACGGGCGACCTGAACGAGAATCTTCCGTCGCTGAGTTTCAACGTATCGGAGACGTATCCCTTCAGGAAGGACGCTGTTTCGTCCAGTCAGAAATTGTACGAGTTCATATCCTATTCATACAGCGGCAGTTTCCTGAACAACAGAACGAAGGTATCGACCGTAAACAACGGCGAACTTGCCTCGAACCTCGGAGCGGTTCACAGAATTAACCTGAATTTTTCTCCGACGTTCAAGTACTTCAACATAAAGCCGTTCTTTTCTTACACGGAAATCTGGTACAACAAATACATCGAGCGCTATATGAACTCCGCGGACAGCCTTATAACCGACGAGCGAAACGCGATAAAGATGGTCAGGTATTTCAGAACGGGAATATCGCTGAACACAAAATTAATCGGAATATTCACGCCAAAATTATTCAACGTGACGGGCATAAAGCATACGCTGACGCCTTCTATTACGTATAACTTCACACCCGATTTTTCCAGTCCGGGATGGGGTTATTACAGGACGTACACGGACCAGTACGGGAGAGAAATCAAATATTCGATTTACGAGGGACGCGTTTTCGGCACCGCGCCCGCGGGGGAGGTACAATCGTTATCCTTCGCGCTTGGAAACCTGTTCGAGATGAAGACGCGGCAGAACGATACGACAGAAAACAAGTTTCAACTTTTTAATTTCAACGCAAGTGTTAACTACAACTTCGCGGCTGATTCACTGAAATGGTCGGAGATTTTCACCGATTTCAGAACGCAGATTGGCGGGCTTCTGAACATAGGAGGAAGCGCCTTGTTCAACCTGTATGAATTCGACCCGACAAGCGGCAGGCGCGTCAATAAGTTTTTGCTCGATGAGAAAGGTAAACTCGCTGAACTCTCTTTTTTTGGCGTGAACCTCTCGAGTTCGTTCAGTTTCGGACTCGGCGGAAATTCGGGAACCTCCGCGAACGATTCTACTGAAAAGAACGACAAGGGGTACAGGTCGCCTTTCGAAGAACCGAGATTGAATGTGCCTGTTTCGGGAAGCCTGAATTATAATTTCACGGAGAACAGGCAGAATCCGTACAACATAATTAAATCGTCCAACGTGAGCGGTAGTCTGAACATAAATCCTACACCTAAATGGAGATTTTCGTTCACTACAAGTTACGACCTGCTGAACAAGCGCATATCCGCGCCTTACATTACGGCGTACAGGGATTTGAATTCGTGGGAAATTAATTTCAACTGGTATCCGCTTGGAGTTT
>CALGII010000082.1 GCA_937915485.1 uncultured Ignavibacteriota bacterium | reverse complement strand
AACTCGATGCTCCGTCCGGAACAGCCAAAACAATCGGCAGCATTCTTAATGAGGTGTTCGGGAAAGAGATTGACATACAATCAATACGAAGCGGAAAAATTCCGGGGATTCACGAAACAGGCTTCGAGTCTGGAGTCGACAGAATAACACTTCGGCACGAAGCGTTTTCAAGAAAAGGATTCGCTGAAGGGGCAATAACAGCGGTCGAATGGACGGAAAACAATAAAGGTGTCTTTGAATTCAAGGAGTTGCTAGAGAACAAATTTAAACATATATTAAAATGATTAATTTAAACGGATGCGGAACGGCGCTCGTAACGCCGTTCGAAAAAAACCTCGAAGTTGACTTCGTTGCTTTCAGAAAACTTGTCAGGAGACAAATTGCAGGCGGTATTCACTTCCTCGTTCCGCTCGGTACGACCGGAGAAACTCCCTGCCTTGACGATAGGGAAAAAATCCACCTGCTCGAAATCACTGTTGAGGAGGCGGGCAAAAGAATTCCGGTAATAGCGGGCGCCGGCTCGAACAGCACGAAACAGGTTGTCAGCAATATAGCGGCTCTTGGAAAAACCGGCATCGACGCCTTTCTTGTAGTTACTCCTTACTACAACAAGCCGACGCAGGATGGATTGTACAACCATTTTAAAACAGTTTCGGAATCAACCGACAAGCCGATTATAATGTATAATGTTCCCGGCAGAACATCCGTCAATATGACGGCGGAAACCTGCCTTAAACTCGCTGAAATAAAAAACATCGTAGCGACGAAAGAGGCTTCAGGTAACTACGCCCAGATTAGTGAAATAATCAGAAACGCCCCCGAAGGATTTACTGTGCTTTCAGGCAATGACGACGAAACGCTATCGCTCGTATCGACGGGCGCGAAAGGCGTGATAAGCGTCGCTTCGAATATAGCCCCTCAATTGATGTCGGAATTTCTGAATAAACTCCTGAACGGAGATATTGACGGCTCGAGAGAACTTCACCACAGGCTGTCTCCGCTGTTCAAGAATTGCTTTGTTGAAAGCAATCCGATACCGGTTAAGGCGGGAATGCATAAAATGGGGCTTCTCGAAAATGTTCTTCGTCCTCCGCTTTACACGTCAACAGAAAAAACCCTTGGAATAATGGAGGCTACTTTAAAAGAATTAAACCTTTTGTAAAATGAGCGATTTGAAAACGAAATATGAATCGGCGGTCGGAAGTGATGACAGGGAAAATTCTATCGGAATTTTTACCGAAATACGCGAAGCGCTTGAATCCGGCGAAATAAGAACCGCTCAGATTATTAACGGTAAATGGACTGTTAACGTCTGGATTAAAGAAGCGATATTATGGGGCTTTCGCATCGGCGCGCTCTCTGAAATTATCGGCGCGGCCTGGAATTATTTCGACAAGGATACTATTCCCGTCCGGAGAATGAACATTGAAAACGGAGTCCGGCTCGTTCCCGGCGGTTCTTCAATAAGAAGCGGATGCTACGTCGCGAAAGGAACGGTTGTTATGCCGCCTTCTTACATAAATATCGGCGCTTACGTTGACGAAGGCTGTATGATAGATTCTCACGCGCTTGTAGGCTCCTGCGCGCAGATAGGAAAAAACGTGCACCTGTCCGCCGCATCGCAGATAGGTGGTGTGCTTGAACCGGTGGGCGCCCTGCCTGTTATTATCGAAGATGGTGTATTCATTGGCGGTAACTGCGGTATCTACGAAGGTACGATAGTTAAACGAAACGCCGTGATTGGCACGGGCGTTATTCTCAACGCAGCGACTCCGGTGTTCGACAACACGACGGGTGAGTTTATTAAGAAAGAGAAAGATATTCCGTTGATAATTCCGGAAAACGCCGTCGTGATAGCGGGCAGCAGACCAATAACGGGCGGACACGGACCCGAAAAATCAATACACGTTTACTGTCCCGTGATTATTAAATACCGCGACGATAAAACCGGTAAATCTATTACACTCGAAGACGCGCTCAGATGAATAAATTTGAAATAAAATATTATAACTACGCGTCAATCCCTTTGGAAAATCTTAAACCTTTCATTGAGAATTACGCATCTCCTGTTTTTCTTTACTCGAGAAAGTCGGTGACGGAATCATTCAATCAACTTCGCGATATTCTTCCTCCGAAATTCAAAATATTCTACGCGCAAAAAAGCAATCCGAACAGTAAAATACTCAAACACATAAACGGACTCGGCGCCGGCTGCGACACGGCGTCCCTCGGAGAGATGAAATCCGCTCTGGCGGCAGGATTCGCGCCTGATAAAATTATGCTCACGGGACCCTCGAAATCAAATGAAGAAATCCGGTTTGCCGTTGACAACGACATTCTTTCCGTTAATGTCGAATCTGTTCAGGAACTGAATCTCGTGAACGAAATCGCCCGCGAAAAAAATAAAATACAGAACATACTCGTCAGAATTAATCCTCCGTATGATTCGTCGGAAACCACGCGTATAATCGGCGGGACGGGAGTGAGCAAGTTCGGAATAGATATTGAACAAATTGAAACATTTAATAAAACGCTTGAATCCTGCGGAAACGTGTCTTTAACGGGAATACATATTTTTAACTCTTCGCAGATACTTGATGCGGAAAAAATTCTCTCCAACACAAAGAATGTAATCGATACTGCAATGGATTTGAGCGAAAGATTTTCTTTCAAAGTGAAAACCATAGATCTTGGCGGCGGATTCGGAATACCGTATTCGGATAATGAAGCGCCGATTAATTTGAAAAAACTTGCCGAAGGTATGAATTCTCTGGTATCGGATAAAAAATACAGCAGTTTCCTTGACAGCGTCGATTTGATTTTTGAACCGGGCAGGTATCTGAGCGGAAGAGCGGGAATGTATCTCGTAAAAGTTCTGTACACTAAGAATTCCAGAGGAACGGATATATTGCTTACTGACGGAGGAATACACCATCTGCTGAGACCCGCGCTCATAGGGCAATCGCACCCGGCAATTAATCTGACGGCGTTGCTCGAAGGAAGAAAAGGAAATAAAAAGTATATGATTGCCGGACCTTTGTGCACCTCCCTTGATTCTTTCGGGGAAGGCATTGAAATAGCGGATACAAAACAAGGCGACATTATCGCGTTCTTAAACGCGGGCGCTTACGGATACACCGAAAGCATGCCCTTGTTCTTGTCGCACGCTCCCGCCAAAGAAATTTTTATTGACTAAAAAAAAAGACTGCCAGAAACAGTCCTTTGTATGACAACCGTAATAAAATTTATTTCAGTTTTTCAATCGTATCTTTGAGCATTATTACCGCCGCTTTCGCTTCTTCCATTCCGCAAGTGCCGACTGACAGCCTGAACCACGGCGATTTCGGATCCGCTCCGAAAGCGTAAAACGGCACGAGCGCGATTTTACCCTCTTCAAGTATGTACGCAAGCACGTCGTCAACGTCTTTCAAGGTCTTTCCGTCTTCCGTTTTCTTACCTATAAGATTTAGTTTTACCGTTAGGTACATTGCCGCCTGAGGATAAATTGCGTCAACGTTATAACCCGATTTCTTTATTTCCATAATCCCGTCGTAGAAAATATTCATTCTGCCGAATAACTCTTTCTTGAAATGCTCGAAGTACTTGTCAACCTCTTCGGTCTTGTTCAAAAATCTTCCTGTTGCCGTCTGTTCGGGTCTCGGCGACCAGGCGCCTATGTGCGCGAGCATCGCGGATATTTTTGCTATGAGCGGTTTCGGACCGAAAGCCCATCCGAGCCTGACGCCCGTCGCCGCCATGCATTTGGAAATACCGTCTATGAAAACTGTGTAATCCCTTATTGCGGGATTTAGTTCGAGCGGATTTACGTGCTTTGTCTCGCCGTAAACAAGAATCCAGTAAATCATATCGTAAAATATGTACAGCGGCTTCGCGTTTATCTTTTCGCGCCTCTTGTTTTCCTCGACAATCAGGTCGAGAATTTCCTTCAGGGCTTCCCTCGTGTAAACCGTGCCCGAAGGATTCAAGGGAGAGTTCATCGCGATTAATGCCGCGTCCTTTATGTGCGGTCTTATCTCTTCCGCTGTTGCTACAAAATTATTTTCAAACTTTGTTAAAACCGGAACAGGCACCGCGTCTATCAACTGCACGTAACAATTGTTATTCCAGGAAGGCGCGGGATAAATTATTTTTTCTCCCGGATTTACAACAGCCTTGAAAAACGTGTACGAAAGCGGACGCGCGCCGCTTCCAATTACAATTTCATCAGTTCCGTAATCGAACCCGCCGCGCTCTTTTATGTACTTCGAAATTGCCTGTCTTAGTACGAGCACGCCGTTCGAAGGAGGATAGTTTGTAAGATCTTCGTCATAGGCTTTCTTGATTTCGTCTTTAAGTCCCTGCGGAATCGGGAACACCTTCGGGGAAAAATCACCTACTGTCAGATTGAAAATTTTTTCTCCCTTTTCGATTCTTTCGTTAACTTTATCCGAAATTTTTCTTATCCCGGACGGAATAAGTTCTGCCGCTGTCTTCGATAATATGCAATTGCTCATAGTAAATGGGGTATGTTCTTAAAATAAAAATTATGAATTTTAAACGTGAAAAGTTAGTCAGAATTTCTTCGAAAACTATCGTGAATCCGTTATTCCCGGGACTACGAAAGCCTGCGCGAATGATATCGGGGCGTATTAGCGTATTTCTTTTTCCCGATTCATTTCTGATTTTTGCATAAGCACAAATAAAACAAAACATACTTATGAGTGAAAATTTTGTTCCCTTTGTTCCTTCCGAAACTAATATGAAAGAGTTTTCCCTTCGCGCGGTCATTCTCGGCGCTTTTATGGCTATGCTTATGGGCGCCGCGAACGCTTATCTCGGGCTGAAAGCCGGCATGACAATAGCGGCTACGTACACTACGGCCGTTATCGCGATGGCAGTGCTTAAAGCGCTGAAGGGAACGATACTCGAAGAAAACGCCGCGCGTACCGTAGGCTCGATTGGCGGCAACATCGCCTCGGGCGCGATATTCGTTCTTCCCGCGTTTTTCATATCGGGAATCTGGAATCCGTTTTATTCGACATCAAATTATATTATTTCCACGCTTATACTTATATTCGCGGGAATACTCGGCATAATGTTCGTTACTCTTTTAAGACGCGTTCTGATTGAAGACAAGGATCTCCCGTTTCCGGAATCAATCGCCGCGGCAGAAATTCACAAGTCGGGTCAGAAAGGAACAGGCGGTTCGAAATTTCTTCTCTCGGGAATGGGCGTCGGAGCGCTTCTTACCGCTCTCGTCGATTTTAAGTTCATAGCCGCTTCCTGGCAGAAAGTCGTTACTTTTTCAAAAGGCTCGCTGCTGCTGCGCTCTCCCGGAATGGCGCCCGCTTACTTCGGCGTCGGATACATTATCGGTCCGAGACTCGGTGCGATAAACTTCAGCGGCGGCGTGCTCGCCTGGGGTCTTCTCGCTCCCGCCATCGCTTACTTTCTTAATTACGCGAATCCGTCCGCGATTCCGGACTGGGCTGTCGAAATTACGCGCGTCTGGAAAGCGTATGTAAGATATATCGCAATAGGCGGTATGCTTGTCGGAGCGTTCTATACGCTTTACAAGATGCACAAGAGTCTGCTCGAAGGAATAACACGTTCATTCGCGAACCTGAGAAAAGCGGCGGCAGGAGGAATCGTTTCCGAAAGGACAGAAAAAGATTTGCATATGAAATACGTCCTTCCAATCTTAATCGTAATAGCCGTCGTGATGTTCTTTATATTTAATTATTTCACCGGCTCGGTAATTCCCGCCGCGGTAGCGACCGTCGTAATGATTTTTCTCGGTTTCGTTTTCGCCGCCGTCTCGGGATATCTCGTCGGAATAATCGGCGTAAGCAACAATCCGACAAGCGGTCTGACAGTCTCGGTTTTAATAGTGGTCGCATTCCTGATGATTGCCCTCGGCATGTCGGGCAACGCCGGTGTCGCCGCCGTGCTCGGAGTCGCGGCGTTCACGTGCGTTTCGGTTTCCGTAGCGGGTGAAATGATGCAGGACCTGAAAGCGGGACACATACTCGGATGCACACCCTGGAAAATGCAGGTCGGCGATATATTCGGAGTAATATCAGCGTCGCTTGTTATGTTTCTCGTTTTGTCGCTCCTTCATCTCGGAGATATAAAACAGACAACATCAAACGAAATTACGAAACTTCAAAACGCGAACACCACATCGGTAATATCAAAAAGCAAAAATCCCGAATTCGCTGGAAAAACATTCTCACTCGCCGAACTAAGCGGACTGTCTCCCGAAATTCAGAACGAAGTTCTCGGAACGAACGCGGGATTCGGCGGTGAAAAACTTCCCGCCCCGCAGGCAAGCCTTATGGCAATAATGGCGCGTGGTATAGTCGAAGGAAAAACCGAACTTATAATGATAATAATCGGAATGTTCATGGGCGCCGCTCTGATTCTGATGCAGGTTAAAAGCCCGATGCTGATTAGCGTCGGAATGTACCTGCCGCTCGATACCTCATTCGCGATTTTTATCGGCGGACTTATGAAAGGAATTATTGATAAAATAATCGCGAAGCGGAAGTATGACGATAAAACAAAGGAAAAGATTACAAACACGGGCATACTGCTTTCTTCGGGATTGATAGCGGGCGAAGCCTTGCTGGGACTGCTTTTCGCGGGATTGGCGTTCGCGGATATCAAGATATTCCATTTCTTCGAAACTCCGTCGTTCCTCGGAAGCATAGTCGCGATTGTTTTGCTCGGCGTATTCCTGATAACAATACCGCTTCGGAAAAATAAAAACAGTTAAGCGGAAAATATTTTTCTAAATGTTCACCGTTTGCATTTTCGCAATATCCGGCAAACGCGGACATTTTGGTTAGTTCTGAATATTAACATTATGACAGAAAATAAACCGGTTAGTTTCAAGTCGTCATTGGCTGTTCTCGTGTCCCTCTTTTTTATGTGGGGATTCATAACGAGCCTGAACGACATTCTCACTCCTTTTCTTAAAGGTGTATTTCAGTTGTCCCATTTTGAGGCAAACCTCGTTCAGTTCGCGTTCTTCGGCGCGTATTTCATCGGCTCGCTCCTTTATTTTATATCGTCGGTTACAATCGGCGACCCTATCGCGAAAGTCGGCTACAAGAACGGTATAATCACGGGACTTATTCTTTCCGCCGCGGGATGTTTTCTATTTTATCCGTCGGCGCAGTACGAATCGTTCGGATTTTTTCTCGGAGCGCTTGCCTGCATTAGTTTCGGGCTGACGATACTTCAGATTGCGGCAAATCCTTATGTCGCGCTTCTCGGAAAACCCGAGACGGCTTCGAGCCGCCTGAATCTCGCGCAGGGATTTAATTCAATCGGACACACGCTCGCGCCCGTAATAGGCGGATTTCTTATATTCAAATATTTCCTTACCTCCGAAAATCCAGGCGCGAATTCGATCAAGGTTCCGTATCTCATATTCGGCGCGGCTTTCCTGCTTCTCGCTGTTTTCATAAGGTTCGCGCATCTTCCTCTTTTCAAGGGAAGCGAAAAAATCGAAAGGAAACCCGAAGCGCTGAAACACAGAAATCTTCTCTTCGGAATTTTCGCAGTCTTCTTCTACGTGGGCGCGGAAGTTTCAATCGGAAGCAACCTCATCGCTTTTCTGAAACTGCCTGATATCGCCTCGCTGACGGAAATAGACGCGAGCAAGTTCGTCGCGTTCTACTGGGGCGGCGCGATGATTGGAAGATTTATGGGCTCCGTTTCGCTCAGCGAAATGAAAACGAAGACAAAATTTCTTTTGATGCCGTGCATCGCCGCGGTATTATTTATTCTAATATTCGCGATCACGAAAATGGAATTCGCCGTTGTCTGGTATTTCCTGATTTTCCTCGCTGTAAACTATCTCGCATTCATTCTTGGGAAATCGCTTCCCGCGCGGACGCTTACGATTTTCGCTTTCTTCGTGATGGCGCTTCTGCTGACGGGAATTTTCGGAACGGGAAAAACCGCGATGTGGGCTGTAATCGGAATCGGTTTGTTCAATTCGATTATGTGGTCGAACATATTCACGCTCGCGATTGACGGGCTTGAAAGATTCACGTCGCAAGGCTCTTCCTTGCTGGTGATGATGATTGTCGGCGGCGCGATACTTCCGCTCATACAGGGTTTCGTCGCGGACCTGTCGGGAGTTCATTACTCGCTGTTCGTTCCTTTGTTCGCGTATCTTTATCTTATATTTTACGGAATCAACGGTTATAAAAAGAAAACAATATGAAACACGTAGTTTGCGGAATAGACCTCGGAGGTACAAACTCGCCTTTCGGTCTCGTTGAAAAAGACGGAAACATTACGGCGAGCGGCTCGGTGAAAACGACGGCGTTCGAATCGTTTGAAAAGTATGTTGACGCTCTGCTCGTGGAAATCGGAAAAGTTCAGAGCGGTCTTAAGGAAACGAAGATAGTCGGTTTCGGAATAGGGGCGTGCAACGGAAATTATTACACCGGCTCTGTTCAGGACGCGCCTAACCTTAAATGGAAAGGGAGACTCGAGTTCGTTAAGATGCTGAAAGATAAAACCGGGCTTCCCGCTTTTCTGACGAACGACGCGAACGCGGCGGCGATAGGCGAAAAACTTTTCGGCAACGCGAAGGAAATGAACGACTTCATAATAATAACTCTCGGCACGGGTCTCGGAAGCGGAATTTACTGTGGCGGACAGTTGCTGTACGGCTCGACCGGATTCGCGGGCGAGATAGGGCACGTCGTTGTTGATTTCGCCGGAAGGCAGTGCGGATGCGGGCGGAGAGGATGTCTCGAGCAGTACGCATCGGCTACGGGTATAAAGAAAACGGTTTTGGAAATGCTTTCGGACAAAAACAGGAACAGCCTCCTTCGCGAATATAAGGAAGAGGACATCGACGGAGTCGCCATACACGCTGCCGCTATGAATGGCGACAAACTCGCGCTTGAAGCGTTTGAGTTTACGGGCGAAGTGCTCGGCAAGGCGCTTGCGAACGCAGCGGCCTTCTCAAGTCCCGAAGCGATTTTCCTTTTCGGCGGTCTTGCAAACGCGGGCGAATATATCTTCGAACCGACTAAGCGTCACATGGAATTGAACATTCTCAACAATTTCAGGAACACCGTTAAACTGCTTCCCTCCGGCCTGAAAGAGAACACCGCGGCGATTCTCGGAGCGGCGGCGCTCTGCTGGAATGAGGGGGGGAAGAACTAGAATCAAGAATCAGGAATCAAGAATCTAGAATCAAGAATCAAGAATCAAGAATCAAGAATCAAGAATCAAGAATCAAGAATC
>CALGII010000081.1 GCA_937915485.1 uncultured Ignavibacteriota bacterium | reverse complement strand
ATAAGATACCGCTCGTACTCGATTACAGGGACGCGTGGGTTGACAGTCCGGTTTTGAATTTCTACCCAACCCCGATTCACAAAACGATGAACGTGAACAGGGAAAGGAAAGTTGTGAAAGATTCGAACATTATACTGACAACTAACAGACGGGTTAAGGAATTCATTATAAGGCGATACAACAACATCGGCTACAATGACATCAAAATTTTTCCGCACGGATACGACAGCGAGGATTTCGAGCAGGCGCTGACAAAGAAACTTCCGCTTACGAACAAGATGAGAATTACATATTCGGGAAGTTTTTACACCCGGAATCCGAAGTTTTATTTTGACGCGATACGGATACTATTAAGCCAGCATCCCGACCTGAGGAACAAAGTTGAATTTCTGTTTCTTGGCATTTTCACGAAAGAGCATCTTAGTTACGCGAAACATCTCAACATACTCGACACATTGAATCTTCCGGGCTATGTTAATCACCACGAATGCATAAAGTACATACTCGCTTCGGACCTTCTTTTTCTTCTAATCAGCAGAGGTGAGAACGAAGACGCGGCCATGCCGGGGAAGATCGGCGAGTATATAGGCAGCAGGAAGAACATACTGGCGTGCATACCCGAAGGCGTAACAAAAAAGATATTACAGGATTATAAAGCGATAAGATTCGTTCCTGATGAAAATCCTGCGAACATTGCGGGAGCAATTTACGATTATTACAGGTTGTTTGAAAAGAACGAAATGCCCGCGGCTAACGAGGAACTCGTGCGCCAATACGACAGGAAGACGATGACCGCCGAACTCGCAAAGGAATTAAATTATCTTGTTGACATAGAATAGCATGAAAATTCTTTTAGTCGGAAACGGAGGAAGAGAGCACTCTATCGCGCTGAAAATCAGCGAATCGGAATCGTACATTAATTCCCGCTCAACGTTATACTGCACAATCGGCAATCCCGGCATCGACAAAACCGCGATTCCCGTTGACATAAAGCCGACAGACATCGAAGGACTCCTTAAGTTCGCAAAATCGGAAAAGATCGACCTTGCAGTTGTCGGTCCCGAGATTCCCCTTTCACTTGGCATAACTGATGTATTAACGGGAAACGGAATAAAAGTCTTCGGACCTTCCAAATCGGCTGCCGAAATTGAGACGAGCAAAATTTTCGCGAAGGAGTTCATGATGAGGCGCGGAATTCCGACCGCAAGGTTCAAATCATTCAACTGCGCTAATCAGGGCGAATCGGCAACATTCATAAAATCGCTTAATTTTCCGGTTGTGATTAAAGCGGACGGACTGGCGGCAGGCAAGGGTGTATGCATCGCTTACAACGAATCCGAGGCTTCGGAGTTCATACTCGAACTTACATCGCAAAAAATATTCGGCGAGTCAGGCAGCAGTTTCATAGTCGAAGAATTTCTCGAAGGATTTGAAATTTCAGTCTTCGCGGTTACGGACGGCGATGATTACGTTATACTGCCTGCGGCACAGGACCACAAAAGAATCGGAGAAGGTGATACGGGAAAAAATACGGGAGGTATGGGTTCCTATGCCCCCGCGGACGGACTTATTGACACGGATACGAGAGAAAAAATTAAGAAACTCATAATTGAACCCGCGTTACGGGGATTGAAAGAAGAAGGACGAAAATACGCCGGCTGCCTTTATTGCGGTTTAATGATTAGCGGCGACAGGAATAATCGCCAACCGTTTGTTGTTGAATTCAACTGCAGGTTCGGCGACCCCGAAACGCAGTCTGTTCTACCGCTGATTAAGTCCGATTTTCTTGAACTTCTAATCGCTGCATCGGAAGGAAACATCAGGAATTACAAACTTGAGACCCGGCGGCTTTTTTCGGGGTGCGTAGTAGCCGCCTCCGGCGGTTATCCGGATAAATACGATACGGGAAAGGTAATAAACGGACTCGACTCAGCGGGAGACGACATATTAATTATTCACTCGGGAACAAAATATTCATCCGATAAAAAGAGCGTTCTGACATCGGGAGGAAGAGTTCTTTCGGCGGTAGGATTCAGTCCAGAGTCAATCGAGTCGGCTTTGAAGAAAGCGTATGAAGGTCTTGGGAAAATCAGTTTCGAAAATATGTATTTCAGAAAGGATATCGGATACAAGTTCAATAAAATTAAAAACGATGCCTAAATTGAAGATACTGATAACCGGAGGCGCGGGATTCATCGGTTCAAATATTGCCGATGAATACGTCAGGCTCGGACACAGCGTAACGATTATTGACAACCTGTCTGCGGGAAGCCTGAACAATCTGAACGGGAAATGCCGGTTCCACAACACTGACATTCTCGGAGGCGACCTGGATAAGATTTTCAAGAAAGGCAAATTCGATGTTATAAACCACCATGCAGCGCAGATAAATCCGAGAGTATCAATTTTGAATCCGCTTGCAGACGCCGAAACGAACATACTTGCCACATTGAGGCTTCTGCAATTGTCGGTAAAATACAGAATTGGGAAATTTATTTTCGCGTCTTCCGGCGGAGCGGTTTACGGTGAGCAGTTGTACTTTCCCGCCTCAGAGACTCATTCGCTCAATCCCATTTCGCCTTACGGAATATCGAAACTCGCTATTGAAAAGTATCTGGCGTTCTACAAGAAATATCATAAACTGAATTATGTCGCGCTCAGATACAGCAACGTTTACGGTCCGAGGCAAAGTTCGAAAGGAGAATCAGGGGTCGTGTCGATTTTCTGCAGGCAAATTATTTCCGGCAATGCGCCGGTCATTAACGGAAGCGGAAGAAACACGAGGGATTTTGTTTACGTAAAAGACGTCGTTTCAGCGAACGTTAAAGCACTGTATTTCAGGGGCTCTGATATTTTTAACATATCAACCGGGACCGAGACAAGTATTTTACGGCTGACCAATTTAATAATTAAGAATTTAGATTCAAGAACCACTGTAAAGCATGCGCCCGCGGTCAACGGAGAGCAAAGAAGAAGCGTCATTTCATATAAAAAAGCCGAAGAGATTCTCGGATGGAAGACGGTTTACGGAATAGAAGACGGTTTGGCGGAAACCTGCGACTGGTTCAGGGCGAACAGCGAGAAATGAATATCACGAAGGAGAATATCGATAAAATTATCTGCGGTGATAAACGAACAATATCCCGCGCAATATCTTATATCGAGAATAATCAGGACAACAAGCATCTTGTTCTTAAAAGTCTTTACAGACACACGGGCAATGCTTACAAGATAGGAATAACCGGTCCTCCGGGCGCGGGCAAATCCACAATAACAGACTGCCTCGTAACACTGCTCGTGAAAGACGGATACAAGGTAGGAGTGATTGCGGTTGACCCGACGAGTCCGTTCACGGGCGGAGCGCTTCTCGGTGACAGGGTCAGGATGACCGATTCATCGCTTCTCGAAAATGTTTTCATCCGTTCTATGGCTACACGGGGTAGCCTCGGAGGTTTATGCAGGAGCGTAAATGATGTATGCAGCATTCTCGACGCATCCGGAAAAGATTTCATAATTATGGAAACGGTCGGTGTCGGACAATCGGAACTTGACGTGGCTGAGACCGCCGATACGACAGTCGTCGCGCTGGTGCCCGAATCGGGCGATTCCATACAGGCGATGAAAGCGGGATTGATGGAGATTGCGGACATATTCGTAATAAACAAATCCGACAGGCAGGGCGCCGACGAAATCATAACGGGATTGAAGAACATGCTGCATCTGAGAATGCCCGGCGAACACAACAGAGAGATAAGTGTTATCAAGACAGTCGCTTCGAGAAACACCGGAACTGCCGAACTTCTCGATGAAATTTTATCGCACAAAAAATATCTGGAAACTTCAGGCATGCTGCTAAAAAAGAGACGCTTACAGATTGAGAATGAAATCATCGAAATCGTTGAGACGGGATTAAGGAATAATTTCTGGAACGAAAAAAACCGCGAGATACTGAATCAGAACATCGATAAAATACTGAACAAAGAAACCGATCCCTACACACTTTCCGAAAAACTTTTCGGCCTGTAACCCGCTTCACTCTTGAACTTTTACATTTTTTTATTGTTCTAAATTATGACAATTGAATGCAAAATTAGGTTGACATAATATTTTTGTATTCCCGCGTGGAAATGTAAATACGGGAATAGCAGCAGGCTGAAGATTAAAAATATTATTGACTAAAAAATGCAGTTACATTAAAAATTATTTTACTTAATTTAGTTCAAGAAATGGGTAAGCAAACAAAAAAAATGAAAGAGCCAAAACCCGCTCCAAAGAATAACGGTTTTTTCTGCACTGAATGCGATAATGACCTTAACGAGTTTGCGTTATCACCGAAATCCAGAAACAGAAAGAAGGTAAGAAAGAACCACGAGAATTGCGTAAAAACAGGCAAGTTCTCCGGTGAGTTCTGTTCGAAAATTTTTATATCAAGCGATGTACTGCTAGACGAGATTTTTCCCGATATAGACAAGTTCTAAATTCTCCCAATAACCAACTGACTTATTTCATTTTATTAATTTCATTATATTTATACGAATACCGTTAAAGTAATGATTAATTACTTTAATGCAGGCGTATGCGAATTAAGCGCGGTTGGCGGAACTGGCAGACGCACTAGACTTAGGATCTAGCGGGGCAACCCGTGGGGGTTCAACTCCCCCATCGCGCACAAACAAATAAACTATGGCAACGAAAACAACAAACATACCGAGATGCTCTTTTTGCGGCAGGAACGCGGACAAGGTCACGAATCTTATAAAGGGACCCGTTGACAGGTTCGGCAAAGCCCCGTACATCTGCGAAATCTGTGTTGACGGCGCGGTTCATATAATAAAAATGAATTCGGACCCGACAATCAACAAGAGCATTGATAAATACAAGGGCAACATTACACCTTCAAGCATCAAAAAATTTCTTGACGAGTACGTAATCGGACAGGACAGAGCGAAAAAGTCGCTCGCCGTCGCGGTTTACAATCATTACAAGAGAATAGATTCCCAGCGTTCAATCAGCATTGACGACGTTGAGATCGAAAAGAGCAACGCTCTTATGATTGGCACGACAGGAACGGGAAAAACATATCTCGCGCAAACGCTTGCGAGGATGCTGAACGTTCCTTTCGCGATAGCCGACGCTACGACGCTGACGGAAGCGGGTTACGTAGGAGATGACGTAGAATCAATGCTTGTAAGACTTCTACAGAACGCGGAATACAATATACAGAAAGCCGAAAGAGGAATAATTTACATCGACGAACTCGACAAGATATCAAGGAAAAGCGAAAACGTTTCGATTACGAGGGACGTTTCGGGTGAAGGCGTGCAGCAGGCGCTTTTGAAAATACTCGAAGGCACGATAGCCACCGTTCCTCCGAAAGGCGGAAGGAAACACCCCGAGCAGCCGCTCCTTAACGTGAACACGAAGAACATACTTTTCATTTGCGGCGGCGCGTTTGACGGTCTCGAAAAAATCATAGAAAAAAGAGTTGCAAAAGGCTCAATAGGATTCACATCCGACGTTTATTCAAAGAACGACATTAAGAAGGACGAGATACTCGCTCAGGTCGAGCCGGAGGATTTAATCAGGTTCGGAATAATTCCCGAACTCACGGGCAGGCTTCCGATAGTAACGACGCTCGAAAGCCTCGACAAGGAAGCGTTGCTTATAATTCTTACCGAGCCGAAAAACGCTCTCGTAAAGCAGTACAAGAAACTATTCAGGATGGAAGGAGTCGAACTCGAATTCCATCAGGAAGCGCTCGAAGCGGTCGCCGAAATAGCGATAAAGCGCGGGACGGGGGCGAGAGCGCTGCGCTCGATAATGGAAAACGTAATGCTGGATATTATGTACAAGATACCTTCAAAGGAAAACATAACAAACTGCATTATTACAAAAGAGGTCGTGCTCGAAAAGAAAGAACCCGTTTACCTGAACGCGAATAAGAAAGCGCTGGCGTAAATACTTTTTGTCATTCCTGCGGAAGCAGGAATCCATAACAAATAAACAGAAAGTAAACTCTTTATTACCGGTTCCAAAACCTGAAGTTCGCTCTTAAGAGTCCTTTTGGGGAGCATACATAAACTATAATCCAGTAGAGGATTTAATTCACACCTGCACATTAAACGAAATCCTAGTATCGAGTGCCATGAACACTCTTTTGAGCGTGCCTATTGTCACATTCGACGAACCGTTCTCGAGTTTTGATATCTGCGCCTTCTGAACTCCAATCTTCTCGCCGAGTTCCTCCTGAGTAAGTTTCTTTTTCTTTCTCGCTTCTTTGATTACTTCGCCTATAATGTCCATCTGAAGATCATATTCATATTTTTCCCTTTTCCTGGTTCCTCTTCTACCTATGAACTCATCTTTGATTTCGTCTAAAGTGTAGGTTTTTATTTTGTTTTGTCTTTTCATATTAAATATTAAAATACTCTTTCCTCAGCCTCTCGGCTTTGTTAATTTCTTTCGAAGGCAATTTGTCTTTCTTCTTTATAATTCCGTGGCTTGCAATCACGAGTGTATTCGACTTGTTTCGTTTATCCCAGAATGCAAGCATTCTGTATTGCAATCCTCCGTATTCAGTCCTGAACTCCCAGATATAATCTGATACTTTCTTGAATAATTCCGGATCTTTTGAGTACCTCGATTTATCCATATTATAGAGGATTTTAGTCCTGGCTTTGTTATCAACTGCCATCAAAAATGCTTTAGCCACTTCCAGGAACAAAATTTCGAAATTAGCGCCCATGATAACAACCATTTTCAATATAAATAAAGTTTCCTTAAAAGGATACCTATTTTTATCGCCCAGATTCTAGATATTTATTATCCGCGAAACTATTATTTCACCAACACCATCTTCCTTGTTTCGGTGTATTTCCCGGCTGTGAGCCTGTAGAAATAAACACCGCTGGAATAATTAGTTCCGTCAAATTCCGTCTGATAAGTACCGGGCTGAAGCCTTTTATCAATCAGCGTTTCGATTTCCCTGCCCTTTATATCATAGATTTTTACGACGACTTTCTCTGATGAGGGAAGCGCGAATTTAATTACAGTAACAGGATTAAACGGGTTCGGATAATTCTGAACCAGCGTAAAAGATAGCGGAATATCGGTATTTAAATTCTTCACTCCTGTTATATCGGTGAGCAATCGCCGCCATACAGATAAGCCATCAGTACCTGCATAAAGATAATCATTAACAACTGCCAATGCGTCTACCTTGAGATCATAATAAAAGCCCTGATTTCTTTTAATCCAGTTGGTTCCATAATTTGTCGACAGGTACACTCCATCGTGAGTCCCGGCAAAAACAATGTCTCCTGAAACCTCAAGCGAACTAACGTACAAATTCGTAAGACCGTTATTAACAGTCGTCCAATTCGCTCCGTTATTAGTCGATTTATTTATACCGTGACTGTGTGTTCCGGCAAATATATAAGTTCCATTTACTTTCAAGGAAAGTATAAGATAATCGTTCAAACCATTATTTACCGGTATCCAGTTCGCGCCATTATTTGATGACTTGTAGATTCCATTATTTAATGCAGCTGCGAATATATTATTTCCGGATAACGCCATCGCCATTATTGTAGTGTTCTCAATCCCTGTATTAACCGCAGTCCAGTTTATACCGTTATTCGTCGAAAGGAAAATACCTTGCCCATTTGTTCCCGCGAAAATATTTGACCCATCTACCAGGAGTGAATAAATACATAATGTAGTCAGACCGTTGTTTACCTGTGACCAGTTGCTGCCATAATTAGTAGATAACATAATACCGTTCTCGAATGTTGCTGCAAAAACATTTGTTCCAGAAAAAGCTATTGACTGGACCCGTTGGTGCAAAACAGAGGTCCATAAAGCACCGTTATTTGTCGATAGAAATAAATCACCGTATATGGTTCCGGAAAAGATTCTCCCATTTTTTTCAGAAATGCAGTAAATTGACTTACATGCAATACCATTTGTACTTTTAATCCAATTCTGACCCTGATTAGTCGTGACAAGAACCCCATCATTTGTTCCTGCAAAAATATTACCCCCCGATTCGACAAACGAAAATATATAGTAATATGTATAACCTGATAATACCATTGTCCAGGTAATTCCGTTATTCGAGGACATATAAATACCGTCGTGATCAGTTCCAACATAAACGTTCGGTCCTGAGGCCAATATTGAGTATATGCCATGACCCGTAAGAACTTCGGTCCAGCTCGCTCCATTGTTTGGTGAATGATATACTTTATTGCTAGTAGCAGCAAAAATATTCGAACCCACCGCGGATATGTAGTATATGCTACTGGTCAGTCCGTTGTTTATCGCAATCCAATTTAGACCGCTGTTTGATGATACATATGCTCCATTACTGGTACCTGCATAAATTTTCCCGTCTGATACCGATAATGAACTTGTGGAAAAATTAAATGCGGGACATACATTAAACCAATTTCCTCCGGCATTTGTAGACTTAAAGACACCGTAAGCAGTACCTGCAAAAAAAGCATTACCATACGATGTGACACAGGTCGGATTTTTTCCCGATAATCCGTTATTACCTGAAGTCCATAAACTACCGTAATTCGTAGACCTGAAGACTTCATTCGCCTGGTTTATTATTACGATATTCGACCCTGAAGCAGATATGGACCAAATATATAATGATGGTAATCCGGTATTTATCGGCATCCACACAGCACCGCCGTTTGTCGAAATAAAGACTCCGCTCCCAAAAGTTCCGGAATATATATTTGAACCATCTGAAGCCATTTGGTAAACCCAACCACCGCTCGGACCGGATGTCTGAATCCACTGTCCCTGACTGAAATCCGAGATGATAAAAGAATTGAGGACAAGAAATGATGCAAGAAGAAAAGTTTTACACTTCATATAATTTTTGTGTTATTATTTGAGGTATTGAACTTATACAAAATATTGTATAAAAAACGATAAAATACAGCCATTAATTATTCCATAATTTGTTTCCGAGATATCAAGACAATTAGATTTAGCCGTCAAGTAGTACCTCCTGACACTCACCGATGATTTACAAGTCATTTTGAAGATGATAATCAGCCGGGCGTCAGATCATTCGACCAGACGAAATATCCGGATTCACGGCGCTCTGCGCATTTGCTTCGCGAGTGCGGGAATGACAAAATATAATTTCACTATCTTCAATTCTCCGTTCCCCATTTTCCAAATACCGGCTATATTTTTTTTGGAATAAATTAGTTATAATACAATGAATTCTTTTACTCATTATCGTTGTTATACTACTATGGCATTGACAAATAATTATCTAAAAAGGGACAAGGTATTCCAATCAAGAGAGTTGTTCAACAAAAACCTGCTTAGAAGCATCGCGGAAAAATCCGAGATAGTAAAAGAAGGCGGCGGCAAAAAGGCAATCGAGAAACTGCATAACTTCAAGAAACTTCATTGCAGGGAAAGGATTGACCTCCTCATCGACAAGCATACAAAATTCTTTGAAATCGCGAAATTCGCCGCGTACGGGATGTACGAGGAATACGGCGGAGCGCCTTCGTCGGGAACGGTATTCGGCATAGGGAAGATTCACGGGCGAAACTGCGTAATAGTAGCGAACGACGCAACAGTGAAAGCAGGCGCGTGGTTTCCGATGACCTGCAAGAAAAATCTTCGCGCGCAGGAAATCGCGATTGAAAACAGGCTGCCGATAATATACCTCGTTGATTCGGCGGGAGTTTTTCTGCCGCTGCAGGACGAGATTTTCCCCGACAAGGAACACTTCGGCAGAATATTCAGAAACAACGCCGTAATGAGTTCGATGGGAATACCGCAAATCGCGGCAATCATGGGTCCCTGCGTCGCGGGCGGCGCTTATCTTCCGATAATGAGCGACGAGACAATCATAGTTGAAGGAAACGGAAGCATTTTTCTTGCCGGTCCGCATCTCGTTAAAGCGGCAATCGGCGAAGTCATAGGCTCCGAGGCTCTCGGCGGCGGTGAAGTGACGACGACCGTATCGGGAATAACGGACGAAATGGTCCCCGACGACAAGACCGCGATAGAAAAAATACGAAGTCTCGTCAGCAAGTTCGGTAACAACGAAAAAGCGGGATTCGACAGGATAAAAAGTGTCAGCCCGCAATACGAGCAGAAAGAAATATACGGAATTATTCCCGAAGACCCGTCTAAGCCATACAATACATACGATTTAATATCGAGAATAATCGATGC
This sequence comes from uncultured Ignavibacteriota bacterium, assembly GCA_937915485.1. Taxonomy (GTDB): domain Bacteria; phylum Bacteroidota; class Ignavibacteria; order Tepidaquicellales; family Tepidaquicellaceae; genus CAIKZJ01. The sequence goes on along the minus strand of CALGII010000081.1, from coordinate 8,430 downwards.
GGGTGAATTTGACGAATACAAGCCCGGATACGGTCAAACAATTATCACGGGTTACGCGAGAATCGACGGATGGGCCGTGGGCATCGTGGCGAATCAGAGAGAAATAGTGAAAAAGAAGACAGCAAAGAGCGGCGCCGAAATGCAGTTCGGAGGCGTCATATACTCGGACAGCGCGGACAAGGCGACGCGATTTATTCTAAATTGCAACCAGCGGAAAATTCCTCTCGTTTTTCTTCAGGATGTTACGGGATTCATGGTCGGCTCGCAGTCCGAACACGGGGGAATCATAAAAGACGGCGCGAAGATGGTCAACGCCGTAGCGAATTCCACCGTGCCTAAGATTACTATAATAACGGGCAACAGTTACGGCGCGGGAAACTACGCGATGTGCGGAAAGGCATACGATCCGAGATTCATATTCGCTTACCCGAACGCGAAAATCGCCGTGATGGGAGGAGCGCAGGCATCGAATGTACTCCTTGATATAAAAATCGGACAGATGAAGAAACTCGGCAAAGAGATTCACGAAGACGACAAGAAGAAATTCCTTGAGGAAATCAGCGGCAGATATGAAGAGCAGACAAACGTGCTCTATGCCGCGTCAAGGCTCTGGATTGACGGCATTATCGACCCTGCGAAGACGCGCGAAACTATATCATATTGCATTGAACTCGCTGACAACAATCCAAATATTCCAAAATTCAATACGGGGGTAATTCAAACCTGATATGGACTTAATCAATCACTACAAAAGGCTATTCACTTACGACAACTGGGCGAACAGACGTGTTGCTGAGACAATAAATAAAATACCGCAGAATACAAAGATTGAACTATTATTCTCGCACGTGCTGAATTCCCAGCAGGTCTGGCATCACAGAATAACTTCAAGGTCGCACGATATAGATCCCTGGGACATTCTCGAGCCGTCAGAATTCGGCGATATTATTGATAATGTCCACAAGGACTGGATGAAGTATTTCGATTCGCTCCGCCCGAAAGGACTGGACGCCGTCATATCATACGAAAATTCCGCAGGCGATAAGTTCAAGAATAAACTTAGCGATATTATGTCGCACGTGATGAATCATTCGACATATCACCGTGCGCAGATATCTGCGATAATCAAGGCAGCGGGTCATTCGCCCCCTGTTACAGATTTTATAGCATTCGCCAGAATAAACAACCGTGATTAAGACCTTTACAAGCATTAGTTGAATGGCGGACATACTTTCGTAAAAACCGGAATTCCCGGAAGAGGCCATTTCCTTTCACGCAATTTTTTGTTTTATGTTTCACCGGATTTTCATAGATTTAAGCAAACAAACAATTGTATGAATAAAATACTTATCGTATTAACTCTAATCATTTTGACTGCGCCGCTGTATGCGCAGGATAATAAAATCACAATTAATCCGAATAAATTCGGCGCTGAAATAAATGCCGGACCAAGCATTCCTTACGGCGACTTTGGCAGCAAGGACCCGTACAACGAAAGCGCGGGATTCGCCAAACTCGGTTATAAAATCGAAGCAAACGTTTCTTATCATCTGATTGATGTCATCGACGTATATTTAATGGGATTTTACAATTCAAACGGAACGAAACTTTCCGCCCTCGAAGACGCATTGAAGCAGAAATACGGCGGCATCTGGACAGCCGGTTCGAGGACGTGGAATACTTACGGCGGATTCATCGGTTTCGAATTTTCGTATCCGATATACAAGAAAGTCTCAATGGGTTTCAGGGCTTATTCGGGATTGCTGAATTCTACCGCGCCCGAACTTAAAGTATCGAGCGGAAGCGATTTTTACAGACAGGATGAAAAGACGGCTACATCGTTTTCATATATTATTTCCTTAAACGGGAAATATCATCTGGCGAGGAATTTTTTCTGGGTTTTGTCATTGGATTTTCTCGGTTCGACCGCGAGTTTCAAAGATGTAAACATCACTGAATATATCGGCGGAAACACTACAGTGAGAACAGGCACATTCTCACAGGATATGAGGACTTTTATAATCAGCACAGGTCCGAGAATTACGTTTTAATAAAAATCTTCTTCTCAAAATGTTCAGAGAATTCTCATAATGAGAATTTTCTGAACATTTTCATTTTATTTTTAACTCAATTTAGGATTATTTTCTGGCATGAATATTTCTATTAAATAATAAAAAGTGAATCAAAGTTTTTAGTTTTTGCAAATTGTAGGTCATTTTTCTCCTTTGTTTAGGCCGCAGACGATACATCTGCGGTTTTTTTATTTATCCTGACACCCAAATCCATTTAAATTGAGGCATATAAACTTTATTTTTATTTCATAATAAAATAAATGCATGAATTTTATATCATCAAAAGAAATCAGAGAATCGTTTTTAAAGTTTTTTGAGTCGAAAAATCATACAATAGTACCGTCCTCTCCGGTTGTGCCTTTTGAGGACCAGACGTTGCTTTTCGCGAATGCCGGCATGAACCAGTTCAAAGACGTATTTCTCGGTCTCGGGACGAGGGAATACAAACGCGCGGCGGATACACAGAAATGCATTAGGGCAGGCGGGAAGCATAATGACCTTGAGGAAGTCGGTGTTGACGGTTATCACCATACTTTTTTTGAAATGCTGGGTAACTGGTCTTTCGGCGATTATTACAAGAAGGAAGCGATCGCCTGGGCGTGGGAACTGCTTACCGAAGTATGGAAACTCCCGAAAGACAGATTATGGGCTACGGTTTACAAATCGGACGAGGAAGCATTGAACCTTTGGAAAACGGAAACAGACATAAATCATTCGCATATATTAAAGTTCGGGGAAAAAGATAATTTCTGGGAAATGGGAGAAACGGGTCCGTGCGGTCCGTGTTCCGAAATTCACGTTGACCTGACTGATAACGGATGCAAACCCGAAGATGTGAACGCCGGTCTGGAGGACGTTATTGAAATATGGAACCTTGTTTTCATACAATACAACAGAGACGAAAAAGGAGAACTTCATCCCCTTCCGATGAAGCACGTGGATACGGGTATGGGGCTTGAGAGGGTTGTAAGAGTACTGAACAAAAAGAAGTCGAATTACGATACGGATTTGTTCACGCCGATACTTGATAAGATAGGAAAGATAACGGGAAAGAAATACGAAGGTGAATACATATCGCCGTTCAACGCGATTGCAGACCACATAAGAGCGCTTACTTTCGCAATCAGCGACGGAGCGATTCCTTCGAATGAAGGGCGCGGCTACGTTCTGAGAAGGATTTTAAGAAGAGCGCTCCGTCTCGCCAGGAAACTGGATTACAACGAGCCTATGCTTCACGAACTCGTCGATACTGTCGTTACAAATTTCGGCGGCGTATTCCCCGAAATCAGGGACAAAAAAGATTTTGTAAAGAATGTTATAAAAGCGGAAGAAGACAGTTTCAACCTCACTCTCGACAGGGGCATCGAACATTTTCAGAACGTATATGAAAGAATTAAAAATAATTCCGATAAAGTTTTCCCCGGAGAAGACGCGTTCAAACTATACGACACATACGGATTTCCTGTCGACCTGACCCAGGTAATGGCTCGTGAGAACGGATTCGAAGTTGACATGAAGAAATTCGACGAGGAGATGAAGAAACAAAAGGACAGGGCAAGAGCGGCGAGAAAAGACGAAGTTATACTTGCTGATACTAAAATGTTTGAACTTGACGAAAAACTAAAGGCGGAAAATCCAGTTTACAATCCTTATAATCTTTCGGAAAAGGGAATCAAGACGACGCTGCTTCAGGCGAAGCGAATCGCGGGTTCAGACCTTGAAGTTCTCGTCTTGAAAGATAATCCGTTTTACTCGGAATCAGGGGGACAGGTTAGCGATACGGGCAAACTTGTCTTTGCCGACGGATACGAACTCGAAGTTATCGACGTTAAGAACAACCATTTCATATACGTTAAGAATTACGACCACAGGAATCTTTTCCGAAAGGAAGTGACGGCATTCGTTGATTACAAGAGACGGCGCGCGATACAAAGGAACCATTCGGCAACTCACCTCTTGCATGAGGCGTTGAGGGAGGTCCTCGGAAATCACGTGAAGCAAATGGGCTCGCTCGTTTCGGATGAATACCTGCGTTTTGATTTCCCGCACTTCAAGAAATTATCCGCGGAAGAAATACGGAAGATTGAAGAAATCGTGAATGATAAGATAAGCGGGAACATAAAGGTCGACACGCTTGAAGACCTTCCCCTCGAAGAGGCGAACAACATTCCGAACGTCAAGAAATTTTTCGGAGACAAGTACGGCAGCAGGGTAAGAATTGTGCGGATGGACGAAAATTTCAGCGCCGAATTCTGCGGCGGGACGCACGTTGCCAGCACGGGCGATATCGGGCTTTTCAAGATTGTCAAAGAGGAAAGCATTTCGTCGGGCGTGAGAAGAATTTTCGCGAGAACAGGCGAAGGGATTATCAGGCTGATAGAGGAGCGAATTAATGACATAGAGAGCATCGTATCCGAACTGCCCGAGAAGTATTCGTCGAAATTCAAGGAGGCTCTTGAAAAAATCAGGGACGGAGTTAAATCCGCTGATTACACCGATGCTTCAATGATGAAACTAATGCTTGAACATCAGAGCAACACGATTAAATCTCTGAATGAAATACGCGAGAAGTTCATCGAAGAAAAAAAGCAGCAGCAGAAAAAGATGCTGAAGCAGAATATCGGAAGACACATCGAACAAATAAAATCAATAATAGATTCTTCTGAAACTGTAAACGGCAGTACTGTCGCAGCGGGAAGACTCGACATACAGACATCGGATGAATTCAAGGAGATAGTCGATGAAATCAGAAAGGCGCTGAAGAACGGCGTGGCGCTTTTCGCCGCGGTTATCGACGGCAAGATAAACCTCGTCTGCGCCGTAAGCGACAACCTCATAAAGGAAAAAGGACTGAGCGCCGGCAAACTAATATCGGAAACCGCCAAGGAACTCGGCGGCGGAGGAGGCGGGAGACCGCAATTAGCGACGGCGGGAGCGAGAAATGTGGAAGGAATAGACGCTTCTCTGGCAAACTTTGTTTCTAATTTAAAATTGAAATTGTAAAATTCAAAAGTACAATTTAAAATTCAAAATTATTCACAGTCATTTTATACGTTTGTCTGATTTTGTTCTTTAACTTATATAAATTATTTTTTCAGTAAATAAATTTCAATCATGGGAAATGATGAATTTAAAGTTAAACTGAAAAAACGGATGTATGCTTTTACGCTGAATTTGCTGGATTTCATAGATAATCTGCCAAAAGACAATACATCAAGGAGGATCGGTGATCAACTGATCAGAAGCGGAACGAGTATTATTTCAAATTTTGTCGAGGGACAATCCGCTTCAAGCAAGAGAGAATTTATCAATTATATGAATATCTCCTTAAAATCCTGTAACGAAAGCAAATTGTGGGTGTCGCTTCTTAAAGACTCGGGCAAGGCTGACCAGGATATTTCAAAAGTTATTCTGGACGAATTGATACAATTCGGTAAAATACTGGCTTCAATAATACTGAGTTCCAAGAACAAAAAGTAATCGAATCCATAAGCAATCATTATTGAATTTTAATTTAAAATCAGATTTGTAATTATACGAATAAACGTAAGTACAGATAATTTTTAATTTTAAACTGTACTTTTACATTTTTAATTTTACAATTTAAATTATGAAGGTTATTATTCCTGTCGCCGGCGTCGGCACACGCTTGAGACCGCATACAATCACGCAGCCGAAGGTGCTGCTGAATGTCGCGGGACATCCGATGATTTATTATATAGTCGATGAACTTATTAGAAAGAAAATCGCGGACAGCATAATTTTCATCACCGGTCATCAGGGCGAGAAAATCGAGCATTATCTGAACAGTACGTTCAACTTCAGGTTCGATTACGTGAAGCAGAGAGAAACACTCGGGCTCGGTCATGCCGTGCTCTGCGCCAAGGGAAAATTCGACCCGATAAAGATAGAGGACGTTCTAATAATTCTCGGCGATACGCTTTTTGACGTGAACCTAAAGGATATGGTTAAAAGCAGGCATTCCGTTATAGGAGTGAAGAAAGTTGACGACCCGCGCAGGTTCGGCGTAGTTGAGAAGGATAAGAAAGGATTCATAAAGCGCCTTGTTGAAAAGCCCGCGTCGAAAGAAGTCTCCCCTTCCAGCGATGCTATTGTCGGGATATATCTTCTCAAGAACTCGACTCTGCTATTCGATTCAATAGAGCACATAATACGGAACAAGATTACGACCAAAGGTGAATACCAGTTGACGGACGCGCTTGAAATAATGCTCAGGCAAAATGAGAAAATGGTGACTTACAACGTGCATGGATGGCTTGACTGCGGCAAGCCGGAGACATTGCTCCAAACGAACAGATACCTTCTCGGGAAAAAATCCAACGATTATAGAATTAAGGGCAGCAAGATAAACAAGCCTGTTTACATCGGCAAAAACGTAACGCTTGAAAACTGCATCATCGGTCCGAACGCGACGATAAACGACGGATGTCTGATACGCAACAGCATAGTTGACAATTCAATAATTGACAACAACTGCCACATTGAAAACGCCGTTGTCACGGATTCCCTTGTAGGCAGAAACTCAAAGATAATCAAGAAAAGACTCAACCTGAATTTAGGGGAGTTTTCGGAGATATAAATATATGGATGTGGTGTCAAGTGTTTCCACCTGACACCACGTAAAATATTTAGCCCGCTACGCGGGCTTTTCAATAACTTCAGGGGTATATAATTACATTCAACGTCTCACAATTATTTCTCGTATTTGCGATTTTTAAAATGCTTTTTGACTTCGAGTAGAGCGAAATAAGATTTCGTGAATTTAAATTTTTCATTAATCTCGTCTTCAAATTCTTGCAATCTTGTCATGTCATTATTATTCAACAATATCCAGTATGCATGCCAAATGCCATTGGAAACGCCATAAGAATCCGGGTTTCTTCTTATCTGCTGTAAAGCCTGATTCACGAATGAACTATCCATTTTATACCCCATAATACTTTTCCAGAATTTAATAAAATAATACAATCCGTCAAAGTACACCGAGTATAAATAGTCATTAATATGCTCGTCAAAATCGTTTATAATCTTTAATCTTTCCTCTCTGTCCAATTCCTTATTTATATCTAGAATTTTTCCATAGAGTACATCATTTTTCACTGGTTCAAAGATAAAGAACCTTAAACGGTTGGATTTAATCACCGTCTTTTCCGAATCATTAAGCGGTAAATTTATGCCCGCAAAGTATATTCCCGATTTCGCAAAAGTTCTCTCGTCTTTTTCATTAATAGAATAATTAATCTCATAACCCAAAACTACCGAATCTCCAGGCAGGAATACGGTATATGGGACACCAAAATAAAATATATCTCCAATAAATTGTCTGTAATTGCACGCTGTTAGGTTTTTCATTATTGATTCATGCAAATATGCTATGGAATCATTTCTTTCCGATATGTTTGTAACAACCAGTCTAAGGAACACGGGCTCTAGTTCATAGAAGTAGTTTCTTTCGAGCGATAAAGTAATTTTAAAATTCTTTTTTGAAGTCAGTGTATCCTGTTTTTTGGAAGTATCAATTATTCGTATCTCTGCTTGTGAAATACAAGGATCAATCAGAATCAACAGAAACAAATTAATTAATATACATACGCATATTATCGATTGTTTTACCATGAATGAGAAAATATAAAAATTAAAGTGCCGGGATGTTACCCGGCACTTGATTTGTACTATATGTTTATCGCCTCTCCGTACGCGACACCCGCGGCTTCCAGTATCGATTCGGAGAGTGTGGGGTGCGCGTGTATTGTCTTGATAATAGATTCACCGACCCCGTCGAGCGATTTAACCATCACGAGTTCGCCTATGAGTTCGGTCGCTTCAGCCCCTACTATATGCGCGCCGAGAAGTTCGCCGTATTCCTCGTCGAAAATCAGTTTTACGAGACCCGCTGTTTCGCCTGCTGCTCTCGACTTGCCGTTTGCGGAGAACGGGAATTTGCCGATTTTAAGTTTATAACCTGCAGCCTTCGCTTTTTCCTCCGTCAGACCGACGGAAGCAACCTGCGGATTGCAGTACGTGCAGCCGGGAATCGTTCCGTAGTCAATGTCCCCTGCCTCGTGTCCTTTTATTTTCTCGACGCAGTTAACAGCTTCAGCGGACGCAACGTGAGCCAGCCAGGGTTTTGGCTTTTCGTTCACTATTGCCACGTCGCCGATGGCGTATATGCCGTCGACGTTTGTTTTGTAATTTGTGTCGACATTAATTGAATTTCTGAAAAGTTGAACGCCCGCTTTTTCGAGTCCGAGGTTTTCAATATTTCCCGTCACGCCTATTGCGAGAAGCACCACGTCGGATTCGAGCGTATCGTTAAGTTTTCCGCTCACTTTCGTGA
>CALGII010000080.1 GCA_937915485.1 uncultured Ignavibacteriota bacterium | reverse complement strand
TCGAAGACCCGCCTAGGCGGGAACATTGAAGATTGAAGATTGTAGATTGATTAAACGGATTCGGATAATTCTGCGATAAAGAAAATTTCTCAGGCACTTCTCCTGAAATATTGTGTATGAAAACCGAGCCGCCGTTTGTAGTTTTAAAAATATTCCCATTTCTTCCTCCTGCATATCCGGTATAATTATTTATAAAATTTACGGAATAGCAAAATGCTAAAGGATTTACCAATGATGGAATCCAGTTATATCCTCCATTTGTTGTTTTAAACACACAACCATTTGCTCCATCACCACAAACAAAACCGGTGTTTTCATTTGTAAATGTAATATTTCCGTCAACATTAAGTGGAATGTTATTACATATTTTTAACCAATTTTCTCCCGAATTTGTAGTTTTAAATATTTTTCCGGTATAATTTGTGCTGTAACCCGTGGTACTATTAATAAAAAACATTGAGGTACTATTAAATCCAATATTTGATAAATCAATAGTAAACCAATTATTACCACAATTCGTAGTTTTAAAAATTGAAGTGTATTCATCCATGACAATCCATGTATTAGAATCCAAACATTCTAAAGAACGGGGTTCATGCCATACAAAACCTGATTTGAAGTCCCAATATAAACCTCCATTAGTGGTTTTTAGGAGACCACCATTCCTTGTCGTAATAAAGCCAGTGTTATAATCGCAAAACTTAATCATAAAGAAATAAGAAAATTCTGGTACAGCAGCGCAAGAACATTGATTCCATACCTTTCCCCCATTAGTAGTCTTATATATATATTTATTTTGAGAATGGAATCCGGTGGTAAAACCCGTATTATTATCAATAAAAAAAATATTCTCGAAACGAATTGTATCAAAAACTGTTTTTTCCCAATTTTGTCCGGCGTTCGTTGTTTTCAATAATGCACTTGCATTATATGGAAGATAACAGCCAATAGCATATCCAGTATTCTCAGAAGGAAATCGAATAAAATTGATTGATAATCCTGATTCTGGAGGTATAACTGAATACCATCCGGACTGGGAAAAAGCAAATCCGTTTATTAATAAAATCGCAAGTATTAGAATCGATTTTACTGTTTTCAAAATTGAATAATTTTATTTATTTATATATCATTTCGGCTGAAGCCGCTTTTTTCTATTCCTTAACCCCCTGCCTGAAGGCAGGGGCAATTCAACAATTTATAATTAAAAATTAGTAAGTGGTAATTACTTCACCATCACCATTTTCTTCACCGCCGTTTGTTTGCCGTCTATTGACATGCTGTAATAATACAATCCGCTTGCAAGTCCCGAGCCGTCGAAACGGACCTGATACGTGCCGGGAGCAAGAGTCTCATTCACAAGTGTCTGCACTTCCCTGCCAGTTGCATCGTATACAATAACTTTGACCAAACCGGTCGAAGACCCGCCTAGGCGGGAACATTGAAGATTGAAGATTGTAGATTGATTGAACGGGTTCGGGTAATTCTGTCCCAGTTCAAACTTATCCGGAACTTCGCTAGAAATGTTCGCGATGAAGACCGAGCCGCCGTCCGTGGTTCTGAATATTTCACCGTTTGTTCCGGCAGCAAAGCCGGTATAGTTATTTATGAAACTTAAAGAAAACAAGGACTGATTCTGGGTTACATTCAATTCGAACCAGTTATATCCGCCATTCGTTGATTTGTAAATAAAATTGACACCATATCTAGCGGAGTAACCTGTATTGGCGTCGGTAAATATGAGTGATAATGAATTATACATTGGCGGATTGCTGATTACGAACCAGTTTGTTCCGGCATTTGTTGTTTTATAGACTTTGCCTGAACCGGAAGTACCCATTATTCCGGTTGTCTGATTGAAAAAATAAAATGAGGTGGCGCGAAGCGAGTCGTCTTTAATCCAGTTCAATCCCTGATTGGTAGTTCTCGCTAATACCTGTCCGTCACCTACCAGCCAGTTATTTGCGTCGAGACACCAGATACCCTGAGGCTCATGCCAGTATGCCCAGATTCCCCTGTAAGACCAGTTTACTCCGCCGTTTGTAGTGAACTCCGCTTCGCCGTATTTGCCGGCAATCATACCTGTGTTCGCGTCAAAGAACTTGATTTTAAAAAAACTGCCGGACTGAATGCTGTCGTGCCTTGCCCAGGTCGCGCATCCGTCTGTTGTCTTGAATATATGACCGGTATAGTATCCTGTGGCAGGGCCGTTCCATCCAATAAAGTACCCGGTTAAATCATTCAGAAAATATAAATCGTCAATATTTCTTTTCGGGTCGTCCGTTCTCTGCCAACTCAATCCGCCGTTTGTGGTTTTAAGAAAAGCGCCCAAATAATATTCAATACCTGATTTTTGAGTGATATCCGAATAATAATACGCGCCGCACGCGTATCCCGTATTCGCAGAAGTCATTTGAATTGATGCAAGATACAGATAACGCACTGAATCGGATACCTGCTGCCACCCCGACTGAGAATAAGCGATGCCGGTTATTAAGAAAATCCCGATGAGAAAAACCGATTTTATTGTTTTCATATTCAATAGAAAATTAATAAAATAATTTTAGATTGAAGCCGTCTTTAAATAAATTGATATTTGAAATTTCAGACCTAAATTTTCGAAAACGCTGTGCCAATTTTTAATTTTAGATTCCGGATTATAAAAATCATCTTCTTCAATTGCTAATTAGACTTATGAAAAACTTTTACTACATTCTCTTTTAGTAACCCCACCTTTTAAGGTGGGGTGAAAGAAAAACGAGACGGAGGACTTTAGTCCTCACAATGTTCCAGGGCTAAAGCCCGTCTTTTATAACATTCTTTTACCCCACTCTAAAGAGTGGGGTTAACGTTATTGTTCGAGAACTTTTCAATTAGTGTTTTTCAAACACCCGAATTATTTATTTGAGACTACTGAAAAACTCTTAAATCAGAAAAACGTGACATCGAGAATCTATTTCTGTTATGGATACCGGCTTTCGCCGGTATGACAAACACAAGACTCATAGTTTTCAGAAATCTAATAACCAATTATTTCATCAGCACCATTTTCTTCACCGCGTCGAACACGACAACGCCGCCGTTCGGATTCGTTACGAGCATTCTGTAGAAATAAACGCCCGACGGATATCTGCTTCCATCCCAGTCTATCTCGTATTCCGCGGGCTGAAGCACTTTGTTAATAAGCGTTTCCGTTTCCCTACCGAGATTATCGTACACGGATATTCTCACGTTCCCGCCCCGGATTTCTCCCGTTGACATTTCGGGAAGGCGCCTCGTATCGAATTTAAACTTCGTCGTCGGATTAAACGGATTCGGATAGTTCTGCGATAGAGTATAACTGTCCGGAACATTGTTCGATATCAGCCTGACTCCTTCAATGAAAGTGTTCGCCCTTGAAATTCTTCCGTTGCTTCGAACAGCGTAAATCCAGCCTGGACCGAATGACATCGACACGCGCGCCATAGACATATGGTTATACACGCCCGCAGGCGAGGTGTACTGCAGAACCCAGTTGCTTGAAAATTTGTAATAAATACTGCTTCCGCGCGTATAAAAGGTGTAATTGAATATTTCTGTATTACCTGTAATAGACTTTATAACGCCGGAGCCGCTTGCTGAAATGTCGAGAGCCCAGTTTACACCCGCGTTAGTACTCTTGTACAAAGTATTTCCCGCGGAGTATCCGATATTGTAAGGGCTTGCGCCCATCCATATCGCGACGGAATTTGTTTCCGGCGCAACGGAGCCGATTGTCCACGTCGAGCCGTTATTCGTGGAATGATACACCCTTGAATTATTCGTCCCGAACCATATATTGCCTCCCGACTTCCAGAGCGAGTTCGCGAAACCCGATTCTGTTGAAGCGGACGGCAGGAACAAACTTGTTGAATCCCAGTTAAGCCCTGCGTTCGTTGACTTCCAGAGCGACCATCTTCCTCCGACAGGGTCACCCTGCATAAATCCTGAATTCGCGTCCGTGAACCAAACCGCATTAACGAAACCGTTTGACTGCGAGAACACCTGAGTCCAGTTCGCGCCTGAATTAGTCGTTCTGTAAACGTAAGTGTTCGCGCCCGAATATCCCGACGCGATAACGGTATGCGAAAGCGAAACCGAAACCGAAACTACAAAAATATTTACGAGTTGAATGTCAGGCGGAATACCGTTCTTGCTGACGTTCGTCCAGTTATAACCACCGTTAGTAGTTTTAAGAACAGTCGCGCTGTCTCCGCAGATATAAGCTATGTAGCCGTTATAGTTCGAGGCGGAATAAAGAGGAACGGTAACCATTTGAGGAAGTTCTTCCCAGAAAACCTGCGGCGAAGCGGAATTTGAATTGATTAACAAGAGCAGAAGTAAAAACAGAATGCTCAAAACAGATTTTTTCATTTATCCCTCCGGTTAATATTTCTTTAAGAAAATATTGATAGTAAAAAATTATTTTATAATTTTTTCACGTACTAATACTTTTCGTATTTCTTCGAAAATATAATTTATTTTATTTTTTGGGAAATCTATACGCCCTAATCCATCAATATTAGAAAATTTATCACATCCATCTTCGATTAATACAATCGCTTTATTAAAACCAAGCCTTCCTTGGAAAAGGCCGATTTCATGAACTACATTTTCTCTTGCTCTTAATGTCTTATCTTCTAATTCATCCTCTCCTGTCATAATCAAAAATGCAAATGAACAATTATTCAACATCTCTTCTAATCTATCTTTTGTTGATATTCCGGCAACGGGTATTCTATTAAACTCTTCGAATTCTAAATTTAATGTATCCTTAATAAAATCCTTTAAATCTTTCCATATTAAAGAATGTCCATGCCCAATAAATATTTTTTGCTCTTTTATATTTACTGATAAAGTTACCGGCTTACTTATTCTTGAAAGATGTTTAATGATGACATTTAAATCCTCAAATAACATTTTACATAATTGTATAGGAGCACTGAGACCGAATAAATTCGATATTATATTAAGATGTGGCGGGGATTGCAAGCCTTGCTGTAATGCTTTTGTATCTCTTGATAAAATATTACCTGATGGGAAATTATTATTCGCAAAATCTTCCATCGTGAATATTTTATGTTTTTTAATTTTAGCTATTTGTTCAACGATAAAAACATCGACAATATTACTATTTATTATTTCTAAAATTGATAATATATCATCTCTAATAATATAAAATAATCTTTTAGCTTCTTCAGATTTATTTTCGAAATATTTTAGATTTGGATTTCCTGCTAATTTTTCTATAATATTTATAACATACTCAAAAGGATATTCATACCAATCTCCTGTTGTACCATTTGAAAAAGACTGCATCAATCCCCATTCAATGCTAAAATGTGCTCCTGGGGGAGGTTCCTTAAAATCCTTATAATAGACTCTGGAATGATATCCGCAATAAGAGTTTGACCAAGATTTACCTACAATATTTGCGGATTCGGATAGTTTTTCTAAAGGTTTTTTAATTTGGGGGTTATCCATTTCTTTTGAAAATGGCTCTAACTTTTTTGCTATTTCTTTTAATTCAATAATAAAGGATTCCATGAATAAAATATTTAATAATTTAATTGCTCTTTTAGTTCTCTATGAAATACTTCAGAATATCTTGGATATATACCTGCTATCTTATGGTCAAGAAGCATTTCATGCCTTCCAATCTTAATTAATTTTATATATTTATCTAAGTCTCGTAAGTTAAAAAGTTTCGGCCAGTTTTCAAGATATGAGGGAATCTCAATCCTTTTATAAAAATAATTAGCTATTGGAATATCTTTATCTGTCGCTACTCCAATCTCAAATGGGACCCACCAAGAATCTTCAGTATTATTTGACAATATTGTCAAGAAATGGGTACAACTATTCATTACATCGATTAAATAATTTTCAATTGGAAATCCAGAAGAACCTTTAATCTTATCATATATATCTAAATAATATCCAATACCATAATATTTTAAATAATCAGCAACGTTGGTTGCTTGTTCCGAATCTCTCTTTTGATGCGATATAAAAACTTTAGACATAATTATATTTTCCTTTCTTTTATCAATCTCCAATAATGATGACCAAGAGAAGTTAATTTGCAACTTTTTGACTTCATAGCGGCGAAATACATATGCTCTTCTCCAACTGGAATAACCAACCCGACACTTTCCATTTGCTGAATATCTTTAAATATTTTGATATTTTTTTCGTCAGCATAAGGCTCAATTAAATCATGATTAATAGTTGGATTATTTGTAAATTCAAACGAAGGATTGAGTTTCATTTCATTTTCTGGTTCACCAAAATACAAAGATATATTTCTTAATACTTCCATACTAATTGGAGGTTTTACTTCTCTTAACGATGTAAATTTTGTAATATTAGTTTTAAATACTGGTCTTTGTTCCCAGTGACCTAATGCTTTGTCAATGAATGCGTATATACTACCAGGAGAAATATGACCTGTTAAGTCCGCTGCACCACCTTTCAGTGCTTCAATGAATAAACTAGTAAATAAACCATGCCCATTAATTTCAACGGCTGATTCAATATTTCTACTTGCTGTCAATATAGTTAAACCTTCATTTATTGTAGCATAATTACTACCTATAATAGTACTATTCCCGAATTGACCAGAATGACAGCAATCTAAAATAATTATACGATTCGCAGAATTTGAATTATGTGCTAATTGTAATATTTCTTGCATCGATACTCCTTCGTCATTCTGTGCATAATCGGGAGTAACTATATATCCTCCTAATTCATTAAGGAATCCATGTCCTGAGAAATAAAATAGTTCTGTTTTACAACTACCTCTAAATAATTCTTTTAGTTGTCCTTTAAACTCACCTTTTGTTTTAATGTCAAGAATTTTCCTAACTTCAAAATTAGGCGAGCCGTCTTGATTTACCTCAAAAAGTTTCGATACTTCATTAGCATCATTTAGACATCCATTTAAAGGACAAGAAGGATAATCGTTTATACCGATAATTAAAGCTCTTTTTCCATCAGTCATTTTCATCCCCTATAATGAATTTATAAAATCTGCTATTCCATCCCAAGTCCATGTGATTTTTTTTATCCCATACATTTCATCAGGGAAATACTTATCATCTGTATGTATATATACTCCAATGATAGGTATATTTTCTTCTTTCGCACATTCTATCTCCCATAAAGCACCATCTGCTTTTTTGATATTTTTACTTAATAAAACAATGACTCCATCGCATCCCTTTATTCTGGTCCTGCAATTTGTTTTCCAACTGCTATCCCAGGCCTCTTTTACAGACATGTCAACAAATTCAAAAGGGCTTTTAGCATTTCGAGCTTGTCCACGCAAATAAGTCCTGTATTGTTCATCTTCGATTGCAAAACTGATAAAAATTCTGTTGTTCATGAATAGACTCCGTATAATTTTAATTTTTTGGGGAAATATTTCTAATTAAATTATCGACTACGAACTTTGATGCATTGATATTATCATCATCGCCATGCACTAATCCTGAATTTCCGAAATTTGCAATTGATTCGACAAGATGAGTTAAGATTAAATCTCTCTGTTCCGGAGTTACTGCAGATTCTACAAAAGAACCAATACTATTCGCAATTCTCTGACGATGTTGATTGTGTTTATACATATGATAACTTGAACGCAATATTTTAAGACAAAAAGTAGCAACGGCGCCAATAGAGATTAAAATCGTAGCCCGAATTACCGTTTTATAAATCATTAGTCCTTCTTCCAATTTTGGCAAATCAAAGTAAAATGCTGATGCAATACCTACGAATAATGCTAATGATATTAAACTTAGCCATGTCCATAATTTAACTGATTTTAAATGGTCTAACTGTGCTTCCTTAAACTGATTCTGTGCATCTTCAACAGATAGTTTTGTGGCTGTTTTCCTTGCTCTTGTTTCTATTTGGTTTGCTATTTCTTTTGCTTCTTTTAATATTTTCTCTGATTCATTCCTTATTTCCGCTAATGTATTTTTAGCATTAACTTGTAGGTCATGCATCAATTTATCATATTCGCTTTTAATACTATCGTCATATAAAAAGCCCTTCGCTTCAATAATATAAGATATTATTGATGGCCATTTGTTTTCAAGATTATTGAAATTATTTTTTATATCTCTAATATAATTTCCTCTTTGTGAGATATAATCTGCAGTTTTCAACTTAGCAATATTACCTAATAAAGAAATTAAATCAGATATTGTCGAATGAATAATTTCTAATAATTGGGCAGGTATATATTTACCATATTCAAGAATTTGTTCAACTCGTTTAATAAATATTTGGAAATCAGCCTCTAAATCTTTAGTTAAAGACTCATCTCCTAGATTTTGTTTAAATATTAATTTCTTATCTAAATCCAGTAATTGCTTGAATATGGTTTGGATGTTTTGAATATGAGGTGCATTATTCATTTATTTTTTTAATAATTTTTGATTAAAATAAATTTTATTCTATCGTAAATATTATCAAGTTATGATAATTTTTTCTTTTCTTTTCTGCGCTTTTTATTGAAATAGATGGTTTCGTTTCCCTGAAATAGGTAGTCGATGTATTTTATGTTTTCGTCGTATATCAGGTTAATGATTAAAGGGCGGTTTGAATTGCTCGAATTAAGTATTAACAGTATAGGTTTGCGGGGTTTTTTCTTTAATTCGGATTTCGGAATTTCGGTAGAATGTCTTTCCATAGCCCCTAATTAATTAAACATTTAAGTTCTATGGAATTTATAAATTATTTATTTAATAAAAAGTATAAAATGAAGAAGAATATATAAAAATTAAGCCGCCCGCAAGGAGTAGCAGGCGGCTTTTTGGAAGGTGTAACAAAAAATGAGTTTTAAAAGACGACAAAATAGTTGCATAATGCGTCACTCATTTTTTGGAAAAACAACAATCGTATTTTTTTGAAACTAAAAAAATCAAATTTTCTGAAAAACATTTCTGCTGTCCGCATAAGTATCATTTCAGCAAAATCATCCGCTTTGTCTGAATTCCGTAATCAGTTTCAAGACAATAGAAATAAACGCCGGACGAAAGGTTATTGGCATAATACAAATATTTATATGTCCCCGGCGGCTTCTTATCATCAAAAAGCAAAACTATTTCTTTGCCCGATAAATCATAAACCTTAAGACGGACATTCGTTGTTTTCGGAAGTGAAAATTCTATTGTCGTGCTTGCATTAAACGGATTAGGATAATTTTGCTTCAAAAAGAAATTTTCAGGAACTTCGGAGGATATTTGTTTTACAGGGATTAATATAGACCCGTATGTAACGGAATCAATTATTGCTCCAACTAAAGTGATTGAATACCAACCACCCCCGAACGGACAGCCATATCCTTGATACAGAGATAAAAAACCGAAAAATTCGGAATATGTCAATATTCTAGAACCACCAACCGGAGCGCCAAACGTATCTGTTCGTTGAACTGCTCTTAAAGGGAATCCGTAATTAAGTATATTACTAAATGTCCCTGTGTCACTCACTATACAGCGTACAAAATTTGGCAAGGTATCAAAACAATGATTAAATATATACCCCTTCGGCCAGTTCATTCCAATTACAGTCTGCGTGAAATTCGAATCAAGACATCCGTTGGTATATCCCATCTTACCGTATAAAACTTTTGAAAGTGTATCGTAATAATAATATTGACTATAATCGCCCATAGCCGGCTCATTATAAATGCGCAACTCTTGGAATTTGACATTATTTATTATAGTTTCCGAAATTACTTTGGCTGAGAATCTTACATCAGTATTTTCGAAACTATAAATGAATTCAAAGTAACTTCCGATTTTATATAATTGCCGATCATTACTAAAGACATTGCTGTTGTATAAAATTGATGCCAATAACAATGATAACATGAATAATTTAAATGTTTTCATCTTCAGACAATTATTTCTATAATATAATAATTCGTTATTTTATTAATAACATCTTTTTAAGTATAGTGTGATTATTATTATTTATTCGATAAAAATATATACCGCTTGAAAGACTTGAGGCATCAAAACTAATCACATAATTTCCGGCATTTTTGAATTCATTCACTAATGTTTTTATTTCTTGCCCGAGTATATTGAATATCTTCAATTCTACGAAACTATTTTCCGGGATAGAATATCTAATAGTTGTAATTGGATTAAAGGGATTCGGGAAGTTCTGGTATAAATTATAATCGTAGTGATTATTAATTTCTAAATTTCCGAATTGAGGCATTTCCGCTGGTGCGCAAGGATCAGCATAACCTGAGATTGAGTCTCTTTCAGAACGAACTGATTCTTTTGAAGTAACATCTATTGCAGTAACTTTATAAGAATATTTTCGAAAAATGTAAGCACAATTTCCCGAACCATGCCCCCTTCTGTATAAAAATATAGATTGGTCAATAAATACTGTATCGGTTGTCTCCGCAAGATAAGAGTAATTCGTTGGGTCAATTCCCGGTGAGATCACTTCGGCGCGGTAAATTTTATATTTTTGCAAATCCGGTTCATTATTTTTGAACCAAATGAGCCGGGGATTAAATCTTTCGGTCTCGCCTATAAATTGCCTATCTAATCTCAAGAATTGAGGTTTTGATGGATATGTTTGCGTCATATTTTCAAAATAAATATTTAGTATAATTTCACCGTCATTTGTTTTTCCAAGAATTTCGACAGCAAAACTATCGGAAGCGCTATAGGCCGGTGATCCCGGATTACTCCAGTGCGATAATACTTGATTATATCCGATATCAAAGCATATATTCGTATCACCTCCGGAACCTCCGTGAGTTTTTGTATTAAAAAAAGGCTGCCCCGTAAAGAGATCTACTGCAGGTACTTTCACTAAATCGAAAATAGTTTCCCCATTAATACGATTTGGTTTATTGTAAAAGAATACAGGTAGCAATAGTCCGTTGTTAATACTATCAACGATATATCTATCAGGATATGAAGCACTTTTTTGCCATTCCCATCTTCCATTGGCAGGAATTGGAGTTTCATCAAATCGACATACTTCCCTATATATAAATAAACCTGAATCTCTTGACATTGGCCAAATTGGCTGAAAGTCATAATAAGGCCAATTCGTCCAATTATTGCTTAAATGATAATTTATTCTTCTTCTGTTTTCTATATAATAATTATAAGATCCTTTGTGAAATTTCAGGAATTGCCCTGTTGTACCATAATCGGGTAACAAATATGTTCCTGTCGCAACTACTTCGGTTGCTGAAACCCACCCTAAAAATTCTCTTTCCTCTGAACAAACGAAACTATTTCCATTTATATTCATTAAGTTAAAATACCCCATATTACTGCGATGGTCACCAATCAAATAATGACCCAACTCATGGCAAGTTATACTATATGACCAAGGCGTAAGCATTGTTGATATTAAACCTGAGCCATAGCTTCTATTATCTAAAGCAGAGGCAATTTTCCTACTGTTTCCGAGTGAAATTGAAGTTCCGTACGTACCGAAATTTTCGTAAAGTCCCCCTAAGGATGCTATACCGCTCCCCGTTCCTGAAGGTTCAGTACCTAATAGAAATCTAAAAATAACCATAATGCAGTCAATTTGACCATCGGGATGCCTTTTATTATTTTGATCAAATGGAGCAAATTTATCGTATAAATTCCAATCGACATTTGGTGCAATGTTTGTCAATAATTCACCGACAGCATAACCAATATGTCTTCCATTGTTTGGATGATAATAACTACTGGGATTTTGGAAAACGTAAAGACTCGGATAAACATCGCCAATTACGTAAAATTTTCCGAGACTTGCATCCCTGTAAAATGCAGTTATGTTTGAATTACCGATATCAATTGTGTTAGGTTTTATTACATCATCAGCCCAATCAGGTTTTTGATTGCCTAAATTACCCGGCCAAAATATAGTTGCTTGACTCGGCGAACCGGGATCCCAGGTGTCATCAGGATATTTCGCAAAAATTACAAGAACCCTAAGTGTATCATGGTCCACTGGAAAGGCAGGAACATACAAACTCGTTCCATCATTTGTACCACAGATTGGATTATTAAGAACATTCATATAGTCCTGCTCATTCCATTGAGATTTGGAAACTCCGGTAAGAAAAATACAAATAAATAAAATGGCATATATTGTTTTCATTTTGCAAATTAATAAAGTTTTTAAATAATAGACCGTCTTGTTAATATTCAAACGGTCTATTTTTTTATTAAAAATACATTTTCAATTTTTAATGCACTTTACTGAACGCTTCGAACCAATAACCCGCCCGTTAACGAATTCTACAGTTTGTTCAAAGTCAGGATTGTCGAGTTTCCTGAATTCTTTTCGTCGCCGGTTGTCCATTGGGTTGACGAATCGTAATAGCCCTCATAATAATCGACGAAGTCATTTTTGTTGTTTTCGAATATCTTGCCGATTATTCCCGAAAGTTCGAGAGCCGCGTCTTTGATTGTATTTATCAACACGCCCGATACGCCCGACAATGTTGAAATCAATGACAGAGTGTTATTCAGACTCGATTCCTTTATGGCATTGGTTACTTCCGTCATTGTCTTACCGAAATCCCTGCCGCCCTGGTCGGATTCCCAGATTTGTATTCTTACTGTAATTCCGCCCCGGACAATTCTTTTCGGAAAGAGATTTATTCCCTGCCCGAGAAAATGCCGTACTGTTCCGACTTTCATATTGAATACGACATCTTCGACTTTGAAATTTTCTCCCGGGTAGCAATAAACAGGCTGACCGCTTAAATCCCACGCCCAGGCGACAAAATAAATTTCGTTCGTAGGATTCAGGAAGCCCTGCAAAAATCCTTCGAATCCTTCGAGCAGTTCTATTGAGTTTATGCAGATTCCTCTCGCTTCGGTTGAATTGATTAATTCGAAACCGTCTTCGGGAGCGTTCGCGGCTATTTCTCCGAATTCGTTGAATGTCTTAATCGTATCGAATACGGATTTCTTTCCGAGAACTTTACGGTTTGGTTTTACTTTGTAACTATTGAATGAGCCTCTTTTAATAAGAGCCATTGTGTTCTCCTTCCTATTTGTTTAGAAAAATGTTTTTTCAAACGGATTCAGAACTCATACAAGCATCAATATATAGTCGGCATTTTCGGTCCGATGTGAAGGACAAGCACCGGTATTGTATATGGCTGAGACCATTCGCGGAATTCCAAAATCGAAGTACTTAAAACATCCGCGTCCGATACATTATCATTGAATTCAGCCCACCAGGTTGTTGAAATGTCCCGTCCGATATTCATAATCTTATGCCAATCGTTATTCATTAAGCGTTCGTAGATTTCACTTCGTTGTTTCTCCGTGAAATTAGGGAAATCCGCGCTTACCATTACGTATTTTGGCATTTGCTTTTTTATTTTGTTTGAGAGCAAAATATTATTCCGTCGATGCAATCACTGAACTTTGCTGAAGGCTTCGCTCCACGGTCCTTGCCCGTTGCGGTTCAGGGCGCGAACGCGGTAGAAATAACGAACGCCTTTCTGAACGTTGTCGTCAACAAATCTGATTTTTGATGTTTGCTTATAGAAAGACATCGGCGGTATCGTGCTCGTGTCTTTCGGGTCTGCTCCCTGCCCTTTTTGCCATTCGTAAGAATCCGCTACGGAGTCTCTTGCAACAAGCGAGAGAATGAATCCCTCGGCATCCGTGTCGTTTTGAATATCGATTGCAAGAATATCAACAGGAGGCGGAACTTTCTCGGGTGTTTTTCTCGGTTTGATTCCGTACTCGACAAGTTTGTCGGGAGTCGCGGCGTAAATTCCGCAAGCCAAGTCAATCACCTGGTCTGCGAGTTTTAACGCGAGTTTGTTTTCAGCGCTTGCGGCGGCGCGGGCTTCGGCTAATGCCTGCTCGGCATTCGTTACAGCCTGACCTTTAGTTGAAAGGCTTGTGATTTGCGCTTTTACAGCGGGTTCGGTAACAGGGGTTGTTGCCCAGTCAGTAGGATTCGCAACCATACCATTGTCCATCCCTGTTAACTCTTCGATGGTTCTCTGGATGTATTTATCCATTTTTTTGCTCCTAAAAATTTTTGAAAAGATGAATTTAAAAATCCACTATTCGCAAATTTCCAATAAATACAGCGGTCCGGTAATGTGGAAAGAAAATAAAACTAGGAGGAATTCAGTTCTCGGTGTTGTTTTTCATTTATTTAATGAAATCAGAAATTGTTCCTCCGCTAAAATCTAATGAAAACGCAATTATAATGCAATGTTTATTTTTACTTTTTGAAAAATTTTTATTCCGACGGCGGTGAAATTCCGTTAATCAAATATACGGTGGGCGGGAAAACCCTTTTAAAAGGCAAAAAGCGCGATTTCTGTTTGTTTTCGCAGTTTTCATTTCCAAAATAGTACTATTTTCGGAAACATTTGCACTATTTTCGGAAACAATAGTACTATTTTCGGAAACATTTGCACTATTCTCGGAAACAATAGCACTATTCTCGGAAACAATAGTACTATTCTCGGAAACATTTGCACTATTCTCGGAAACAATACCACTATTTTCGGAAACATTTGCACTATTCTCGGAAACAATACCACTATTTTCGGAAACAATAGCATTATTTTCGGAAACAATAGTACTATTTTCGGAAACAAATTTGAAAATATTTTTTACATATACCTTCAAAGAAATTCTATTCAACGAGACCGGTCAATGATTTAGGGCTTCTCTTTCCGGAATTCCTCGAGAAACTTATCGTCTGCTTCGCTAAGTACAACGAGAAATATCCCGAGCACGATATTTACGTCGTCGAAACTTACAGGAGCAACGAACTTCAGAGAAAGTATTTCGACGAGCGGAAGAGTAAAATCAGGAAGAACGGCATGCACCATTTCGGCATCGCCGCTGACGTGGCTTTCTATATCGAAGGCGAGTTTTCATACAGGGGAAATTACGAATTTCTCAGGAAGATTTTCAAAGATGAGGGTTTGACAGTCCTGAACTGGGAACTCGGACACGTTCAGATGATTCCGGTATCGGAGCAGGGCGAATTAAGAAACGCTTTGATTTAGCGTTTTTTCGCTGAAAAAGAGCAGAGAATAATCTCATTTTGAAATATTTTTCTCATTTTTTTTTAATTTTGTGTGCAGGAAATGCTCTTTTTTTATTGTTTTTAGGCTTTCTGAGTGGCATATAAATTGATTTAACACAGGTATTGAGAGATTTAAGAAATTATATCGTTGATAAAGATACCGTTTACAGGAATTACAAATGGAAGCCGGAAGACGGAGATTACAAACCGAGGGTATCGATTAAGGCAAACAAAGTCGAGAAATCAATAATCGGAAGATTTGTAAATTTACTTGTATCGGTATTTGTATTGCGTGGAGTTCACGAAAGCAGGAGATAAACGCGAGGTTTAGGGATATAAAAAAGGGGACAATTCTGACGGAATGTCCCCTTAGGAGAAAGGAGGAATGATTTTACTTCACGACACTCATTGTTTTTGTAACTTCGGTGCTCATTCCATTCACACCATTTACGAATATCCTGTAGAAGTAGAGACCGCTCGATAATTTTGAAGCGTCGAACTTCACCGTATGGTAACCCGCTGTCTGCGTTTCGTTGACGAGGGTGCTCATTTCCCTGCCCGTTATGTCGTACACTTTCATCACGACTTTCGCGTCCTGCGGTATTTCATATCCAATCGTTGTGAGAGGATTGAAAGGATTCGGATAGTTCTGACCGAGCGTAATTTTCGACGGCGCCGCGATGTTCACAAGACCGTTAAGGTCGAAGTATTCGAAATTACCGTTATAATCCGTTTGTTTAATCCTGTAATAATATTTCCCGGCGTTAAGATTGTTGTCTGAGAAATTATATTCAGTGTTTCCGTTAACTGTACCCTTTCCGTTTATAAAACCAACTCTTGTCCAGTTCGAAATATTCGCCCTGTCAAGGTTTTCCGAAATCCTGTAAATGTCAAAACCCGCGTTGTTCTGTTCCATCGACGTTATCCATTTCAGATGAACGTTTCTTCCCGATACGCTGTACGTGAATGACGCCATTTCGACGGGCAGAGGCGAGTCCTGAAGTTTAAAAACGCTTCCCGTCGGGTTTATTGAATAGAGCGAAGCGTCTCCCGGCGCGTCTGTCGGGGCGTAATACGCGTCGATGTGCATAACATTCTTCATAGCAGTCGAACTGCCGTAAGAAACGAATTCAGAGCCGTTCTCTTTTATCTTGAAACTGTAACTAATATTCGTGTTTGAGACGACATAGAAAGCCGAATTTGTACCCGATATATATTTTATGTTTGCCTGACCCGAAACGTTATTCGGAACTCCCGGAACATCGAGAGCCGTCCAGTTAATACCGCCGTTTGTCGTCTGCCATATATTATTATTTGTAGAACTCACAGCCGCGTAGCCGTGAATTTTGTCGTCGTTGAAAGTTACAGTCGAAACGAAACCCTGCGTGCTTGAAGCACCGTCAAGAGAATAATAAGAGAAATTTGTTCCGCCGTTTGTAGTAATCGCTACTCTCGCGTTTGAAACGTTAAGACCGAAGCCGAAGAAATTCGCGTCGATGCAGAATACCGAATTCTGCGCTCCGTATGCGTTAGGAGCGGTGAACGTGAACTTCGTCCAGTTCACTCCGCCGTTAGTGGTTTTCCACATAAGAAAATTTCCTGAGGAGCCGCTCGGGTCGCAGTGAGCGAAACCAACCTGAGGATTTGACCTGGAGAACACTATACCGTTAAAGAAACCTTTTACCGTAGCACCCGATTGATCTATAAGAGTCCAGTTCGTACCCGCGTTAGTTGTTTTATAAAACTTTGCGTTATAAACTGTTCCGTCGCCTGATGGCGTTCCGTCACCGACGAAAATCGTGTTGGCGTCTTTCCCCCAAACGCAGGAAAAGAATCTGCTGCTCGTTGTTATTCCGTTGCGCGGCAATTGCGTGAAATTAACTCCGCCGTTTGTTGACCTGTAAATAATCGGACCGTATGTTGAAGTTCCTCCAACGACAAATACAGTATTGTCATCTGCTACGGAAACACTCGGCCAGCTACCTAAATTACTTAAATTAGATGAACCTGACGGTGACCATTGTCCGAAAGACAATTCAACAGCAGTAAAAATCATAATCAATACTGCCTTCAGTTTCCCGATTTGTAAGAATCTTGTTTGCATTTTCTCTATTTTGTGTGTTCTGCTCATTTTACTTTATTATAACCATTACAATTTATATGCCAGATAAAATATACTTTTTAAAACGAAAATAGGGTTTTTTTAGATTGAAGATAGTCTTTATACTGCTATAAGAGTTATCGAACTATTCAATGAAATCAGGGGAAAAAAATAAGCCCGAAACGGGCTTATTTTTATACTCTATTTGAGGTTTTCCTTAAAAAATCAACTTTCTAATTTTTAAATCATTGCTGCAAATCACTTTATCAGGTTCATTTTCTTAGATATCACGTTTTCGCTGCCATTCGACTTTACTGTCATGCTGTAGAAATAGATTCCTGAAGAGAGTTTCGAGCCGTCGAACTGAACCGTGTGAAAACCTGCGTTTCTTTGTTCGTCGAGAAGTTTTGCTACTTCCCTGCCTGAAATGTCATAGATTTTAAGAGAAACATACGAATCTGCAGGAATTTCGAAATCTATTTTTGTCACGGGATTGAAGGGATTCGGATAATTCTGAGAGAGATTGAACTTTCCCGGTGTTCCGATTTCGACCTTGTTTGTGAGAGTGAAATACTCATAATTGCCGTTATAGTCTATCTGTTTGATTCTGTATGAATATTTGCCGTTCACTACTTTTTTATCTGTGAATTTGTATGTAACGTTCTGATTCGAATTTCCTTTTCCCTGAACGAATCCGACTTTTGTCCAGACGCCGTTGATTCCGCGCTCAACTTCAAATCCTGAGTTATTTTCTTCGTAAGAAGTAATCCAGGTAAGATTTATGTCGCGTCCGCTGACACTGTACGTAAAGGACTGAAGTTTTACGGGAAGCGGACTCGGGTCAATCAATTTAATCGGAGCAGTCGAACTCGAACCCGCGAACGCGCTGGCGTTACCAGTACCTGAATAATAAATCGCGAGGTCGTTGATGTCCTTTATCTGCGAAGGCACCGCGATGATTTCCCACGTCGCGCCGTCGTCGGTTGATTTATAACTGACCGTGCTTGTTGAGTTGGAGACCATTAAATAAACTGTCGATGTTCCGGGTATGTATCTTACCAGACCTGTTCCGGTGATTGCATTGTTTGACGCATTTACGGGTTGTTCAAACCAGGTAAGACCGCCGTCTGTCGTTCTCGCCACGCTTCCGCTTGTTGACCTTGAAGCCGCTATACCGTTGAGTTTGTTGTCCTTGAAATCGACAGATGAAATGCCTGTATTTGACAGGAAACTGATATTCGCGAATTCCCAATTCGCTCCGCCGTTTCTCGTTATTTCTATTTTCGGACTGTCAAACAAACCGAATCCGAAGAAGTTTTCATCCGCTACGAATCCTGAATTCTGGTACCCTGCAGTTCCTGCATCCGGAGCGCTGATTTGCATCCAATTATTTCCGCCGTTTGTAGTCTTCCAGAGTTTAAATAAACCGCCTGTTTCATTTTCCGGGTCCGACTGAATGACTCCGAAATTGGGATTTGATTTTGAGAACTTTATGAAATTTATGAAACCCTTTTTATTTCCTAAATTTATAATTGATGTCCAGGTTAATCCGTTATCCGTTGTTTTCCATACTTTTGCTCCTTTTAAAAGCCCTCCGTCGCTGTTGCCTTCGCCGACATAAATGTTGTTTTCGTCCGTCGAATAAATTGAGAAAACTTTTTTGATGCTGATGTTCATTCTCACAGTTGAGAATGTTATTCCGCCGTTTGTTGATTTATAAACTACGCCTTTTGAAGTGTTGTTGTTTTGTGAACCTCCCATAAAGACCGTATTATCGGAAATCATTGTGACACAAGGATTTACATCTATGTCAGGCTGATTGCCCGGAATCCATTGCGCGTTAGATGTGTTGTAAGATAAAGTAAGAACTATTGCTGTCAGAATTAAAGAATAAATTTTTGTCATGAAGTAGAAATTTTTGTTTAACTATAAATAGTTATACAATATTTATGCCATAATAATACTTCGTTTTTTGCGTATTTTCAGGGTTTTTATAAGAGAAATGCAATAGATGGACTTATTATATAGTATATACACTATGCTACATAATCAGTTTAGAGAGACGAATATTTTTAGTCTGATGAAAAAGAATAGCCGGGGAGTACCCGGCTATTTCAAACCTTTGGAAACAGTTTATTTTGCGAATATCAGTACGTTCAGGAACACTACTAATATTACCGCTAACACTGAGTAAGGATTTAAGAATTTGTGTTTTATATCTTGTTCCATTATACTCCCCTTCTAAAAAGTTTTTGTTGCTATTCATATTTCAAAAGACATGCCAAACAATTATAGCCAAATATTCGAAAAAATCAACTATTTCAAATCTTTTCGCAGCAATAAAAGATAGTTCCCCCACTTCATTTATTTTAAAATTGAATACATTTAAATCCTGACCGCGAAAATATTTTGCATTTTCCCGGCAGAGCATTTTTATCAGCGATTGATAGCATATCGTAATACAGTTGTATTATATTGATATCAAACAATAATACATAAAATACAGGAGGTATAAAATGGAAGACACGAATAAGTCACAGAGGCAGAGAGCCTCGAAAGTAAGTTCAGGCAAAATCCCCGCAATCCTCGCAGCCGGCGTCGACTTCGGATTTGCAGCGGGAAGTTCCAGGCCGGTGCTGTACAAATCGGGGGCGGAGAAACTTCTTGCGTATCTCAAACTTAGTCTTGAATCGCTTCAATGCGTGAACAGTGTAACCGACGTCGATAAGAATTTCGTTGATTACACTTACAAGTGCATACTGCAAAACAGCAGCGGAATAATCACGGGCATCAGCGAAGGCAGTTCGAACAGTTGCGAAGAAATTTTCCGTGAATCTTATTCGGTAAGGGACGTTAACAAGTTGACGAGGGAAGAATACAGGAAAAAACTTGCGGACGGCAGCGGGAAATGGAAGAAGCAGGACGGAAGATGGTTATGGATGGAAAAAGTCACCTCAGTAAATGTAATCGGCATGAAGAATTTCATTCAAAAGACCGCTCAGAAGCGGGCTTTCGTGGGAGCGGTTCTAATGTCCGCGGGGCTTGCCGATGTTTTCAGACAAAATTAAAAACAATCGCCATGACAGTCTCAAAACACATTCGCCTCAAAGCCGCGGATACGGGAAAGAAGAAAGGCAGGCTGAGAAAAATCCCCGGATTCGACAACTATCTCGCAGACACCAAAGGCAGAATATACGTAATCGGCAAATACGGACGTCTAAGGCAACTGACGCAGTTCCTTGTCCCGAATTCAAGGTATCTGCGTGTTTACCTGACGAAGGGTTATTACAAGAAGAACCTATTCGTGCATAATCTGGTGATTTCGGCATTTCGCAGATACAATCCCGAAAGGATAATTGTAAAACACAAAGACGACAACAGCCTGAACAATTCCTTAAGCAATCTCCGGCTGAAAGAAAGAACCGAATACGATGCCGGAGAAAGTCTTGAGAAATTCCGCATAGAGAATCTCGAAGAAAACTTCAGGCAGAAGTTGGGATACAACACGGGAGCGCGTTTATGGAAAAAATATATGAAGTTAAAAAGTAAGGGAACGCCAAAGACCGTAATAAACTGGCTTTCGGTTGTTTTGAAGAATTTATAATCAGCCGCTCAAGGGCAGCGTGAAACTAAAAACGCTGCCTTTCTTATAAACACTTTCGAAAGTAATTTTACCTCCGTGTTTCTCGACCATTTCCTTGCAGAGAATGAGTCCCAGACCCGTTCCTTCCTCATCCAGTGTTCCTATTGTCGTGAAGTGAGTGTCTATTGAAAATAATTTTTCCTTGTTCTCATCTTTTATACCCCTTCCGAAATCCTTAACGCTGATCCTGATAAAATTATTTTCAGGTTCAGCGAAAACTTCGACTTTAGTACGCGGGAAAGAGAACTTTACGGCATTGACGACCAGATTTTGAAAAATCGAGTCAAACATCTTCCTGTCGGCATATACAAAAAATCTCTCGTCGATTTCAGGAACGATTTCAATTTCCTTTTTCAGCGAGTTCGGTTTCAATAGGTCAAGGCTGTGCTTGACTGCGCGGTTGAGGTTGAATTTCTCGGGGGTGTAATCTATCTTGCCCGTTTTTATTCTCGACCACTGAAGCAGGTTGTTTGTAAGGGAATGCATTTTCTTGGATGATTGGAAAATATATCCTATGTATTCCTTAACTTCGTCGATTGTGAGGTCGCTGAAATTATCGTTCAGCAGGCTTGAAAATCCAAGCAGCCCCTGAAGTGGATTTCGAAGGTCGTGGGCGACGATTGAGAAGAACCTGTCCTTGCTCGCGTTGAGTTCTTTTAATTCATTTGAATACTGCTTCAGTTTTTCCTCAGATTCTATTCTGGGTGTAATGTCTCTGAATGTCGATATGAAACTCGTGGTGTTTCCTTCGTTGTTAATTATCGGGCTTGAATTAAATTCCGCGATGAAAGTTGTTCCGTCATCCCTCATCATCCTGTAAACGTTTCCCTTGGTTTGAACCTTATTACCTAAAATCTCCTTTATGCTTTCCCTGACTTTGTCCTTATCATTGCCGTCAAACCATCTGAAGCAGGGTTCCCCGAGCGCCTCGGAAATATCATTAACTCCGAGAAGTTCCAGGGCTACCGGAGAGATGTATTCTATCATGCCGTATTCGTTCGTTATCGCTATTGCATCGGGCGTTGCCTTTATAAGTTCCTCGTAAACTTCGACAGTCTTCTTGAGTTCGTTGAGTATGTTCATCCTGTCGGTTATGTTAATGCCCGTAAAAATCACTCCGAATATTTCATTGTTCTGATTGAATGCAGGGGTATAAATGAAATTGACCCAAATTACCTTGCCGTCTATCGTGAATTTCCTCTCAATCGACGCGGGCACGTTGTTAAGCGCGCTCTCGAAATTTTTCAAGAACGATTCGCTGATGTTTTCCGGAACAATTGACTTAAGATTCAGCCCCGAGGAAAGATTCACGCCTGTTAATTTGTTTATGTAGAGAGAAGCCGATTTGTTGAACAGCAGAATGTTTGTTTCCTTATCAAGCAGTATGAACGACTGAATATCGCTTTCAATAAGGGCGTTCAGGTTCGCCTGGTATCGAAGCAGGTCATCTTTGATTTTCTTGTTTACATCCAGTTCAGTTTGTATTTCGTTCAGTTTGACTTTATTTACTCTCTCCCTGCTGGTAATCTCCTGCCTGAAGTATTTTCTCAACAGCAGGTATATAAACACCGATGAGACCGCTATGAATATGAAGCCTTTGGTTATCGAATAGAATACAAAGGTGCCGAAATCCGGTACTACGGAGGTTAATACTTTATCTGACAGGAAAATATATATAATTCCCGCTATGAAATAAAAAACTATTATCTTTATTGATGATTTTCGCCCCAAACGCTCAATTAGTATAAAATTCATTCAAATATAAGGAAAAAATAGGTTAAATATTAGTAATTAACGCACTAACTTTAAATGAATTAAAATTCAACAACGATGCTTTAATAAATCCGGCAATAAAATCTTATTGAAAATGAGCAGAATTTGGGATATTTTTGGAAAAATCATAAAATCATGGCAGAAAATATTTTTGCGAAGGCTAAAGAAGCCGCAAAGGATGCAGTATCGAACGTAACTGAAAAAGTCGTCAGTTTTAAGGACAATTACATAGGCGAAGAGCAGAATGAAATAATCGAAGATTTCAAGGAAGCGTCTTCAAATAAAATTAAAGAAACTCTCGACGGCATCAACGAATCCATCGGCATAATAAAATCCGCGGGTTACGAATTCAAGGGTATGGGTGTAGCGCTCGGACTGAGCCCTTCAATAACGCTTTCCTTCCATTATCTGAACAGCGTAACGGATGAAGAGAAAGCATCGATTATGAAACAGGTGGAAGACAAAAAGACTGTTAAGATGATACTCAGGCTGTTATTCAAGGCGGGAGATTTCTATTCATCGATAAACCTGGGCGAGCACGCTCTTGACGCGGTGAATCTGTCATTGGGGCTTTCTCCCGGCATAAGCCTGACGTTCAAGAAGAAATAACAGCATCATTCGACAGGGTCGAGGTGAGCAAATTTCTTTTCGAAAATGTTCATATCGTCAAGTACTTTCATGAGCGATTTCACTTCTTTCGCCGATTTTCGAACGAGAGCCATTTCTTCGCCGTTAAGTTTTAATTCTATGACTTTTTCTATCCCGTTCTTGCCAAGCACCACAGGCACGCCGAGGTGAAGATTGTTAAGACCGTATTCGCCATTAAGCGCGGCGCACACCGGAAACACGCGTCTCTGGTTTTTCACGACGGCTTCGACCATCTGCGCTGCAGCGGCTCCGGGAGCGAACCAGGCGGATGTCCCCATTAGATTTACAAGTTCACCGCCGCCCTTTTTTGTCCTTTCGATTATGTCGTTGAGCGTCTTTTCGGGCATTAATTCCCTTATAGGTATGCCCGACACTGTCGTGTACCTCGGAAGAGGCACCATTGAATCGCCGTGACCGCCCATAAGTATCGCGTGAATGCTTTTGGGTGAAATGTCAAGCGCCTCAGCGATAAACGATTTATATCTCGCGGTATCGAGAATTCCCGCCATTCCGAAAACCTTCTTCGAGGATAAACCGTCAGCGGCAAGGAAAGCGGCATAGGTCATCACGTCGAGGGGATTCGAGACAATAATAAGTACGGCATCGGGAGAAAACCTGACGATGTTTTCCACGACGTTCTTTACTATCTTCGCATTCGTTGAAATCAAATCGTCCCTGCTCATACCGGGCTTTCGCGGCAACCCTGCAGTAACGACGACGACGTCTGAACCTAAGGTTTTGCCGTATTCATCCGACGCCGCGACTATCTTCGTGTCAAAACTGAGTATGGGCGAAGTCTGCCAGAGATCAAGCGCCTTACCCTTCGTTAAATTCTCGTTAACGTCCATAAGGACGAGTTCATCCGCAATTTCGCTTATCGCGATCTCGTTCGCGCAGGTTGTACCGACATTCCCCGCTCCGACAACAGTAATTTTCATTTTTTCCCCTAATTATAATTTTATATCGTATAATCTATTCTATTTATATATCGAATTAAACATATTTCGAATGAAAAAATTCCT
>CALGII010000079.1 GCA_937915485.1 uncultured Ignavibacteriota bacterium | reverse complement strand
CTTTCTTCGAAGGAATTCACTCCGGGTATGGTCAAAGCGGTTTTCGACGAACTGAAGAAAGACAATCCGAAGAATCATTTCACGGTAGGCATTAATGACGACGTATCTCATACGAGTCTGGATTACGATGTTAACTTCTCCACGGATATCGAGGGAATGTTCTCAGCGTTATTCTTCGGACTCGGCGCGGACGGCACGGTCGGAGCAAATAAAAACTCAATCAAGATTATCGGCGAGGAAACAGACAACTACGCTCAGGGCTTCTTCGTTTACGACTCGAAGAAATCAGGCTCGACAACTGTATCACATCTGCGTTTCGGAAAGAAACCGATAAAATCCACATACCTGATTCAGAAAGCCGACTTCGTCGCCTGTCACCAGTTCAGCATGATGGAAAAAATCGACGTGCTGAAAAACGTGAAAGACGGCGGCGTGTTCCTTCTGAACAGCCCTTACACCGTGGATGACACTATCAAGAATCTTCCGGACAGAGTTGTTAAACAAATTAAGGATAAGAAATTAAATTTCTACGTTATTGACGGATATAACGTCGCGAAAGAAACAGGAATGGGTTCCAGAGTTAATACAATAATGCAGACCTGCTTCTTCGCCATTTCCGGCGTACTGCCGAAAGACGAGGCTATTGCAAGAATCAAGGATTCGATTAAGAAGACTTATGGAATGAAGGGCGATGAAATCGTTAAGAAGAATTACAACGCCGTTGATAAGACTCTCGAAAACCTTCACAAGATTGAACTCGCGGAGTTAAAAGGAAAAGGTGTTGAACTTCCTCCTGTCGTTTCGGATAAAGCCCCTGATTACGTTAAAGTTACGCTGGCGAGGATAATGGAAGGACTCGGTGACGACGTTCCGGTGAGCCAGATGCCGGTTGACGGAACATTCCCGTCCGCTACGGCTCAGTGGGAAAAAAGAAACATCGCTCTCGAAGTTCCGGAATGGGACTCCGAGGTATGCATACAATGCGGCAAGTGCGCTATAATTTGCCCGCACGCGACAATAAGAATTAAAGCATACGACGAAAAAGCGCTAAAGAACGCGCCACCCGCTTTCAAGCATATAAAAGCGAAGGGCAAGGAATTCGAACCGAACACCGAATATTCGATTCAGGTTGCGGTCGAAGACTGCACGGGATGCGGTCTCTGCGTCGAAATCTGCCCCGCGAAGAACAAGAAGGAAGTGAAACGCAAAGCGCTCAATATGGTTCCGCAAATTCCTATAAGGGAACAGGAAAGAACCAACTGGGAATACTTCCTTGAGATTCCCGAATTCGACAGGGCGAAAGCGAACGTTACCACGGTAAAGGGAAGCCAGTTCCTCCAGCCGCTTTTTGAATTCTCAGGCGCCTGCTCGGGTTGCGGCGAAACGCCTTACGTAAAACTCGTTTCGCAGTTGTTCGGCGACAGGGCGGTGATTGCCAACGCGACGGGATGCTCGTCGATTTACGGGGGCAACCTCCCGACGACGCCCTGGGCGAAGAACAAGGAAGGCAGAGGACCTGCCTGGTCAAATTCTCTGTTCGAAGACAACGCAGAGTTCGGACTCGGTATGAGGCTTTCAATCGACAAACACAGCGAATACGCGAAAGAACTCCTCGCGCGGCTTGCGCCTCAAGTCGGAGAGCAAATCGTTAACGACATACTGAACGCGAATCAATCGGATGAAGCGGGAATTTATGAACAAAGAGAAAGAGTAAAATTATTAAAGGATAAACTTAAGAAAATAGATTCGCACGAAGCCGAAGACCTGCTCAGCATCGCGGACTATCTGGTTAAAAAGTCCGTATGGATAATGGGCGGCGACGGATGGGCGTACGATATCGGATACGGCGGTCTCGACCACGTGCTCGCTTCGGGAAAGAACGTGAACATTCTCGTCCTCGATACGGAAGTTTACTCGAACACCGGCGGTCAGATGTCGAAATCAACTATGCTCGGCGCCGTGGCGAAATTCGCCGCTTCGGGCAAGCCCGTTGGAAAGAAGGACCTCGGAATGCTCGCTCTGAATTACGGACACGTTTATGTCGCGAAAGTAGCGATGGGCGCGAACGACACTCAGACTTTAAGGGCGTTCCTTGAAGCGGAATCATACGACGGACCTTCAATCATAATCGCTTACTCGCACTGCATCGCTCACGGAATAAACATGCAAAAGGCGCTCGAAAACCAGAAAGCCGCAGTAGATTCGGCGCACTGGATACTCTTCAGGTATGACCCGAGAAACGTCCAGCAGGGAAAGAATCCTCTGAAACTCGACTCGGGCGCTCCGAAGATAAAGTTCGAGGATTACGCGTATATGGAAACGCGTTATAAAATGCTCACCAAGTCAGACCCGAAACACGCGGCGGATTTGATGAAACTCGCTCAGGAATTCGTCAACGAGAAATGGGCGATTTACGATAAACTCGCGAAAGACGATAAAACAAGCACGGAAAAAAACTAAAAATTAAATTATAATATTATGGATTTATCAACTAAGTACATGGGATTGAAACTGAAGAACCCTCTGGTTCCTTCGGCATCACCGCTTTCAAAGTCGGTTGATATGGTGAAACGCCTTGAAGAATCAGGCGCGTCAGCAGTTGTCGTCTATTCTCTTTTTGAAGAGCAGATAACGCACGAAGCGGGAGAACTCGACCACTACATGTCGTACGGCACGGAAAGTTTCGCCGAAGCCCTAAATTACTTTCCCGAAGCGAAGGAATTCAACCTCGGTCCCGACGAATACCTCAGACACCTGAACAACCTGAAGTCTGCGGTGGACATTCCCGTTATCGGAAGCCTGAACGGTGTCTCCGCGGGCGGATGGCTTAAGTACGCGAAGTTAATCGAAGAAGCGGGAGCGGACGCTCTTGAACTCAACGTTTATTACATCCCCGCGAATATCGAAAAAGACGGAACTGTAATCGAGGAAATTTACGTGAGGGATTTAATTAAAATCAAGAAGAACCTGAAAATCCCCGTTGCAATGAAACTCAGTCCGTATTTCTCGTCGATGCCGAATATGGCAAAGAAACTCGACGACGCCGGCGCGGACGCGCTCGTGCTTTTCAACAGATTCTACCAGCCGGACATCGACCTCGCCGACCTCGAAGTCGTGCCTAACCTCGAACTTAGCAGCAGTTTTGAAATGCGTCTGCCTCTTAGGTGGATAGCGATTCTTTACGGCCGCATTAAAGCGAACCTCGCGGCTTCAACGGGAATTCATACGCATGAAGACGTTATTAAAATGCTGATGGCCGGCGCGGACATAACCTGCCTCTGCTCCGAACTTCTCGGAAACGGCATCAACAGAATTTCCGAAATCCTTAAAGATCTCGAAAAATGGATGGAGGAAAGAGAATACGAATCTGTCGAGCAGATGAAAGGAAGCATGAGCCAGAAATCTGTCGCTGACCCTGCAGCGTTCGAAAGAGCCAACTATATGAAGGCTCTTAACAATTACAAACTTCTGATATAA
>CALGII010000078.1 GCA_937915485.1 uncultured Ignavibacteriota bacterium | reverse complement strand
TATATTCTCGAATAAAGTTTATTCGCGCCGAAATGATCGTAATAAAACGACGGGCTGGCGAAAGTAAGCGATATGAAAATAATCACCGCAACGGACAGGAAGATATAAACGGTCTTGAAATCGAGTTTCTTCGTTTCATTTACCAACTTCCGTATTTCTTCCGCAAAATATTTTATCAATTCTCCGCCGCCTTTTTCTTAATAATGTACTGGAACCTTTGCGGTTCGCTTTTAATCAATGAAAGTTCATTAGATAGTTCGATAGTCGGTTCGATATAGCCCTGTTCATCATTCTCAATCGCCTTGAAATTCACGCTGACCTTAATCTCATTCGGATTCAGTTTCGACAAAACCTCGACGCCTCCCCGAAGCGATATGCTAATCATAGGAGGAATTATCAGGACTTCCTTATCGGGCGGAACGCCGTAAACATCCACGCTAATGTCATCGAAAGTCTTCTCTGCGGACAATTCGACGCGGTACGTGACACTAACAATTTTAGGGTCAATCCTGACGCTGTTTCCGAGTGTATCGGATATTTTTACCAGTCTTGTTATTCCCGCGTTGATATCACGGAAAGTGACGGACTCAGTGTTTACGTATTTCAATTTTGAAACGATAGAATTCGCGCCTGTAACGCTTACAGAATCAGGCGTGAGTTTTGCCGT
Organism: uncultured Ignavibacteriota bacterium; assembly: GCA_937915485.1. GTDB lineage: Bacteria > Bacteroidota > Ignavibacteria > Tepidaquicellales > Tepidaquicellaceae > CAIKZJ01. Next base: position 42,491 of record CALGII010000078.1, on the reverse strand, counting down.
ACCGATGAGCGTGTAACCGTCCATCAGCGTAATGCCCGTGTTGTTTCTCACCTTGACCATACGGGTAACTACATTATCAAGAGAAATGTCGAGATAAGACGGATTGACTCCTATGACCGCAAGGTCAGGCGGAAGATTAAGCAGTTCAGGAATGCTCTGCGCGAGGTCAATCTTCGCGTCCTTTTTATAAGCGGATAAATCGAGATATATTTCGAGATTTTTCGCTGCCGTCAGGGTGAGAATGCTCCACCCTCTTCCCTTAAGAGTAATTTCGACCTTCTCGGGAATATCGTTCGATACGCCCTGATTAACCGATGACTTCACCTTAAGCGGAACATTTATCACGTGGGTGTAAGAAAGATTCATATTTATGTACACCCAGAGCGCAACTGAAAAGATGAAAGTATTGATAAGAATGATACTGCTTTTTCTCATTACATTCTTCTAAGTTTTTCCTTCCAGTCTAAGTCGTAGAGTTCGTTTTTAATCGTTGAGTGCATAAGATAATACGAACCTTCTTCAGAACTGACAGTTTCTCCGAATACGCACATAGTACCGCCTTCAAGGTTGTCGTAGGTCCATATTTCATAATTCTTAGTGTTCGCCTCCATATAATGCCGTTCGATTTCCGTAGGCGGGCCGTAGATTATGTAAATTCTCCCTCTGTCGGATCTCCATCCTTCGGAAAAACTCTGTTTAAACTTGCTGTTAGCCTCGCGGAATCTTTTTATGAACTCGTCCCGCACTTCAATCCTGGGAGTCTCGGGTTTAGTGTCGCGTTTTTTCCAGAACTTATAAAGAAACTTTCTTTTTTCGTCAACACTTTTCAGTTTTTCGAACTCACTCTTTTCCACGGCTGTTCTGAGATAGAGCGCCTTATCAAACTCATCATCAATTGCTTGCTCGCCGTAAGTAACAAACTCGCTTTTCAAATATCCCTCTTCGTCCGTCACCGTATAATTTGTTTTCCCGGTATTGAATACGAAGAATTTTTTCTCCGTTTTAGCCACAACTTCACCGTTTCTGCTGGCGCATACGTTCAACACATAAGAGCCGCTTTTAAGAGTGTCCACGTTTATGACGCCGTTAAGACTCATAACATCATTGCCGGCTTTCAAAACGTCCGTTGCAGAGAGAACAGTATCGCCGTTAATCCCGGTAACGAAGGTATGCAGGGACGCGTCAGCGCCTTCGAGAAAACTCTTAAAGCCGTAAAGTTCGTAATAATAATGAAGCGATTTCAGCGTATTTCCGTACAGCGCGTTCGGAGTGGGAACTACCTCGACTCCAAACTTATAGAAACTGCTCTCCTTATTCGCGGATTTTTCGATTGATGTAGAAAGTTGAATGCTGCTTGCTTTCACGGGATAGATTGTAAAAGCAGGAACGGAAAAACTGAACTTCTGCGTGTCTCTTCGTACAGGAGAATTGTCGTCGCTTCCGATGAGTACGAGGTTGTAATTTTTATTCGCTTCTATGAAAAAAGTAACCTGCGAGATTTCTTTACTCTTCAATTTTGAAGATGTAGTGTCAGTGGTACTTAAATTCAGGCGGAATTCCTTGTTGATAATATCCGTTTTCGTGTCCGCGTCGGTCAACTGAAAACCGAGAACGGCGTGCGCCACAAAATAATTGTTATCATAAACATACTTGAAAGAGTTCTGGTAAAAATCAAAATACACTTCCAAAACCGATTTTGAATCAGTATAACGGAACAGAGAATAATCGGCATCGAACATAAACTTACTCTGAGCGAATGATACGGATTGCGAGACGACGATGAGCAGTAGAATAATTTTAAGTATTAGCCTTTTCATAACGATAAAAATTATTATAAATTAAAAAGGCCGCCTTAAAAAGGCGACCTTTTCTAAAAATTAGTTCAGATTAGAAACCAACATGCAGAGTAAAATATTGATTTGTATTAAACGCATCTTCTTTTACAAATTTATATGCATAGTCAAGTCCAAGATTTACGGAACCGAACGGATACCTGAAACCGATACCGAGTGTCGGACCCCAGAGTACATCATCCTGATTCGCGTCGACGTAGTTAACATACGAACCTCTGACAAAAATCATTTTGTTGAAGTTGTATTCCATACCGAGCCGGACTTCATCGCTCGTGAACGAGCCGTTCATGAACGTACCGGCCAGCATGAAATTATGTTTATTTTTATCGAACGAGAAATTGTATGAAGCGCCGATTTCAAGGTTTGTTGGAAGGTCAAATTCCGCAAGGTTGACTCTTCTGGCGACCTGACCGTTAGGGTCGGTATAAGTTTTATCAAGCCCCGAACCGTCGAATTTCATCGAAGTTCCGAGGTTCTTGATAGCGATACCGAATCTTAAGCCGGTTTTTCCGCCGATATACTGAAGACCGAAGTCAAAAGCAACGCCCGTAGCGCTAACTTCGGCAATCTTCTGGTTTATATATTTTATGTTCGCGCCGAAATGAATCTTATCGGTCATAGCGCGAGCGAGGCTAAGATTAGCCGTAAGGAATAACGGTTTGAAAGTCGAGCCGTCACCTTCGGGGTAATTAACAGTCGTAACTATTTCCTCTCCGAATGACATTGCTTTTATCCCGACGCCGAGATTCCCGATATTACCTAATTTAACAACACCCGCGAGATATTCAATTTTGATATCCGCGATGTATTGGTTATGAGAGAACATGAATTCACCACGATCACTGCTCAGAGATGAGAGTCCTGCCGGATTCCAGTACATGGCATCAATACCTTCCGTGGAGGCAAGGTTTGAACCCTGAAGCGCGGTTCCGACAGAGCCGACGGGTATTAATAATTCCGGGGCAGCGCTCAAACCGAGTTTTTTACGTGGGCCTGAATATACCGTGCCGCTGATAAGTATCAGGAGCAACAGTATTGTAATATTTTTAAATTTTACTGCCATAGTTTTTGTGATTAAATTTTTAAAATGTCCTGTTAAAATTAATCTATGATTCAACATGGTTACCTGACATCAATCCTTTCTTCCGCCGTAAATACTGCAAGTTTCATCACTTTTTGTCCCACGCCCGGTACGTCTATTAATACAATGTACAAACCGGATGCAATCGGTACTGCTTCTGAGTTCTTCAGATCGTAGTTCATCTGCGAACTCTGGTCGTCCTTGTTAAGAGTTCTTATAAGAACGCCGTCTATAGTATATATCTTAATTTTACATTTTGTCGGTAAATGTCTGAAGGACACGAACCTGTTGTAAGCAGATGTTTCGAGGTCGTTGTATCCGTAATACGGATTCGGAACGATCCTTATGCTGTTTAATTCTGATGTTGCGAGCGTTGAACTGTACGCGCTCTTCTTCGTTTCGAAATCGTACCATAACTGGGTTGTTCCGGTGAAGAACGGTCTGGACACCGTGTACGGATAAATGTATAACGCGTCACCCGCAACGTATGTCATTCCCGAAATAAGTCTGGGAGCCCATACATACATTATATCAAATAATGTACCTATGAACAGGTTCTTTGTTTTGTAAAACGGGTCTGTACCCGCGCCGGCGTCGTACGTCGAACGGAACACATAAACTAAAAGTTTGCCGCCGAGCGAATCCGTCGTGGGCACGAATCCCTTGCTTCCGGGATTTATGTCATCAGAGTTGACAATCGCGCAGTTCAACTGACGAACATCGTTTGTAGTACTGTCCACCTGATACACTGTAAACGGTACTCTGACAGTATCCTGATAAACGAAATACTTATCGTCAACCAGTGAGGTATCTTTATAGCGGTACGCGATCTGTCCGTTATTCATATCCGAGAACACGATTTTAACATTTCTGAGTTGATCCCCTTTGACTTTCGAGCCCAGATTGTTGAACGTAGCCGCCATAGGATAACTCAGGCTCATGCTTACCGAATGCCAGGAATACGAGCCCGTGAAATGTCTGCTTCCCTCGAACACCTGTAAAGGACTATTGTTTCTGAGATAATCCCATCCTCTATATCTTGTCTGAATGGAATCGTAGTTCAAAGCATTAAGAATCGGATCTCTAATCACGCCGATGTTATACGATTTAATCTTGTTGACGTTAATGAGAATACCGTCAACTATTCTTGTTGAATCCTGCATCGTGCTTAGTGACCATCTAAGGAACTTCTTCAGTGTGTCGTATGAAGATGAGCCGTCTGACATTCTGAGAATACTGTAAGTAGTATCACTCGCACCAGAACCGTTAACGTTGTTGAAGAGAATTCTGTACTTGGCTGTTGCGACTGCCGACTGGTTTACTACCACCGGAGCTACTCCAAGGTCCCTTCTGTTTGTAGAAATCGTATCAGAATTCTTGAACGTATACTGAGTTCCCATCAGAGGAGCATCGGGTCTTACGACCTTTATCGTATTTATTGAGATCGGATTTCTCTTTATTTTTCTGTATCCTGATTTAGGATTTGTTTTATAAGCATACGCAATTACGGCGAAATAATAAGTTCTGCCGTAAACGAAATTCGGTTCGTTTCCCTGCAATTCAGGGTATTGGGTTTTTTCGAGCGTAATGCTTCTGTTTATTCCTGTATTCGGGAATCCTTCAGGAGTTACTTGAAGGTAAGGTGGACAAACCGGAATCGCAGTGTTGCCTCCGGCAATATTAGAAATCGTATCAATTATTATTCCAATATTATCTTTTATATCAAAAATCTTCAACAATTTTAAATTACTGTTCATAGTTTCGGGCTGGTAAAAATCGGGAATACCGCCGTTTACATCGGCAATCTGATATATTTCATATCCCTCAAACTTCCACCAACTGCTGTCAATTACAGGCTGAATGAGAGAATCATAAATTGAATAACCTTCCGCTATGTCATCCCAGGTCAAAATAATATTGCACTTTCCGTTACCTTTATCAACAAAACTTGCTGCAGTCTTAGGTAATGGGATATCGGGAGATTTCTTGAAATTAACGTTAAAGAGAGACTGTGCCGCTATGTCAACTCTTTTCAGACGTGTTACAGCACTCTTGTTATCAGTTCCTTTTGCGATTAACTGAGCGAGAACTACTCTCTGCGTATCGCCAGATCTAACAACGAAATCTTCCTTACCCGAATTGAAAATGAATCTTCTGTCTCCGGGAGGGCTGAGATAAGTTGTATTTGTATCACCGCCTGAACAGTTCTTGATAACTGCCTGGTTAGTATTACCGTTCCAACCGAATTCAGTCCAGCCAGAACCTGATTCTGGTTCACCCGGATAAAGTTTTTTTACTCTTTGTTTTGTAGAAGGATGAAACCAGGGGGAACCGTCTTTTTTGACACCCATGAGATATCTGTATGCCTCGATTGGCAGCGAGGGATCTCTTTCGCATTCGATACCGCCGCTGCTTGAGTTGGTGAAATATACGAAAGAAGTCATTCCGAGTTCCCTGTATCCTTCCTTCTTAATTTTATTATTGGAGCCGGGAGGATCGTAATAAACAACGCTATCACTCGGATTTCCGGTATATTCTATCGGGCTCAAAAAGAAGTCCATACCTGAGGAAGGAGGATTTGCTCCATACGACGGTGGATTTCCATTTCCGTCAGTAAAATCGGAGTTAAAACAGTATCCAAGGTTCCTCAAAGTATCACATCCGATATAATCATCCTCTGCATCACCTAGGTCAGTATCAACCACAAATCCAAAATGTGTTTTTGTCCAGTCTTGTGTATTCTTATTTATAACAACGAAACTCAAGAACTGAATATCATTTAAGCCGTCTTCATTGTAAGCCCAAGCAGTCAAATGCATTTCCGACATAATCGGAAGAGTACCTCCTGAGAATCCTTCGCTTTGATTGTGAGTTTCCGGATATGCGTCGGTCATGCAGATGAAGACCGTCTGAGTAGCATCTTTAATACCCGGCTTGTCAATTCCCTGGTCAAAGACACCATTATTGTTTTTATCAACATACGGCGCTCCGTACGGTATCATTTTGTACCAATTCAAATAATCCGCCGATGTAGAATCGTCTATGCTGACTTTATAAAGTTTGAAATCATTATTTGTAACAGGAGGTCCGCCGATACCGTTAATATATCCCGGAGCATATTCACCGCTATACGAATTTGACGCCAGTCTCAACTGATTGTCAATGTAAGTACCGATAGATAATCCGGCGGTGAATATGGCAAACCTGTTTGAACCCTTTGGCCACATAAATCCCGGAGTGTTGCTCGTCCTGATATCCTGATCGAATATACCTGTATTCTGGATCCATGTACCGATATTATTCGGATCGAACCTTATCTGAGTCTTAACAACCCTCGGAAAATACTGGATACTAGGGTTTCCAGTTTGAATATCAATCCTTGGCTTTGCGTATGTGTCCGCACAAACCAGCAAGGCAAGGAATGTTATTATTAATATAATTTTTTTATTCATAATCTTAAAAATTAATTTTTAAACTTAATTTTTACAACGATACTCTAATTCCAAATCTAATTTGTCTCGGTGAACCCCAGTTCCTATAATAAATGGCTTTAAGTCTGATAGGTTCGTAATATTTATACGCGGGAAGCTGGTTCGAACCAGTCGGTGTATTAAGATACCCGTTATCACCGGGTAAGCCTGTCGCGCCGAAAACAGAGTTAACCAATTCTGCATTAAGCAGGTTTTGGACATACACATAGAAATTCCAGTTAGACTTCCAGATCTGGACAGTCTTATCGAGTTTCAGATCGAATCTAAGCGACCAGTTCGTGTAAAGAGAATTTTTTGTTGAAAGTACTTTTCCGTCATCCGCGTTATACGCTGTCGGTAATTCCCTTGCGGTATAAGGTCTGCCGCTGTTGAACGTAAACAGAACGTTGAGTCCGAGTTGTTTCAGCACGCTTCCCAGGAAACCCTTCGGAACGTCATTGACACCGAAACGGTAGTCAACATTGACCGATCCTGTATGCCTCTGGTCAAAGTCAAGCGGGAACACGTAGTTCGGGAATCCGCCGTCCGGATTCGTCGGGTCCGCGTTGCTTCCAAGGTAGAATTTGGAATTCGGGTCCGATCCGATACCTGATGCATATAATAAAGTATAAGCAAAGTCAACAGCAAGCCTGTTCATTCTTCTCAAACTTAAATAAAATTCGAGACCTCTTGAGATACTGAAGTCAGTATTATAATATGTTGCATAACCGGAGGTCGGATTTCCGCCGATAACCTGACCGGTAAGTCTCTTGATACCAATCTGGTCTTTTGTTTCTCTGTAATAAACAGTCAAACCTAAATCGACGAAATCACCGACTCTCTGTTTCACGCTGATTTCATACTGGGTTAACTTTTCAGGTTTTAATGTAGCATTTTCATAAACATTCTGAACGGAATTGTTAAGAGCCGCTGCGAATGCATTCCTGGTAATGTACAGGTTCTGCAATTCGGGCATTTGAACAAATTTTCCGAAGTTTGCTGAGAATACTGTTTTATCTGTTATCGGGAAGGAGAAACCGAGTCTCGGACTGAACAGTATTTCTTTCTCATTATCCTGATACAAATCGTCGGACAAAAGTTCGTTGGTTTCTTCATTGTAAACTTTGGTGATATCCTTAAGTACTTTCGTGTTCACGTCGAGATAATCCATTCTGACGCCGGCGTTAACCGTGAAATCGCCAAAATCGATTTTATCCCTTAAGTACGCGCCTGCAACTATAGGATGATACGGATCTCTTGTTGTGGGATCTACAAGATTTCCGTCCCTGTCAAGCACGTCATAGCCGTAGAATCTGCCGGAGTTGTTTCTTCCGTACCAGAGTGCCATCGGCGAAAGGTCAGTCGTAGCGAGTTCAAATGCATAGTTGGCTTCGATATGCTTCAAAGTATGATATCTGTACTCGCCTCCGAACTTGATTTCGTGGTCGCCGCTTTTCTTAGAGTTGATTGCCCACGTCGCGTCTAACTTGCCGCCGATATAACTAACATCGGTCTTGGCGTATGCTCCGTAAATGGCGCCTTTTCTGGCGAAGAGACCTTCATAATTAGGGTCAGCACCCATGTTCGAGCCCTGAGTGTAAACATAATAGGGTCTATTTATCATCTGCGGATTCATAAGCGTATCGCCGTACGCATAAAGGTTGTCCCACCAGATATTATCGCCTTGTTCGCTCTGAGTCTGGTATCTGTTGAACTGCAGTTCGTAGAAGAATTTACTTGTTACGTTATGAACAATTCTTCCGTAAATCTGCTGGTCTGTTTGTTCTGCTCTCGGCATTCTGTCGATGTTGTTCATCATGAATGAAGAGTTGAAGAACCTCCTGTTATTCTGAGTCTGCATGAATCCGAATCTCAGATTAATAGGAATCTTCGCACCTGTTTCGTTCAGGTTGATGCCGAGTCTCGCGCTGTAATTCCAGAGACTCTGCGAATTGTTAGGAGTAATTTTCTGCACCTTATCCGCTCCGTCGTTATATCTTTCATCTTCAATTAGCGGGAAGATCTTTTCGCCTATCCAACTTAACTGATAGGACTTATTCCATTGTCTTTCGATAGCGCCCGAGAAATTGATAACATTTGCTATTCCTTTAACCGGAATAAGCGGACCTGACAATGTAAAGTTGTAAAGATTGTATCCCTGGGAGACAGTATTAATCCAATCGCCCGTGGGCAAGTCAGAAATAACTTCGGCCGAACCCGTGTATTTGTCCGTGCCTCTTCTTGTTGAAACGTTAATTACGCCTGATAAGGCGTTACCATATTCCGCTCCGAAGCCGCCCGTTAATACAGAGACTTCCTGCATAAGGCTGTTCGGAACGTAAGCCGACGAAGTACCGTCGAGAGGATTAGTCGTTGCCATACCGTCGACGATAATCAGGTTTTCAGAACTCCTGCCGCCGCGGATGTTTATGTTAGAACCTCTTTCGTCAGTGATGACGCCCGCGGTCTTTGACGCAATGTTTGTTATGCCCCTAAGACCAGCGTTATCAATAGATTCCTGTGTTACGAGCCTTCCGCTCTGGTCAACTTCGATGCCTTTCCTTTCTGCCTCGATAACGATGACTTCCGTCGAAATTCCTGCTACTGAAAGCTGGAAATTAATTTTCGTTCTTTGGTCAACCGACACTTTTACCCCGGTTACTCTTTTTGTTTCGTAACCGATGTACGATGCTTCAAGAGAATATGTACCAACTTCAACGTTGAGTATTACATATTCACCATTATCATCCGTTATTGCACCCATATTGGAACCCGTAATTTTTACTGTGGCTCCTACGAGAGGTGTTTTTTCGACCGCATCAGTGATTACACCGCCTATACTACCTGTAGTCTGGGAAAAGGCGATGCTGGATCCGAGAACGAGAGTAATGAATATGATAAAAGTTGTAAATTTTTTTATCATTGAATCCCTCATTTTTTCCCTCCGAAAAGATTAGTTTTTAAAATAGCAACCCTCTAAAGTATTGCAAAAATACTCAGAGGGCTGCTTTGGTTATCATTAATATACTGTTAAATTATTTTATTAACATCATTTTCTTTGTTTCTGTGAATCCGTTCGCGCTCAATGTGTAGAAGTAGATACCGCTCGATAAATTGGACGCGTTGAACTTGTATTCATACGTACCAACCGACATGTTTTCATTGACCAGCGTCGTAATTTCCTTACCTGACAGGTCATAAACTTTCAGAGAAACCAATCCGGCTTTGCTTACCGCAAACTTAATGTTTGTTGTCGGGTTGAAAGGATTCGGATAGTTCTGTGAAAGCGAGAAGTTCGAAGGAACTTCGTTCGATACCTGATTTACCGATACCGATGACAACGGAATTGCGAGTCTTACGAATACGTAAGGTTCAGCAGATTCGCCGTTGCCTGATCCGTTAACGTAACTACCCGGCATGTTGCCTGATAACACGTTAATGTTGGCATAGTACATCGTGGATGAATTATCATTCCATAATGAAATGCTCGGATATCTCCAGTCTTTAATCGGTGTTTCGGGGTTTATCTTCATGGGGCGTTTCCATGTAGCACCACCGTTACCGGAAAGCGTGAAATACATATCCATAAATGTTGTTGTATCCGTGACTCCTCCGACATAGTCCGAAGGAACCTGGAATACTGCAAAGAGAACGTTTCCGTCCGCTGATACGCCGATATTCGGGCGGCTCATCGAACTCATTACGTCATTGACGCCGACGTACGGATGATATCCGACCATAGTCGTGTCAGCAATAACAACGCTCTTGTTGGGATCAGAACCTGGAAGAATCGGCGACCAGAATCTTATCTTCGCCGGAAGTCCCGGATAGAACGAACCTTCCGTGGTTTGTTTTATAGTTTCGAATACGACTTTCGGTGATGTACCGGCATAGACGATTCCAACGCCTCTTACGGGTCCTAATGAATCCGTCGCGAAGTTGCAATCAAAAATCTTCAAAGGTGTTGTGAAAGTATTGCCGTTATCGGTTGATTCCATGAACCATACGTCCGCGTATGATTCGGGATTATTCGCATCGTTGTTTTTGTAAACGACACCGATCCTACCGTCAGAACCTCTTGCGAGGCCGTATGTTTCAGCCTGATCGCCGGCGAAATAACTCCACGGACCCCATGTACCGGGTGTGGAACCCATTCCCGTGTTGATTATTTTATGGGAAGAGTCAATACCGTTCTGCGAAGCAAGAATTAAGAATTTGTTCGTAAGAGAAACGTTTGTTGTTGTAAGAACTCTCGGCCAGATCGGCTGTGTAGTTGTTGAATTTGCTCCGGGGGGATAAAGGTGCGTGAACGAACCTACGCCCGGGAATGCGTCAACGTAAACGTTTGTAATCTGGTACGAAGTACCGTCCTGGCAGTGATTAGCAATTAAAGCATTTCCGTCAGACGTTCCGTTTATTGTCGGAAAACCGCTCTTGATATTGCTCGGTACGTCGGAGATGAAAGTCCACGTCGTACCTCTGTCGGAACTAAAATAATATTTGGATCTTCTGGTCGGGAACGTCGTTCCGTCTCCGAGTGGCGCGTGTACAACCACTATATGAATGTTGTCCGGTGTGCTGGGGTCCTGCCAGATAGTTACGGGCGAACCGTTTGAACACAGGTCATAAATCGATGAACATCCGATAGGCGTAAATGTAGCAGTTAAATCCCAGTCGGGTTTCATCTTCGGTGATGTTGTTACGCTCTTCAGGTATGAAGAAACTGAAGGTAAACCAAAATTATTAGGTTTTCCGTCAGCCCTGACGCCTACGATAGCATCGCCGTTCATTTTAATTTTGTACTCAATTCTTGACATCTTGTCAATCTGAGCCTTTGTTAATTGCGCATTTACGGCACTAATGCCGAAAACAATCAACAAAGCAGCGAGAAGTAATTTTTTTAACATTTTTTCTCCTTTATGTTTTGAGATTTAGGAAAATTCAATTATTTAAAATGTAACGCTTTTTTCAATATAATACTATTTGAAAATCTTGTCAATATACAATTTTATAATCCAATTGTAATGTTTTTTTAATACTTCAAGTTATTTCGGCATACTTTAAATACGATTCAATTTCAAGTATGTCTTTTGACTTGCATTAATATTTCATTTATAATACTTTGCGCGCTCTCTGGAGTCTTACCTGCGGTATGATTCGTGAGCGCGACGTTCCTCAAATTCAGGAATTCCTTATTAATATAAGGCTCTTTTTCGAATACGTCAAGACCCGCCCGAAAATTTTTCTTAGACTTCAAAATACGCAACAATGCTTCTTCATTCACAATTCCGCCTCTTGACGTATTTATGAAAACAGCGTCCGGTTTCATTATTGACAATTTCGCCCCGTCGATGAATTTTATGTTGGATTTATTGTAAGGTATGTGGACGGAAACGATGTCAGAATTTCTTAAAACATGCTCTAAGTCGTAATAATTAAGGAAGAAATTTCTTCTTATTACAGATTTATCAATATCATTAGCCAGAACCTGCATCCCGAACGCCTTTGAGATTTCGGATACTCTTGTGCCGACTTTCCCGGTACCTATTATTCCGATTTTTTTTCCGAAAAGATTTTTTCTTTCAAAATCCCAGAAATCAAACCTGCCGCATCTTATTAATTCATCCGAGACCTTTATTCCTTTTAGTAAACACAGAATTAAAGCGAAGGTATGTTCGGCTGCCGAGATGTAATTTCCGCTTTCTGAATTTATTACCCTTATGCCTCTTCTGGCTGCGTATTCAGTGTCGATATGGTCCGTGCCTTTCGAAGCGGTGCAGAGTGTTTTTATATTGCAACGGGACAGGAAAACTTTATCAAGTTTTCTGCGTGAATTGATTATTAAAACTTCGCAGCGGCCGCCGTATCTCAGTATGTCTTCGGTGGAAAGATTTTTCCTTTTAACGATTCGGTATCGGGAAACGGGTAGAATTTTTTCAACTCCTTTTAGATTAAAATCTCCGGCCGCAAGAATCGATATTTTACCCTCAACCCGCAATGAAAGGATTTAAAGTTAATATGAAATGTAGATTAGTCTTCTCTCTTTATTGGATTCTTAAGAGCGTCTCCTATTAATCCGATTACTTCATTACGCCCTTCGCCGGAAATTATCGAAAACGGTATAAAGTCCCTGCAAAGAACGTCGTTGTTTACAATTTTCGATGCGCGGTAAATCTGTTTTTCCATCTTGTTCTTCGAAATCTTGTCCGACTTCGTAAGAATTATTGCGAAGGGTATTTCGTAATACTCAAGCCAACTTACCATAAGTTCGTCCAGATAAGTAGGTTCGTGTCTCGCGTCGATAAGAACGAAAACCATGTTGACATTCTGCCTTTCGCTGATGTATTCTTCGACGAGTTTTCTCCAGCCTGCCCTGATTTGCTCGGGCACTTTTGCATAACCATAACCCGGCAGATCAACAAGATAAAATTCTTCATTTATCAGGAAATAATTCAGTTGCCTTGTTTTTCCCGGCACTGAGCCGATTTTCGCAAGGCTCTTCCTGTTGCAGATTTTATTTATCATTGATGATTTACCGACGTTTGAGCGTCCGACGAATACGAATTCCGACAAAACCGATTTCGGAAGTGTCCTCAAATCGTAAATGCTGCTTATAAATTCTGCTGAAGTAATCTTCATTTTCCGTATAAATTATAAATCCCTAACTTTTTCAGGAACAAAATATTATAATTATAATTTTTTCAAAAAGTTAAGGACTTGGTTTGGTAAAAAATAATAAATTTGCTTGTTTTATGAAATGAAAAAATTTGGTATTGCAGAAATGACTTGACGTTAGTAAAAAAAAGGCTGTCTTTACGGACAGCCTCATAATAGCAAGATAATTCAGATCTTATTCTTCTTTTTTCTTAGGCGATTTCTTCGCCGTCGTTTTCTTCACGGGTTTTTCCGTCTTCGTCTCTTTTTTTTCTGTCTTCTTAACGGTTTTCTTTACCGTAGTCTTCTTCACGGGTTTTTCAGCAGGCTCTTCGGTTTCGGTTTTCTTCTTAGTTGTTTTCTTAGCCGCGGGTTTAACTGCCGCAGTTTTCTTAACTTCAGAAGTCTTAGTTTCCGCTTTCGGCTTTTCAACAACACTGAAATCAACGAGTTCGATTATCGCCTCGTCGCCGCCGTCGCCGACTCTGAAGCCGCTTTTAAGGACTCTCGTGTAACCGCCGTTTCTTTCCAGTATCTTGGGTCCGATTTCCTTGAGCAGCACGTTTATCGATTCTCTGTCTTTAAGAAACTTTCTGATTTCCCTTGCAAAGTGAACGTACTTTTCCGGGCTCTTATCCTTAAGCAGCACGGCCTTTTTCGCTTTGGTCAACAGAGGTTCAACGTAAAGTCTAAGTTCTTTCGCTTTTGCAAGCGTAGTTTTTATTCTTTTATATTTTATAAGCGACATTGACAGGTTTGAAAGCAAGGCTCTCTTGTGGCTTGCGGTTCTTTTCAGTTTTCTGCCTTTTTTTCTATGTTCCATTCTTTACAAAGATTTGTTTATCAAAATTTAAGGTGTCTTATTTCTTTTTTTCTTCGCCGATATATTTTTCAACGTCCATGCCGAAACTAAGCCCGAAACTTTCTATAAGTTCACCGAGCTCCGCAAGAGACTTTCTTCCGAAATTTCTGTAATGAAGCATATCCGATTCCTGTTTGCTCACGAGTTCCGCAATATTCTTTATATTCGCCGAACGCAGACAGTTCTGCGAGCGCACTGAAAGGTCGAGTTCATCGACAGGTGTCAGAAGTATCTTCTTGACGTTTTCGAACTGTTCGTCCTTAACCTCTTCAACCGTATCCTTGAATTCGGCATCCGGACTCAGGTTCAAAAACAACTGGATGTGCTCTTTAAGAATCTTCGACGCCTGGATAACAGCCATTTCAGGTTCAATCGCGCCGTTTGTCGTAACATCAAGCACGAGTTTTTCGTAATCCGTTCTCTGACCGACGCGCGTGTTTTCTATCGTATAGTTCACGTTGAGTATCGGTGAAAAGAGCGAATCGACCGGTATGAAACCTACGGGCAGATCGTATTTCTTGTTTTCTTCAGAAGGAACGTAACCCACACCGCTTCCAATCCTGATTTCAACGTCCATCACGCCTTCCTTGTTAAGAGTAGCGATGTGGAGTTCGGGATTGAGTATTTCGTATTCGGCGGTTGCCTCCTGAATGTGCTTTGCCTTAAGCTCGGCGGGACCCGAAATCTTGAATTCAATCTTGCCGGGCTTTCCGGACAGGTCTTTAAATCTGACTTCTTTAAGGTTAAGAATAATTTCCGATACGTCTTCAACAACACCTTTGATAGTAGTGAATTCATGCTGGATGTCATTTACCCGTAATGCTACGATGGCGGTGCCGGGTAAAGACGAAATCAATGCCCTTCTCAGCGCATTACCAATAGTAACGCCATAACCCCTTTCGAGAGGCTGTACGATGAATCTGCCAAAAGTATCAGTATATGAAGATTCTTCTTTAATTACCTTTTCCGGTAAAAGCAAATGATTAATTTTCATTATATATTAATTAGATTTTATTTTGAATACAATTCAACGACAAGTTGTTCGTTTCCTATGAAAGGCACATCGCTTCTTTCGGGCACATTCAGAAACGTTCCGGCCATATTCGCCTTATCGAGATTCAGCCACGACGGAAGCATGTTATCCTTCATTCTCTTCATCGCTTCGTGGAAAGAAGGCACTTTCCTGCTTTTCTCCCTTACCTGAATTACGTCGCCGGATTTCAGCATGTATGAAGGAATGTTAACGACCTTGCCGTTCACGGTAAGATGTCTGTGCAGGATTAATTGCCTGGCCGCTTTTCTGGACGGAGCGAGTCCTAGCCTGTAAAGCGTGTTGTCGAACCTGCTTTCAAGAATCTTTACGAGGTTATCGCCTGTAACGCCTTTCTGCTTTGCTGCATCTTCAAAATATCCTCTGAATTGTTTTTCGAGAAGACCGTAGGTCTTGCGGATTTTCTGTTTCTCCCTCAACTGTATTAAATAATCGCTAACTCTGGGCCGGCGGCTCATGCCGTGCTGACCCGGAGGATAGTTTCTTGATTCAATCGGGCATTTGTCTGTAAAGCACTTTACGCCCTTCAGGAATAATTTCGTTCTTTCTCTTCTGCAGAGTTTACAACTTGCATCAGTATATCTTGCCATTTATAATTTTTTCTTTAATTATAATAAAATTTTTAAACTCTTCTTCTTTTCGGGGGTCTGCAGCCGTTATGCGGCAGAGGGGTGATGTCCTTAATTGAAAGGATTTCGAGTCCTGCCGTGTTAAGCGCGCGAACCGCGGCGTCTCTTCCCGAACCAACGCCTTTAATAAGGACTTCGATTTTCTTAAGGCCGAGATCGAATGCTTCTTTCGCCGCCGCTTCCGCGCACATCTGCGCCGCAAACGGAGTGTTCTTCTTCGAACCCTTGAATCCCATCTTCCCGGACGACGCCCATGAAATCGTATTGCCGTAAGCATCGGTAAGCGTGACTATCACGTTGTTGAACGTCGCTCTTATATGAGCCACGCCGTTGGAATCGACCTGAATTTTTTTCTTCGCTTTTTTAAAAGTCTTTGCCAAGTTCTATAGATTTAATTTTTAAACAAATTATTTTTTACTTCTTAGCCGCAGCTTTCTTCTTTCCTGCAACAGTTTTCCTCTTTCCTTTTCTCGTACGGGCATTCGTTCTGGTTCTCTGCCCTCTGACCGGAAGTCCTCTTCTGTGTCTTTTGCCGCGATAGGTACCGGTATCCATTAAACGCTTTATGTTCATCTGTACTTCTGACTTTAGGGCGCCCTCTATCTTAATATTACTGATTTCGTTCCTTATCTTGTTAACTTCATCGTCAGTAAGCTGGGATACCTTTGTATCCTCGTTGATTCCGAGTTTTCCCAATATCGATTTCGAAGTCGAGAGACCGATACCGAAAATCGATGTCAGCCCGATCACTACTCTCTTGTTTCTCGGAAGGTCAACTCCTGCTATTCTTGCCAATTTTTACTCCTGTGTAGTTAAATTTTAAAAATTATCCTTGACGTTGTTTGTGTTTTGGATTAATGCAGATTACCCTTACCACGCCTTTGCGCTTTATTATCTTGCACTTATCGCACATCTTTTTTACAGAACTTCTAACTTTCATATATGTAAATTAATTTATTATTTATACCTGTAAGTGATTCTGCCTTTTGTCAGGTCGTAAGGTGAAAGTTCCACGCTCACCTTGTCGCCCTGCAGAATTCTTATATAGTTCATTCTCATCTTTCCGGAGATATGAGCAAGTATCTCGTGACCGTTCTCAAGCTTAACTTTAAAAGTGGTGTTCGGAAGAATTTCCGTTATAATTCCGTCAACTTTTATTGAATCCTGTTTCACCAAATTTTTCTATACTGTTAAAATTTCAGGTTTCCCGTTCGTTATCAGAATCGTATGCTCGAAATGAGCGGACGGTTCCGCGTCTTTCGTAACTATCGTCCAGTCGTCATCAAGAGTCAGCACTTCAAAACCGCCGTAATTAACCATCGGCTCTATTGCCAGGGTCATCCCCGCTTTAAGCCTGAAATTATTCGCCGTACTATAGAAATTCGGGACTGCGGGCTCTTCGTGTAGATTCTTACCTATCCCGTGTCCGACCAGGTCCCTTACGACGCTGAACCCCGAGCCTTCCACGTATGACTGAACCGCTATTGCTATGTCGTTTATCGTATTGCCCGCGACCGCTCTTTCAATCCCCTTGTAGAGCGATTCCTCCGTAACTTTCATCAGCATTTCTTTCTTCCTGCTGACTTCTCCGACAGCGTAAGTATAAGCGCCGTCTCCGTAGAATCCGTTTTTAAGCGCACCTACATCAACCGAAACTATGTCGCCTTCTTCGAGTTTCCTTTCCGACGGAATCCCGTGAACAACGATGTCGTTTACCGAAATGCACGCGCTTGCGGGAAAACCCTTTTTCTTTCTCGTGGCTCCGTAACCCTTGAATGCGGGATAAGCACCTCTGCTTCTGATGTAATCCTCAATAAGTCTGTCAAGTTCAAGAGTTGTAACTCCCGCCTTAATAAAATCTTTTATGTATTTTAAAGAACCCGCAACAATACCGCAACTTTCGCGCATCAAATCTATTTCACTATCGCTTTTGACCAGAGACATTAAATTATCAGAACCTGCGGCCTTTCAACTTTGTACCCTTCATGAATCCGTCGTAATGCCTCATGAGAAGATGCGACTCGATTTGCTGAAGCGTATCGAGAGCGACACCCACAACAATAAGCAGACTCGTGCCTCCGAAGAATTGCGCCAATCCCTGCGTAACACCGAGTTTTGTCAGTAATGAAGGTATTATTGCTATAAGCGCCAGGAAAATAGATCCCGGCAGAGTTATTTTTGTCAGTATGTTATCGATGAAATCGGATGTCGGTTTGCCGGGTCTTACACCGGGAATAAATCCGCCCTGTTTTTTCATGTTGTCGGCGACGTCTTTAGGATTGAAAGCGATCGCCGTATAAAAATAAGTGAAAAATACGATCAGCAGCGCATATACGAACGAATAGAACCAACTTTGATAATCAAAATATCTCGCTACATTCTGCATGAAGTCGCTGTTCGGGAAGAACGACAGAACCGTGCTGGGAATGAACATAATCGATTGCGCGAAGATAAGCGGCATTACGCCGGCCTGGTTAACTTTCAGCGGAATGTACTGTGTTACTCCGCCGAATACTTTTCTTCCAACGACTCTTTTCGCGTACTGCACGGGAATCTTTCTCGTCGCGACTGTTACTGCAATTACGCCCGCGATAATGAATACGAACGCCGCGATGTAAACCGCTTCTATGAGTATGTTCCTGACGCCTTCCGAAATTATTCTGTATTCATCGAATATTGAATACGGGAATCTGTCAATGATTCCGATAAAAATTATGAGAGAAATACCGTTTCCGATACCCCTTTCCGTAATCTGCTCGCCCATCCACATCAAAAGAATAGTGCCGGCCGTAAGGAAAATCACTGTAGAAATCGTGAACATGAATGTCGAGACTTCAGGGCTTATTATATGAAGTTCTCCCGCTTTCCTCGTGCCAAGTTGAACGCTGATGCCCCAGGCCTGCAGCGCGGCGACAGGAATCGTGCCGAGCCTTGTCAACTGGTTGATTTTCTTTCTGCCTTCTTCGCCTTCTTTCTGAAGTTTCTGGAAGTAAGGAAATACCGCGCCCAGTAACTGAATAATAATAGATGCGCTGATGTAAGGCATAATGCCGAGTGAAAACACGGCTGCCTTCTGGAAAGCACCTCCGACGAACAAGTCGTACAAGCCGAAAAGATTGTTCGAACTCATATTCTTGTTAGCCTCGGCAAGAATTGAAGCGTCGATGCCCGGAAGGGTAATGTGCGCGCCGATTCTCACGACAACAAGAAGTGCAATCGTGAAGAGGATTCTGGTTCTCAGTTCCTCAATCTTAAAAATGTTCCTGAAATTTTCTACGAAACCGCTCATATTGTAATGGCTTTTCCTCCGAGGTTCTCGATTTTTTCTTTAGCAGATTTGCTGAATGAATTTGCTGTTATTTCAAGTTTTGATTTCAATTCTCCGTTTCCGAGAATTTTCAACGGCTTTTTGGAATCCTTTACGAAACCAAAGTTGAGAAAATATTTTACGTCAATCTTCGTTTCTGAAATCTTACCTTCGTCGATAAGTTTCTGAATATTGCCAAGATTCAAAACATTATACTCAACTCTGTTAATGTTCCTGAAGCCGAACTTGGGCACTCTTCTCTGAAGCGGCATCTGACCGCCTTCAAACCAGGCTCTGTATTTGTTGCCTGAACGCGATTTCGCGCCGTTCTCTCCTCTTGTTGATGTCCCGCCGAAACCGGAACCCTGACCTCTACCGACTCTTTTTTTCTTTTTTCTCGAGCCTTCTGCGTATTTTAAGTTACTGAGTATGTTCATTGCTTTTTATTAGACTAATAATAAGACCCCTTGTATTACCAAGGGGTCTCATGTTATGATTTATGATATTCTTTTTAACAAATTATTTACCAAAATAATAAGATGCTGAAATCACTCCGAACATTTCATTCGTCTTGCCCGTCATGATATAGAAACCATCCTTGAATAATTTTTCGCCGACTGTACCGCTGAGGTTGAATCTGTTGAAATCAAGACCGAAACCGACTGTGATTGTCTGCTTGGAGTCTGACACTCCCGTGCTTTTCCAGAAATAGGTATTTCCCGCAGATTCGACATTGCTCTTAGACGAAATTACAGATCTCGAATAACCTGCTCTTCCCGTAAGCCAATCAGTGAACGGCCATTCAATGCCAAGATTGAACTGAGGAAGCACGAATTCGGAATATGTATAAGTGTAATTTGAAGCTTCGTACTTGTTTTCGAATTGGTGGTAACCTAAAGAAAGACCGCCTGCTAACAGACCGTTGTCAAGTACCGGCATATTTAAACCAAGACCGCCCATGAAATTCAAGTGGCTATACTTATTGTAACCACCCGCCACAAGCGGAGTAGAGGTTGGATTCCAACTGTACATTCCAAATCCGAGATACGGAACTAAATTAACACCGAGATTCTTGTTCACGGTGAAGAATGCTCTTGTGAATACATCCATCTGCATTCCGCCTTCATTTTCATCGATATTACTTGTTGTAGCGATAGTTCTTTCGTATTTGTATTTGTTAATTTTTAAATCTACCGCACCTTCAATCCATCCGCCTTCAAGTTTACCAAGAACACCGATAGTACCGCCTAATGACATCGAACTCCATTTGTGATTTTGACCTGTTGAGTCAAACTCATAGGACCATCCCGCATAATACGGAGCAACTCCGAGTGCAAACTTAGGTGACATCTGCCAGCCGAATAAAACCTTTAAAGGCACTACAGGTCTGTTTACACCGTAGACATTGTTACTGTAATTATTAAAATCAGTCCACTTGTCTTCGAATTTATTCAGGACAAGACCTAAAGATACGTCCTTCGATACGCCGAAGTTGACGCCTGCCCACTGTTCGGTCAGTTGATATTGGTCGTTTCCGACTACGTCTCTTCCGATGTCACCGAATACATAATTTCTGTACACGGTTGCCCAGGAAGGGTTTCTGTTAATGTCAATCGAAGCATCCTTTATAAAAGGATTGTAACCCAATGCTTCGTACCTTGCGGTACCGCTGGGGATGGACTGTCCGAACGATACGGACGATACAAGCATGATCCCCAAAAGCATAATGGAGAGTAATTTTGCAAATTTCATTTCTTTTCCTTTCATTTAGTTTTTGTTTTTTTTACTGTAACACTGATTATTTTCCGAAAATCTTTACCTATAATACTTCTACTTTCACTAAATGTTTCACCTTCTCGATCATGCCTCTGATCTGAGGTGAATCCTTTTTAACGACTGAATAATTAGGTCTTCCGAGACCCAATGCTTCAATTGTTCTTTTTTGCCTTACTGTTGTATCTATTATGCTTTTTACTTGTGTTATTTTTAAATTCTTTTCCATCGTTAGATTGAGAATAATTCTGATAAATTCATTCCGCGCTTATCCGCGGTTGTTTTCGCGTCGCGAAGATTTCTTAAAGCGCTTACTGTCGCTTTCACTACGTTATGCGGATTCGAAGAACCGAGCAGTTTTGTAAGAACGTCCTGAATGCCTGCCGCTTCGAGCACCGCTCTCACGCCGCCGCCAGCAATTAGTCCCGTTCCGGGAGTCGCGGGTTTCAGAAGCACTTTCGCCGCGCCGTACTTTCCGATGATTTCAAAAGGAATCGTTCCTTTTCTTAACGGAACTTCCATTAAAGATTTTCTCGCGTCCTCAACGCTTTTCCTTATTGCGTCCGTAACTTCGTTGGCTTTCCCTAATCCGAGTCCTACGTGTCCCTTACCGTCTCCGACAACGCTGACCGCGCTGAAACTGAACCTGCGTCCGCCCTTTACAACCTTGGCAACTCTGCCTATGTAAACCAGTTTTTCCTTTAACTCGAGTTCGCTTGCCTTTATGTATTTTTTCGCCATTAAAATATAAATTTACACTTTCTTAAATCCTGATATTATTTCCTGTATATAAACATCTTACAGGTTCTGTTCTCAGGGGAGGATTCGAACCTCCGCTAACGGCTCCAAAGGCCGCTGTCCTGCCATTAGACGACCCGAGAATATATCAAATTTTTAAACTAATAAATATAAAGAATTTAGTTAAAACTTTAAACCACCTTCGCGGGCACCTTCAGCAAGCGCTTTAACACGTCCGTGATAAAGATAACCGTTCCTGTCAAACACGACGTTCATAATGCTCAAATTCTTTGCTCTTTCCGCAATCGTCATTCCGATTATTTTCGATTTTCCGACTCTTCCCTTGGTTCCTTCAATTTTGGATTTCAATTCCTTTTCCAGTGAAGAAGCCGATGCAAGCGTCTTGCCGTTTACATCATCGACCAACTGCGCGTAAATATTGACCGCGCTTCTGAATACAACCAGTCTGGGTTTATCCGGGGTTCCCGAAACCTTTTTCCTGATTTTATATTTTATCTTTGCTCTTCTTGATAAGTATTTCGTATTCACTTTTTTACTATTAAACTTTTAAAATTTTACTTTGCTGCTGTTTTTCCCGCTTTTCTTCTAATCTTTTCTGTATCGTACTTAATTCCTTTTCCTTTATAGGGTTCGGGTTCACGGAAAGAACGTATTTTCGCCGCGATTAGTCCGACCAGTTGTTTATCGTTGCCGCTTACGATAATGTTCGTCGGAGCGGGCACTTCGATTTTAATGCCTTCGGGTGCCTTGAATATTATCGGATGCGAATATCCGATATTTATAAGCAGAAAGTCTCCTTTGAGTTCCGCCTTATATCCTATTCCGACGAGTTCGAGTTTTTTCGAATATCCTTCCGTAACGCCGATTACCATATTCATAAGAAGCGCTCTGTATAAACCGTGAAGCGCTTTATTCTTTTTCTGTTCGTTATCTCTCGTAAATGTTACCTCATTCCCGTTCACGCTTATCCTGATATCTCCGGTAAGTGTCATCGAAAGTGTTCCTTTCGGACCCGTGACGCTTACTTCCGAATCCTTAATATCAAGTTTGACTCCGTTCGGAATTTCAATTAATTTTTTACCTATTCTGCTCATGTTTCTTGATTTTCTTTTTTATAAATTACCAGATTTCACAAATGACTTCGCCGCCGATGTTCTGGCTTCTTGCCTGCTTGTCGGTCATCAGTCCTTTTGAGGTCGAGATAACCGCGATTCCGAGACCGTTCCTCACACGGGGAAGTTCTTCGGCGCCTTTATACGTTCTGATTCCGGGTTTGCTGATTTTTCTAAGCCCTTCGATAACGCTAACGCCGTCGTTATATTTCAGTTTGATAGAAATATATTTCTTGTTACCTTCGGTTTCAATAATCGAGTAATCGCTTATAAAGCGCGCTTTCAGCATTAAATCCGCAATACCGGTTTTCATCTTCGAAGCAGGTATATCAACCGTTTTCTTTCCCGAATTTATCGCGTTTCTGACTCTTGTTAAGAAATCTGCTATTGGATCTGTCATTGACATTCTAAAAAATCTCCTGTTTTGTTTTTTTACCAGCTTGATTTAACTACTCCGGGGATCTTGCCCTGCAGCGCCAATTCCCTGAACACGAGACGTGACACCCCGAATTTTCTGTAATATGACCTTGCTCTTCCGGTCATGCTGCATCTGTTGTGCAGTCTTGTCGCGCTGCTGTCTCTCGGCAGTTTCGCCAGCGCCGCGTAGTCACCTTTTTCCTTAAGTTCTTTTCTCTTCTCCGCATATTTCTTAACGAGTCTCTCTCTTCTCTCCTGTCTTGCTATGTGTGATTTTTTTGCCATTTGAATTATTATTTTGTAAACGGTAATCCGAAAGATTTTAAAAGTTCGAACGCCTCTTCGTCAGTTCCGGCGGAGGTTACGAAAGTAACATCCATGCCCATAATTCTCGCGATGTTATCGACGTTTATCTCGGGAAAAATAATCTGCTCCTTAACGCCCATAGAGTAATTGCCTCTTCCGTCAAAACTCTTGTCGGGAAGTCCTCTGAAATCGCGTATTCTCGGAATCGCGACGTTTATAAGCCTGTCGAGGAATTCATACATCCTGTCGTTTCTGAGTGTGACCCTGACGCCAATGTTCATACCCTGTCTGAGTTTAAAATTCGAAACCGATTTCTTGGCTTTTATGACAGTGGGATGCTGTCCCGTAATCGCTTCGAGGTCTTTTACGGTCGAGTCGATAATTTTCGGGTCCGTGACGGCAGCACCCGCTCCGCAGTTAAGAATAATTTTCTGGAGTTTCGGAGCCTGCATTTTATTCTTATAACTGAACTTCTTTATTAATTCAGGTACAATCTTCGTTCTGTAAAACTCAAGTAATCTCACAGGCACTTTCTCTTCCTTGAATTTTTCGTCTTTGCCGTCTTTGCCTTTTTTGCCCTTTGCCTGCTGATCGACTTTTTCGTTTTCTTTTTTTCTATCTTGCTTGCTTTTTGCCATTTTTTTAACTGATTATTATTTCGCCTGATTGTTTGCTTTTTCTCATTCTCTTCGATTTGCCCGTCGAGGCGTCGGACACGAGTTCCATTCCGATTCTGGTCGGCTTGTTCGTCTTCGGACAAATTAACTGAACGTTCGTGATGTTAATCGAAGCTTCCCTCTTGACAATACCGCCCTGAGGATTTTTTTGTGTCGGTTTCGTGTGCTTGTGAACTATATTCACGCCCTCGACAATAACTCTTCCTTTTTTCCTGTCGATAAAAAGAATCTTTCCGGTTGTTCCTCTTGAATTACCGCTGATTACTTTTACCAAATCGTTTTTTTTGAGTCTTGATTTTATCATTTTAATATCTTTTTTTCGATGCCTTTAAATTACTTCCGGAGCGAGCGAAATTATTTTCATGAACTGCTTTTCCCTTAGTTCTCTCGCGACCGGTCCGAAAATACGAGTGCCTCTCGGTTCGTTGTTCGCGTTTATAAGTACCGCGGCGTTTTCATCAAATTTTATGCAACTTCCGTCTTTTCTCTTTACTTCCTTTACCGTTCTCACGATTACCGCTCTTGAGACTTCTCCCTTCTTAACCGTGCCGCCGGGAATAGCCGACTTCACGGAAACAACGATAATATCGCCCAGGCTAGCGTATCTTCTGTCCGATCCGCCCAGAACCCTGATGCACCTGACAGACTTCGCGCCTGAATTATCCGCAACCGTAAGATTTGTTTCTTCCTGTATCATAATTAAAATTATCTTTACTTGATTATTATTATTATTTCGCTTTTTCCACGATTTCCACAAGTCTCCAGCGCTTCTTGTTGCTAAGCGGTCTCGTTTCCATAATTTTCACCGTATCTCCGATTCCGCATTCATTCTTTTCGTCGTGCGCCATGAACTTCGTGGTTTTCTTGAAGAACTTCTTGTAAAGCGGATGCTTCATTCTCTTCTCGATAGCGACAAGAATGGACTTATCCATTTTATTGCTTATCACCACGCCTATTCTGGCTTTCCTCGATGCTAATCTTTTTTTGACTTCTTGAACTTTGTTTTCTTCGCTCATTAAAATTATATATTGTTATTTCTTTAAATTCTTCTTTTCGGCTAACTCTCTTTGACGAAGGACACCCAGAATTCTGGCTATGTCTTTCTTGGCGTTCATCATTGCCTTATAATTTTCAAGTTGTCCCGATGCATGCTGAAACCTGAAATTCTCAAGCGCTTCCGATGATTCTTTCAAAGCAATTTTGAGGTCCGGTGTCGCCATGTCTTTTATCTGATAAAACTTCATAATGCCTGCGATTTTTTGTTATACTATTCTTTTTACAAACTTTGTTTTAATGGGTAACTTATGCGAAGCGAGCCTGAACGCCTCTTCCGCGACCTTGTCCGTGACGCCGTCTACTTCAAACATAATCTTGCCCGGCTGAATAACGGCAACCCAGTATTCGGGAGCGCCTTTACCCTTACCCATTCTCGTTTCAGCGGGTTTCTTCGTTACGGGCTTATCGGGAAATATTCTTATCCAGACTTTTCCGTCCCTCTTCATGAACCTTGTCAGGGCAATTCTTGCCGCTTCAATCTGTCTGTCCGTTATCCAGGCAGCTTCCATCGCCTTCATTCCGTACGAACCGAACGCTACGAGATTGCCTCTGTTGGCTTTCCCTCTTCTGTTACCTTTCTGGGTTTTTCTGAACTTAACCCTCTTGGGCATTAACATAACTTATATACTCCGATTATTTTCTTTATTTAGTAAGTTTTTCGCCTTTGCATATCCATACCTTGACACCGATTGCTCCGTAAATCGTATGCGCCGTTACCGATGCGTAATCAATATCCGCTCTCAGCGTCTGCAAGGGAATTCTTCCTTCCTTATACTGCTCCGACCTTGCTATTTCCGCGCCGCCGAGCCTGCCGCTGCACATAACCTTGATGCCTTCCGCGCCCATTCTCATAGTTGAGGTTATGGCTGATTTCATCGCTCTTCTGAAAGAGACTCTGCTTGATATCTGAGACGAAATGTTTTCCGCAACGAGGTGCGCGCTCAATTCAGGCTTCTTTATCTCTTCAACGTTTATCTTAACTTCCTTATTTGTAATCTGCTTTATTTCGTTTTCCAACTGGGTGATTTCTTTTCCGCTCTTTCCGATAACAAACCCAGGTCTGGAAGTGCTGATAGTAAGCGTAATTTTCTTCAGCGTTCTTTCAATCAAGACCTTGGCTACGCTGGCTTTCTCGAGTCTTTTCTTGAGGTATCCCCTTATGAGGGAATCTTCCTTCAGTTTTCCCGAAAAACTCTTTTCATCATACCAATTGGAGTCCCAAGTATTTATGACCCCTAATCTAAAACCAACCGGATTTGTCTTTTGTCCCAAAGAATCTCCTAAAAATTTAATTTATTAATTTTTTTGTTCAATATTTTCCACAATAATCGTAAGATGAGCCGAGCGTTTTCTTATCCTGTACGCTCTTCCCTGAGGAGCCGGAAGCATCCTTTTGAGCACCGGACCGCCGTCAACAAACGCTTCCTTCACGAGCACCTCATTCCTGTTCAGCCTGCCCGTATCAAGTTTCTTTATCAGGTTCGAATAAGCGGAAATCAAAGTATTTTCAATAACTTTTGCAGAATGTTTTTTCGAGAATTTCAGTATGTTCACACCGTCTTCGATTGATTTATTTCTGATTAAATCTACGAGAAGTCTCATTTTCCGGGGGGATGAAGGAATGTATCTCTTTATCGCTTTTGCTTCCATATTACTTTGCACCTCCTGATTTTTCTTCTTTTCTTTGTCCTGAATGGGCTCTAAACGTCCTCGTATGCGAAAACTCGCCTAACTTATGTCCGACCATATTTTCAGTTACAAATACCGGGATGAACTTGTTGCCGTTGTGGACGGCAAATGTGTGTCCGATAAAATCCGGAGTAATAGTGCATGCTCTCGACCAGGTCTTGATTACCTTCTTCTGTTTCTTGTCATTCAACTTATCGACTTTATCGAGAAGTTTAAAATCTAAAAACGGACCTTTCTTTAATGATCTGGACATTGTTTATTTCCTTTTCTTAACAATATATTTGTCTGAAAGATTTTTCTTTTTTCTAGTCTTATAACCCTTTGCAGGCAGACCCCAGGGACTAACAGGATGACCGCCGCCCGAAGTTTTACCTTCGCCGCCGCCCATCGGGTGGTCAATCGGGTTCGTCGCTACACCTCTGACGTGAGGCCTTCTGCCCATCCATCTCGTGCGTCCCGCTTTTCCGATGCTGATGTTTTCGTGGTCAGTGTTGCTGACAACGCCGATTGTCGCCTTGCATTCATTCTTTATCATTCTCACTTCGCCCGAAGGCAGTTTCACCTGGCAATGCTTTTCATCTTTCGCGACTATCTGAGCGGATGTTCCCGCGCTTCTCACGAGTTGCGCGCCCTTCTCGGGTTTCAGTTCGATGTTGTGAATGAACGTACCGACGGGTATCGCGGAAATCTGCATCGTGTTGCCCGCCTTTATTTCAGCCTCGTTGGAAGACTGAATAATTTCTCCGACCTTGACTCCGTCAGGAGCGACTATGTACGATTTTTTTCCGTCGGGATACTGTACAAGAGCTATGCGCGCGGTTCTGTTCGGATCATATTCTATCGCAATGACCTTCGCTTCCTCTGAACTCACTCTCTTGAAATCAATAATTCTATATCTTCTCTTGTGTCCGCCGCCTCTGAATCTCGAAGTTACCCTGCCGTGGTTATTTCTACCGCCGGATTTCTTCAATGGAGCCAGCAATGACTTCTCAGGCGTAGACTTCGTAATTTCTTCGAAGGAAGAAATCGAGTAGTATCTTGTCGCCGGAGTTACGGGTTTTAACTTTCTTAATGCCATTTATAAAAACAAGTGTTTATCGTTTTTGAATACGTAAAAATTATACAAACTTCAAGTTAGCATTTTTTTAAAAATAAGTCAATACAAGAAATGCTGTATTTCTTTAGATTTACAACGCAGAGAATGTATTGCCAAAATTTTTGCGAACGGTAAAATTAATAAAAATAAATGATTTTTTAAAGCATATTTTTCGCGCACGACAATAATTATTTGCTATGCAGGCGTGTACATTCGTCTTGAAAACAGCGGGAGAGAGATGCAAGAATCGACACACTTTCAGGTACGAGGAGTTTTCATTTTAAACATAGAAAACTCCTGAAAACAAACAAATGTAAGCGGGACAAATTGCGTATTTTACGCGAAAATCCTGCTAATTATCTCGTCTACGTTCACGTTATCGGCTTCGGCGTTAAAATTCAATATCAGCCTGTGGCGCAGCACGGACGCGGCAACAAGTTTAATATCGTCCTTTGAAGGCGTGAACCTTCCCTCGATTGCGGCAAGCGCTTTTACAGACAGCGTAAGATACTGAGAGGCTCTCGGACCTGCACCCCAGCGTATGTAGTCTTTCACGAATTTGGGCGAATCCTCCGATTCGGGTCTCGTTTTCTTTACAGTTTCCACGATATAAGAAAGCACTTCGTCAGAAACGGGCACCTTCCTCACAAGTTCCTGAAATCCGATTATTTCGTTTTTCGAAAAGACCGGTACGATTTCGCCGTGGGCAGTTCCCGTTGTGCGTTTTACGATTTCAACCTCTTCATCTTTTGAAGGATATCCGAGGTTGACGTTGAACATGAACCTGTCCAACTGGGCTTCGGGCAGAGGATAAGTGCCTTCCTGCTCGATAGGATTCTGCGTCGCGAGTACGAAGAAAGGCTCATCGAGCACGTAACTCATCCCTGCCGCCGTCACGCGGTGTTCCTGCATTGCTTCGAGCAGCGCTGACTGGGTTTTCGGAGGAGTCCTGTTTATTTCGTCCGCGAGAATCATATTAGCAAACACGGGACCTTTAATGAACTTGAATTTCTTTCCCCCGTTTGTTTCGGTATCGAATATTTCCGTTCCGACGATGTCGGAAGGCATAAGGTCGGGAGTGAACTGTATCCTGCTGAATTTCAAATCGAGGGCTTCCGAAAAAGACTTCACGATAAGCGTCTTAGCCAGGCCCGGCACACCTATAAGCCGGCAGTGACCTTTCGACAATATGGTAATTACTATGTCGCGCAGAACTTTTTTCTGCCCGACTATTATTTTGCTCATTTCCGCGTCAAGTTGTTT
Organism: uncultured Ignavibacteriota bacterium; assembly: GCA_937915485.1. Taxonomy (GTDB): domain Bacteria; phylum Bacteroidota; class Ignavibacteria; order Tepidaquicellales; family Tepidaquicellaceae; genus CAIKZJ01. Next base: position 13,436 of record CALGII010000078.1, on the reverse strand, counting down.
GAACTTCGAACTGAGTTTACCGATTCCTTCGACATCGGCCGTGTCCATAATTGTATCTTTCATTTTACTTTATCTATAAATTCTGAATCGCCAAATTCTTTAAGTTGTTCCGCCAAATCCAACCTGCTTCCCGCTGCCGCGATAATAAGTTCATCGGGTCTGAAGTATTTCCGAGCCGTTTCAGTCACGTCATCGGCAGTCAGCGAATTGATCGTCGACAGATAATGGTCGTAAAAATCCTTTTTCGCGCCGTAAAGTTCAAGACTAAGAAGTTTCCCCGCAACGCTGTTCGATGTTTCAAGTTGAAGAGGAAAATTTCCAGAGATATAACTTTTCGCGCTTTCAAGTTCTTTATCCGAAACAGGATTTTCCCTCATATCATTCATTTCCTTAATTATTTCCCTGACGGCAAGTCCTGATTTATCGCCGTTCACTTCAGTTTCAACCGAAAAATCGCCGGAATGTTTCAGGCAATTGAAAGAAGTACGCGCGCCGTACGTCAGCCCTTTTTCTTCCCTTAGATTTTTATTTATGCGGGAGGTGAACATTCCACCGAACAACGCGTTGAGAAACATCGTCTTTACAAAATCCGGATGTCCCCTGTGTATTCCGGCGTGGCCGATGTGCAGGCTTGCCTGTTTGGCATCCTTCTTTTCAGCGATATACACACGTCTGCCAGGGTGTTTTCCCCGGAATTCAAAACCGTTAACGGGAATCTTCATATCGCCTCCGGTAAAATTCCTATCCGCCGCTTTTATTACTTTGTCCTCGTCGAAGTCGCCGACCACGCAGAGTATCATGTTTGACGGCACGTAATTTTCGTTCTTGAATTCGACGACATCATCCCGCTTAATATTCTTCAAAGAATCGGGAGTCCCGTCCGGGTCTGTTTCGTAAGGCGTTCCCTCATAAAGCGCGGAATAGAAAGCCCGCTCGGCGAGATACGCCCCTTCATCCTGAAGCGAAATCAGAGAACTTATAATCTGATTTCTTTTTTGAGTCAATTCATCTTCGGGGAAAACCGATTCTCCGACCAGTTCGGATACGAGTCCGAACATGACATCGAAATTTTTCTTCAGGCAACTGAATGAGATGTATGAGGCATCATATCCCGCACCCGTCGAAATCAATGCTCCGTTGAAGTCGATTAGTCTTGTAATTTCGTCATTGTTTTTTTTAAAGGTACCTTTATTCAGCATTTCAGCGGTCAGGGTGGCGAGCCCGGATTTTCCCTTTCTGAAAAAATCGCGATACGAGCCTGACTTAACGAGCAGCCGGCAGGTTATTACAGGAAACCTGTTGTCCTTAATGAAAAGAGACTTCAGTCCGCTGCCGTGCGTGTATTCCCTGAACGGAGGAAACAAAACGTCCTTTAAGCCGCCGATTGCCGGCATACTGCTTCTGTCAATCATTTCCGACCCGCTTTCTTTTCGGTACGTAATTAAGTATCACTCTGTTACCCTTATTCAGATGTTGTCTTGCCGACTTCTTAATTGTTTCGTTGTCAAAAATCCGGAATCTTTCCACTTCCTTGTTTATCATACTGCAATCGTCGAAGAACATTTTATAATAAGAAAGACTCTCGGCAAGTCTAAGCGACGTTTGAATCTTAAAGTAATATGACGTTTCGACTTTATTCACTGATTTCACTATTTCCTCTTCCTTCAATCCGTTTTCGGAAACGTCTTCAAGTATATCATCCATTATAGCGGAAGCCTCCGCGATATTCTTTCCTTCGCTCAGGAAACAGTTAAAGGAAAAAATGCTGGCCCGCTCCATTCCGCTCACCAAAGTGTATGCCTCCGACGCCGTGCCTGTTCCTGAAACAAGGGAACGGTAAACTCTCGAACTTTCGCCCGATGAAAGCGCGGCGCTTATGAGTTTAAGCACATAATAGTCTTTCGAGCCCGCTTCGGGAACACGATAAAACAAGAACCTTGCGGGCAGCGCAATGTTGTCTTTTATCGTATCTTCAGAAACCGAATCGAGAGGAACTTCCTCGTAAACGGGTCTGCCGTTAGTTTTCACCGCTGGTATCCCTCCGTAATATTTTTCCGCGAGCCTTATCGTTTCATCATAGTCGATATCGCCGGCAACGGTAAGAACAGTATTGGAAGGAACGTAATACCTGTAAAAAAAATCTTTGACGTCCTCGAGTTTAAAGTTTTTGACGTGCTTTTCATCTCCGATTATCGGCCAGCGGTAACCGCTCTTAGTAAATAACCTCTTATGGCTTTCCGGTTCGAGGGAGCCGAACGGAGAATTATCGTGAACCTGCTTCTTTTCTTCGAGAACGACTTTTTTCTGTATTTCAAGACTTTCCTGATTTACGGGAAATGAAGCAATCCTGTCCGAATCAAGCCACATCCCGAGTTCAATTCTTGTCGAAGGTATGGATAAATAGTAACTTGTGTAATCCTGCGTCGTGAACGCATTGCTTTCTCCCCCGTTCGCATTTAGAATTTCGTCGAACATGCCCTGCGGAACATTTTCCGAACCAGTGAACATCAGGTGTTCGAATAAATGCGAAATACCGGTTTTTTCAGGCTCCTCATCTTTCGAGCCCACCCGGAAACTCGTATTTATAATGACATTTGGAATCACCTTCTGTCTGCTCATAACGAGTCGCATTCCGTTCTTAAGCGTATGTTCCCTGAATTCAATCATTTATGAAATTTATTAAGAAATTAATCAGTTTAAATATTTTGTGTATAAAAAATTCGCTAAATTGATTAAATTAAATCAAAATAGCATTATAATCAGTATTAAAAAAGATATTAACAAAAAGGAAGATTCTATGGTTCGATAAATACTGTTATCAAATTAAAATGTATATGAGAAACAATATAAAAAAAATCAGATTCGGTTACATCATAGCAATTCTATCATTGTTTTTCTTCAGCGCAGGAAACCTGTATCCTCAGTTCGGAAAGAACAAAGTACAGTACAAGGAATTTAACTGGCAGTTCATACAGTCGAAACACTTTGACGTATATTTCAGTCAAGGCGGATACGAACTCGCCCAGTACGCGGCAGTCACAGCCGAGAGTTCACTCGTATCATTATCGAAGAGCCTTGATTACAATCTTTCCAACAGAATACCGATTATCGTTTTTAACTCGCATAATGAATTCCAGCAGAATAACGTGATAGACGAATTCCTTCCCGAAGGTGTCGGCGGAGTCACGGAACTGTTCAAGAACAGGGTTCTCGTTCCGTTCGAAGGAAACTATGAGCAGTTCAGGCACGTAATACATCACGAACTCACGCACGGTTTTCTGAATGATATGTTTTACGGAGGCTCGATTCAGAATATTATTTCTAAAAACATTTCGCTCAACGTTCCACTATGGTTCAACGAGGGCATGGCTGAGATACAAAGCCTGAACGGGCTTGACAAAGCCACCGATATATTCATACGAGACGCGATTTTAAACAACTACCTTCCGCCGATTGATTACAACGACGGATATCTCGCCTACAGAGGCGGTCAGAGTTTTTTCGCATTTCTTAACGACCAGTACGGCGAATACAAACTCGGCGAACTGATGAGCAACATCCGCGGGCTGAACGACATCGAAGAAGCATTCAAAGAAACCTACAAGATGCCGCTCGATAAACTGTCGGAAAAATGGTTAAGGGAAGTCAAGAAAGAACATTACCCCGAAGTCGCGATACGCGAAGACATAAAAGACTTCGCGAAGATGCTGACCGACCACACAAAAAACGGCGGCTCATATAACATATCTCCCGTTATTTCTCCTAAGGGGGATAAATTCGCGTACATATCTAACATGAGCGATTACTTCGCTGTTTATCTCGCGGACGCCAACACGGGATTGACACTCGACAAAATCATAGACGGAAACATAACAAGCGATTTCGAAGAACTTCAGGTACTGACTCCGGGACTTTCCTGGTCGCCTGACGGCAGGAAAATCGCTATCAGCGTTAAGTCGGGCGATAAAGATGCGATATTTATTATTGACGTAAAATCCGGAGACGAAACGAAACTGCCGATTGAACTGAATTCGATTTCTTATGTGAAATGGTCACCCTTCCCGGACAAGATCGCATTCATCGGAACAAATTCGCACCAATCCGACTTATACACTTACGACATCAAGACGCGGAAACTTAAGAATCTGACAGACGACATTTTTTCAGAATACATACCTTCCTGGACGCCTGACGGCAAGCACATTTATTTCTCATCAGACAGGGCTCAGTATGTTACCAAAGAGAGCATTCCGGAAAATTTCAAGATGTGGAATCACGACCCTGATTATAAGGACGTTTACAGAATCGAAGTTGAGACCGGAAAGATTGATAGGATAACGAACTCATACGACGTGAAGAATCAGTACGTGAACTTTTCAGAAGACGGGAAGAAAATCCTATACGTTTCAGACAGGAACGGCATATCGAACATCTATTACGGACAGTATGATTCAGCGGGAAATTATTCCGAGAGACCGATTACAAATTCACTGAATTCAATTGACCAGATATCTCTGTCGAAAGACGGCAAGAAAGTTTTATTCGTATCCCTGAATGAAGGAGGATACGACATATTCTCACTCGACAATCCGTTTGACAGAAAAATCGATTACGACACGCTTCCGCTCACGCAATTTGAAAAGAAGAGAACGCAGAGGCTTGAATACCTCGCGAAACTCGATTCGGCGAAGAAGCATTCCGATACGCTGAATATCGCTCAGGATTCGACTGGCGCGGATTCGCTTAACGTCGCTCTTAACAGGGATACGGTTTTGAACAACAATAAAAGTTCAGACACTCTTAAACTTTACGGCAGCGACATTAAGATAAAACTCAAAGACATAGGCGATATAAGGAAGCGCGATATATTAAATACCGATTCGATTTATTCGAGCAACGAGAATTTTAAGATAAAGGGAAACACGAATGATGACGGTTCATTCAGAGTTAACAAATACAAGATAAAATTCTCTCCAGACCTCGTTTACGGAAACGCGATTTACTCAAGTTATTACGGCGTGCAGGGACTCGCTCAAATCGCGCTCAGCGATATGCTCGGCAATCACAGGATAACGCTTCTTACATCGATGGTTATTGACTTGAAGAACAGTGATTACGCTGTCGCGTATCAGTACCTGCCGAAAAGGATAGACTACGGATTCGAAATGTATCACACGGCAAGATTCGTACTTTACGACAGAGGACTAGGCTCGGGAAACGAACTCTACAGGTACAGAACGATTGGAGGAAACGTGAACATGTCGTATCCAATCGACCGTTTCAACAGAATCGACGGGGGTATTTCACTAATGAGCATAACGCGCGAGAACCTCGACGACCAGACTGAAGACCTGCAGAGGAAGTATTTAACTGTGCCGTCTCTGAGTTTCGTTCACGATAATTCGCTATGGGGATACCTCGCTCCTGAAAAAGGCGTAAGATACAATATCACTGCCCTTGCATCACCTTACCTCGGAAGCCAGAGTTCAGAATTTTATTCACTGATAGGAGATTTCAGGAAATATTTCAAACTCGGTGAAGGATATTCGTTTGCCGTGAGGATTTCGGGGGGTACAAGTTTGGGAAAGAACCCGCAGAAGTTCTATCTTGGCGGAACGGAAAACTGGATAAATTGGGATTTCGAAAACAGCACAGTCCCGTTCGGAGAGAGCATAGATAATTTCGTATTCGCTTCGCTCATTACTCCTTTAAGAGGATTCAATTATAACGCGAGAACGGGTTCCAAGTACGCGCTGATGAACCTTGAACTTCGGTTCCCGATTTTCAGGTATCTTATACTCGGAGCGTTGCCGCTCGGATTCCAGAACATAATGGGCAGCATATTCCTTGACGCGGGCTCCGCCTGGAACGACACGAAGAAACTTCAGTTCATAAATAAAAGCGAGAGCGGAAAAATCATCTCGAATGATTTGCTTCTGGCGCCGGGCGTCGGCACAAGAATAGTGTTATTCGGATTCCCCGTTAAGATGGATGTTGCCTGGCAGTACAACCTGCAGAAGTTCTCCGCGCCGATGTATATGTTCTCTCTGGGTCTTGACTACTAAACAGGATTATTAGTCCTGTGATATCCGGAATTAAAACAGAAAGGGCTGATGATATCATCAGCCCTTTTATTATTCAAACTAATCGTTTTATCTTTTAATCAATTTCCCAGTATGAATTTCCCCTCAGGAGGTCATTCACGTCGCCTTCGCCGAATCTCTTTTTCGCCTCGGCAATCTGCGCGGTCATATCGTCTTCGAAAGTCGTGTAATTAATATCGACGAACACTCCGACAGGCATAGGAAGCGCGGGATTATCAGTGAACTGGCTGACAATGTACGCGAGTTCTTTCGATTTCTCGTTATAGACAACCGCGTCATTTATGCTGTGCTTGCCGTCGTTAAGGTCGATAACCTTCGGCGTGAAGCCGTCGAGTTTAATCGCTTTGTCTTTTTGCTTTCCGAATACCATCGGCTTTTCGTGTTCGATATAAATCACTCTGTCTTCCCTGTTTTCCTTCAGCGTGTAAAAATCGAAGGCGCCGTCGTTAAAGATTACGCAATTCTGCAATATTTCTATGAACGACGTTCCTTTGTGCTGATGCGCCCTGTTTATCAATGACTGAAGATGTTTGGCGTCGACGTCCATCGCTCTCGCGATGAAAGTGCCTTCGACTCCGATAGCCATTGAAATGGGATTAATAGGATACTCGACGTTACCGAGCGGAGTTGATTTGGTAATCTTTCCGTGCTCGGAAGTCGGAGAGTTCTGCCCTTTCGTCAAACCGTAAATACGGTTGTTGAAAAGAAGAACGTTGATATCAATATTTCTTCTCAGCAAATGTATGAAATGATTTCCGCCGATTGACAGGCAGTCGCCGTCGCCTGTTGCCATCCAAACCGAAAGTTCAGGATTCGCGGTTTTGACGCCTGATGCAATCGCAGCCGCCCTGCCGTGTATGGTATGGAAACCGTACGTATTCATATAATAAGGATAGCGGCTTGAACAACCGATGCCCGAAATGAATACAATCTTCTCCTTGTCAATACCGACGAGCGCAGGAAATGATCTCTGAACCTGCGCCAGAATAGAAAAGTCGCCGCATCCGGGACACCAGCGTACATCTATTCCGGATGAAAAATCTTTTGCTGTATATTTTATTTCCGTTTTTTCGCTCATTTTTTTCAGATTAATTTCCTTTTAAAATTTCTTCGATTTTTGCTTCAATCTCGGAACGCTTGAACGGCACACCTTTAACCTTATCAAATTGTATCGGGTTCACCATATAATCCATCTTTATCAGTTTTGCGAGTTGACCCATATTTACTTCGGGAATCAACACCTTTTTATATTTCTTTACCACTTCGCCCGTGTTCTTCGGCATCGGGTTCAGATATCTCAGATGAGCATAGCAGACCTTACGTCCTTTTTCGACCTGCGCTTCTACTGCCGCCGCAATCGCGCCGAAAGTGCTTCCCCAGCCGAGAACGAGGAGTTCGGCGTCTTTCGCGCCGATAACTTCGAGTTCGGGAATGTCATTAGCAATGTTCTTTACTTTCTGTTCCCTTTGCGAGATCATCAACTGATGGTTCTCGGGGTCGTAACTTATATTTCCGTAAATATGCTGTTTTTCGAGACCGCCGATTCTGTGTTCCAGACCGGGAGTTCCGGGTTTAACCCAGGGTCTTACGAGTTTTTCATCTCTCATATAAGGATGAAAATCTTTCGGGTCCGTTCTGAAGTTCACGGGAATTTCGGGCAGGTCTTCTATCTTAATTACTTTCCAGGGTTCGGAACCGTTACCGATATATCCGTCGGTCAGAAGAATAACGGGAGTCATATACTTGATGGCGATTCTCGCCGCTTCGACCGTCATATTGAAACAGTCAGCGGGCGAAGCCGCAGCCAGCACGGGCGCGGGACATTCGCCGTTCCTGCCGAACATCGCCTGGAACAGATCTGCCTGTTCGGTTTTTGTCGGCAAGCCTGTCGAAGGACCGCCTCTCTGAACGTTAACTATAACGAGAGGCAATTCCGCGATTACCGCGAGACCGATTGCCTCAGTCTTCAAAGCCATTCCCGGACCGCTAGTCGAAGTCGCTCCGAGATTTCCGGCAAATGAAGCGCCGATTGCCGTGGTAATGCCCGCAATTTCGTCTTCCGCCTGAAATGTTTTTACGCCGAACTGCCTCATGCCAGAAAGGTAGTGCAGAATTTCGGACGCGGGAGTAATGGGATAACTTCCGAGAAACAAGTTTAGACCTGCTCTTTTAGCCGCTGAAACGAGACCTAGCGCGACCGCTTCATTACCGTTAAGGTTCCTGTAAATTCCTTTCGGAAGTTCAGCGGGTTTAACTTCGTATCTTTTGTTGAAAATTTCTGTCGTTTCGCCAAAATAATACCCTGCCTTTAAGACCTTTGTATTTGCCTCTATGAGTTCGGGTTTTTTCTTGAATTTTTCCTCAATCCAACCGAGAGTGTATTCGGGTGATTTGTTATAAAGCCAGTAAACCACCCCGAGAGCGTAAAAGTTTTTACATTTCTGAGCCGTCTTGAGCGGAAGGTTCATTTCCTTCAGAGTTTCCAGAGTCGCTTTCGTAATCGGAATAGGATAGACATTGTAAGCGGAAAGTGAACCGTCTTCGAGCGGATTGCTTTCAAATTTTGCAAGTTCAAGATTCTTTCTGTCGAAAGAATCGGAATTCACTATAATAGCACCGTTCTTTTTTAAGTCCTTTAAGTTAACTTTAAGGGCAGCGGGATTCATCGCAACCAGAACATCAACCTGGTCGCCCGGAGTATAAATATCATGACTCGAAAAGTGAATAGTATAACCGCTTACTCCGTACAGACTGCCGGCAGGCGCCCTGATTTCAGCCGGATAGTCCGGAAAAGTTTCTAAATCATTTCCAAAAGAAGCAACCGTATCGGAAAACTGCGCTCCCGTCAATTGCATACCATCGCCCGAATCACCGGCAAACCTAACTGTAACGTCTTCGACAGGAACAAGGTCAGGCTGGGTATGATTGGGTTCAACAGGTGTTTTTTCGTCGTTCAAAAGTTTTAATCCTTTTAAATTAATTAGTACGTGAGTTATTCAAAAATACCATTATCGATTTGTTTATTCAAGGAATAATAAAAAATCCATTCCTGTATAAGGAATGGATTTAAATCGTAATCGTCGTCTGTTTATTCAGGCTTTATCTCTTCGGCGGTTTCAGGTGTTTCCTGAACTTCTTCAGTTTTCTCGCCTTCTACGTTCACCTTGAGTTTCGCGCTGACGTTCGTGTAGAGTTTTATTTCGACTTCATATTCGCCCACGCTCTTTATATGTTCCGGAACGAGTATCTTCTTCCTGTCAATCGTCTGATAACCTTTTTCGAGAAGAATGTCGTATATCATCTGCGCAGTAACGGAACCGTATATTTTTCCCTCTTCGGCAGTCTTCACCGTTATAGTTACGGGATTGCTTTCGAGTCTTGAAGCGATAACCTTAGCATCCTTGGTTTCCCTTTCAACTTTTCTGCTCTTTTGCCTTTTCACCTCTTCATAAGATTTCAGATTTGAAGATGTTGCGGGTGTAGCGATTCCGTGCGGAATAAGATAATTTCTTGCATAGCCGTCTTTGACCTCTTTAATCTCTCCGGCTGTTCCGAGTAACTCGTGGTCCTTTTTCAGTAATACTTTCATAATTTATCATACCGGGCGGAAAAATCCGCCTTGAATATATATTTAATATTTATAAATAATTTATTTGTCGTGTATTAAATCCGAATCCTCCGGTGAAAGGAGCGAATCAAAACTTTCGTCCGTAAAGGTTGAAGGTTCATCCTTATCGTGTTCGCCGTTTCCCGAACGCTTGTTGAGGAACTGGATTCTTCTGGCTTTAATTTCAACGATAGTCCTGTTAGAGCCGTCTTCAGTCTTGAAGGTTCTGCTCTGGAGTTCGCCGTCGACAAGCACCGCGTTTCCTTTTTTAAGTTTGTCCCTGCAACTTTCGGCTAGTCTGTTCCATGCAACAATGCCGACGTAACATACATCCTCTTTCCAATCCTCATTCTTGTCTCTGAATCTCCTGTTGCTCGCTATGGAAAAATTCACGACAGGCGTGCCGTTCGTTGTCTGTCTGAAAATCGGATCCTTAGTGAGATTGCCTGCGATGATAACGCTGTTTAATTCGGGCATCTTAAATTCAGCCATAAATTACCTCCAAATAATGTTTTGTAAAAATAAAAAACTATTGTTCCGTCTTAACTGCCGTCTCCTGAACAGTTGCAGCATTCTTATTTTCTTCCGACGCCTTTTCGGCTTCGAGCCTAGCAAGATTTAACGCTTTTTTCTTCAGGTAATCCTGTTTTTCCCTAAGGTCAACCTTAGACATGTGAATCGCAAGATGCCTCAATATATTTTCATCTATTCTGAAATTCTTTTCAAGTTTACCGACAACGTCGGAAGGCGCGATGACTTCAAAGCAGGTATAGAATCCGTTCACTTTTTTCTTTATCGGGTATGCAAGTCTTCTTCTTCCGATTTTATCGATGTTAAGTATTTCCGCGCCGTTCTTTTTCATGAAATTCTCGTACTTAGTCGTGATGCCGTCAATCGCCGCGTCGTCAAAATTTCCGTCAACGATGATGTAGATTTCGTAATTTCTCTTCACCTTATCCATTAATTTATGAATTTTAAAAATATTTAAAGCAATAAATTTATCATTATTTGCGAAAATAATCAAGTGAAAACAGTTTTACCCATATATGGGCAATCCGTCTTCTAATGTATATAACGAAAAAACGCTGAAAAGATTCAGCGTTTGTGCGGAAGGCGGGACTTGAACCCGCACACCTACGCGGCGCCACCCCCTCAAGATGGTGTGTCTACCAGTTCCACCACTTCCGCAAGTGTGCAAATATATACATTATACCGTTTTATTTCAATTCATATTTTTTTTAGGAAAGTATTTTAAATTAAAAATCATAATATTATATAATCTTTTACGTTCAATTTTGTTCTGTATGTATTATGAATTTACATAAAACTGATTTTTAATGAAAGCATCGGCTTTTTTTGTATTTATTTCGATAGTCCTTTCAATTTACGGAGCAGCGAGTTACTATGTTTACATTCACGGCAGGAACGCGCTAAGCGGTTACGGTTTTCTGAAACTGCCGTACACCATTATTTTTATATTTCTTTCACTCTCATATATTGCCGCGAGATTTCTTCAGGCATATAAGCATTCCGACTTGAGCAATTTTTTTCTTCTTGTCGGTTCATTCTGGATGGCAGCGCTTGTATATTTTTTTCTCGCAGGCCTGTTCATTGACATTATAAGAAGCGTAAATCACTTCGTCAGCATTTACCCTGCGTACGTTTACCACAACTACGAAAAGACGAAACTTTACGTTTTAATTCTCATTTCCGCTGCTACAGCGAGCACTCTCGCATACGGCTACATTAACGCCCGCAACAGCGTAATAAATGAATATGCAATAAATACGAAGAAAAATTTATCAGGCACGATTAACGTTGTCGTTGCAAGCGACATACATCTCGGCGTGCTATCGGGAAGCAAGTGGTTCGACGAACAGGTGGAAAAGATTAACTCGCTGAATCCCGACGTGATTCTGCTCGCGGGAGACGTTATTGACGAAGACGTGAAACCGGTGATAGAACAGAACCTCGGCGAACATCTTCTGAACCTGAAGGCGAAATACGGGGTTTACGCGATTACGGGAAATCACGAATACATAGGCGGCGTTGAACCCGCCGTAAAATACCTTACTGAACACGGGATAAAAGTACTTCGGGATACAAGCGTTGTTATTGACAACAGATTTTACTTAATCGGAAGAGAAGATAAAGACAGGAAAAGATTTACGGGAATGGAAAGAAAAACTCTTGACGAATTGATGAAAGGCGTTGACGCGTCTCTTCCCGTAATACATCTGAATCATCAGCCGGCGGACCTTTCGGAACTCGAAGGAAAAAATATAGACCTTTCGGTTTCCGGACACACGCATCACGGACAGTTCTGGCCGAACAGCATAGTCACAAATCTTATTTATGAAGTAAGCAGGGGCCTGGTGCGGAAATACGGTACAAACATTTATGTCTCGAACGGTCTCGGCACCTGGGGACCGCCGATTCGCGTCGGGAACAGACCTGAAATCGTGAAATTTGTTATAAGCGCCGAATAGGAATTTTATATGTTAGGAAATTCTTTCCGCGCGCAAAGGTATCGCGCGAGCGGGTCGTTTAAACTAAGATTGATATATCCTTTTATTTTCTTAGTTCCTGAAGTTCTTTGAAGAGAGTGATTTCTTTTTCGGATAGGTTTCTCGGCAGGTCAATAATTATTTTCAGGTATAAGTCGCCGAAAGAATCCTTCGAGCCGTAAACAGGCATACCCAAACCGGATAAACGGAGCGATTTTCCGTTCTGCGTTCCTGCCTGTATATCCACTTTTATCTTCCCTTTGAAAGTTACAAACTCCGCTTTTCCTCCGAGCAGCGCCGTATAAAGGTTGACGTGCAAATCCGCGTACAGGTCATTCTCTGAAACATCATAGACGGCGTCTTTCTTTATCTTAATTCTTAGAAGGAGGTCTCCCGCCTGGCCGCTTCCCGCCGCTGCGCCGCCTTTGCCGGCGAGTTTCAGCACCTGTCCGTCTTTAATACCGGGTTTAAGGTTGAGTTTAATAGACTGATTGTTGAACGAAAAGAATTTCGCGCCGCCCTTGTATGCTTCCTCGAGCGTTATTTCCAGCATTGCCTCATAATCCTGACCTTTTGCGGTTCTCCGCGTGCTTCTTCCCGTTTTTCTTTTCGACGAGGGTCGTCCTCCGATTCCGCCGAAAAACATATCGAAGAAATCAGAATATCCTGAGTTACCGAATACATCTCCGAGGTCGCCTTCGAAAGTGTATGACTGTCCGCCCTGACCGCGGTTGGCGTATTTCGCCCAGTCGAATCCTTCGGCGTTTCCGCCCGCCTGCGTGTAGTACTGCCAGTTCGAGCCCATCTCGTCGTATTTTCTTCGTTTGTCGGGGTCGCTCAGAACTTCGTTAGCCTCATTAATTTCTTTGAATTTTTCCTCCGCGGACTTGTCGCCCTTGTTCTTGTCGGGATGATATTTCATCGCGAGTTTGCGGAACGCTTTTTTTATTTCGTCCTGCGATGCGCCTTTTTCCACGCCGAGTATTTTATAATAATCTTTATATTCCATTCAGAATTTTCGCTCTTTTATTCGTTATCAATTTTAATTTTGTGATGCCGCCCTGCGGGCTATCGTTGTTGATCCATATCTTAATGCAATTCGATATTTGCTTATAAGTAATTAGTAATTGTAAGAACCGCTCTTAATTACTAATTACTAATTACTAATTGTTAATTGCTCTAAATAAGTCCTTTGTTCTTCAAACTGCAATACGAATA
>CALGII010000077.1 GCA_937915485.1 uncultured Ignavibacteriota bacterium | reverse complement strand
GGTTACGAAAATAAAAGTTTCTCCGCTGGGCTTGGTCTTAAGTACAAGTCATTATACGTAGATTACGCTTTCCAGCCGTATTCGATTGGATTCGGTTCGGGAAATTCGATTTCGCTCGGTTATAATTTCTAATGCTTTGAAATAGCGGTTCTTGCTGTTGAGAAAAGTTAATGACGGGAATATTAAAATATTTTGACGACGGGAAAAATCTGAAGTTTATATTCTTCTTTCTCGTCGTTTTTTTATTTGCCGCGAAAATTCACACGATAATCGTAACCGATATACAGCCCTGGGATGAGGGTATGTACGCGACTCGTGTGCTTTCGATAAAGGTTTCAGGTGATATAATCGACCAGAGCGCGCATTCAATCGGAGGGTTTTATTCCGGCTCGCACCCGCCGCTTCTCATCTGGGCGGGATACGCCTTCACTTCGCTGTTCGGGATGAATAACGTCAGTTTCAAAATTTTTATTTTTATACTGAGCGCGGTACTGCTGTGGGTAATGATGATATTCGGCAGAAGTATTTACGATGCCCGCGCGGGAATAATTGCAGCCGTTATATTATCGAGCAATATTATCTTCAGTATTTTCTGCAACAGGTTCCAGTTCGATATTCCTTACTCGCTTCTGATAATATCCTCTTTTTATTTCATATTAAGGTTTACCGACTCGGGCGAAAGAAAATACAACTATCTGGCGGGGGTCGTTTTCGGGCTTTGCCTCATGGTGAAGATTCTTGTTGGCTTTTTCATTCCGATGGTAATTTTTTTGGTCATGCTTACCGCGCGCGGGAAATTCAGATACTCGTTTTCGGATTTATTTACTCTCACGCTGATTGGAATATTAATCGCGGCTCCGTGGCACGCGTACATGTTCGCGGTTTACGGAAAGGAATTCGCGAATTACTTTTTCTTCTATCACATATACGAAAGAGCCCTGTTCGGCGTAGAGCATAACACGAAAGGGTCGGGTTATTTATACCATATAAATTATCTGCTCACAATTCTGCCTTACGGAGTGGTAGTGCTGTTCGGCGCTGCAAAGAAGATTATTAATTTTAAGAACGCGGGCGTGAAAGAGATATTCGTGCTTGTATGGTTCGTGACGGGTCTGCTTATTATAACTTTTTTCAGGACTAAACTTGAAGTATATATACTTCTTATGCTCGTTCCCGGTGCATTTCTGGCAGCCGATTATGTGAGAAACATCGATAAAGCCGGCATTAAAGAGAAGACCGCACTTTTATCGCTCACGGCGTTGAACATTTTCTGGTCGGCGCTGAATTACTTCAGGATAGAAGAAGGATTTAAAATTCAAAACGGCGGATTGAAACTGCTGCTGGTCATTGCCGTATTGTGGGCGCTGATTTCCGCCGCGTCAATAGTACTGATAATCAAAAAGAGGTCAGGCATTACGAGTATATACTATGCTTTTATTTTAGTATTTTTGATTTTCGTGAACACGCTTTACGCCGTCAGGATTCCTTACTGGGAGAACTCTTTCAAGATTACAGATATAAAGGAGGAAATTGAAAAGAGCGGAAGCAGGAACCTGATATACGTTGCATCTAATTACAGGCATAATCCGCAGTTCAGTTTCTATTTCGAAGGGCTCGACCTCGGATGGAACAGGGGAAACTACGATTTTGAATTCCTTGACACTAAAAACGGGACCGATGCGGTTAGAAACTCGATAGCGGGAAAGAGCGGTGTTTACAATATAATCGTCGAGAAGGATAAAATTAACAGGAGCGATTATCCCGATTCAAAAACATTTATTCCCGGCGGTTACACGCTGGTAAAGAAGTCTCCGGGATACGAATTATACAGAAACAATTGGAAATAGAAAGAATCGACATATCAAAAAGCCACGAGTGGGATGAGTTTCTCGCTGCGGATTATAACATGTTCTACGACAAGAGGTTCCTTTGCTACAACGATATTTTTAAAAAGAACATCAAATGGCATCATCTGCTTTTCAGGGATAAGAACAAAATCATCGCAATAATTCCCGGCAACGAAATCACGGATAATGAAGGCAAGTCATATGTTTCCTGCGACGGTGTTAGTTTCGGAGGCTTCCTGTGGAGAGACAAACTAAAGATAACCGATTTCATTGAAGCAATCGGCATGTTCAGTGAATATCTTCAATCGCAGAAATTCAAGAAGTGCCTTATCAGAAACTCGCCTTACATATACCACAGGAACGCGAATGAGGAATACGAGTACGCGCTCATACTTTCGGGATTCAACGTCACGAGATATTCGATAACCAACATCGTGGACCTGAAAAGTTTCGAATTCGAGAAACTAAAGAATCCGAAGAAAAGGTCGATACAAAAATCAGCGAAGATAATCGGAATTGACCTTATAGAGAAAAACATAACCGAGGAAAGCCTTCGCGATTTTTACGAGATACTGTATGCGAACAGGGAATTGAAGCACGTAAAGCCGACACACTCTCTCGAGGAACTTGTTTATCTGAAAAACGTATTGAGCGAAAGGGTAAAACTATTCACGGCAAGCGTGAACGGACAGATAGCGGGTATTTGCACTTTGTTTCTCGTCAAGAACGATGTCGTGCTGAATTTCTATCTCGCCGCGGACGAGGAGCACAAGAAGGACAGAGTCTCGGACTACCTGCTTTACAAGACAATCGAATGGTCGAAACTGAATAATTTCAGGCTTTACGATATCGGCACTTCGAACGTCGGGAATGAACTGCTGCAAGGGCTTTTCGACTTCAAGAAAAAATTCATGGCGGACGGTTTTTTAAGAAAAAGTTATACTTTAAATTTATAGAATAATCATGATTAAGAATAAAAGAATACTGCTAACGGGCGGAGGCGGATTCATAGGCAGCAGGCTCGCAGAGTTGTTCAGCAAGGAAAATGAAATTCTGATTTACGACATTTTCGCGAGAGATTCACTCAAGTATAAGAAGATTAATCTAAGGAACGTTAAAATCGTCAACGGCGACATAACCGATTTCGATGAGTTAAAGAAAGCGACTGAAGATTTCAAGCCGCAGATTGCCCTGCATCTCGCCGCGATAGCGGGCGTCGATACCGTGATAAACAATCCGGTAAAAACCATGGAAGTAAACATACTCGGCACGTTTAATTTCGTCAGGGCTCTCGAAAAATACAGCGGCAAACTAGAACGGGTCGTCAATTTTTCAACCAGCGAGGTTCTCGGCGCGTATGCATACAAATCAAGCGAGAAATCCAACACGAACCTCGCTCCGGTCGGTGAAGGGAGATGGACTTATTCTATTAGCAAGGTTTCGGGCGAGCATTTGCTTTACAGTTATTTTAAGACGAGAGGATATCCCGCCGTGTCAATCAGACCTTACAACATTTACGGACCGGGGCAGATTGGCGAAGGCGCCATTCAGATTTTTATAAAGAACGCGGTTCTTGACAAAGACATACATATACACGGCGACGGCGACCAGATAAGAGCGTGGTGCTATATCGATGATATGATTGAGGGTACCCTTCTTTGCCTGGCGAATAAAAAGGCGGTTGGTGAAATATACAATATCGGAAATCCGAAAGGCACGATAACAATCAGTTCGCTTGCCGAGAAAATAGTGCTTCTGACGGGAACGAAATCGAAGATTAAGTACATCCCGAAGAATTATGTTGACGTAGAACTTAGGATACCGAGCATAGAGAAAGCGCAGAAAATTCTCGGCTTCAAGCCTAAGATTGATTTGACAGAAGGAATCTTGAAAACGTACAAATGGTACAAAAAATATTTTAACAAATGAAATATTTTTTTCTTGCATACGGAGAAATGAGCCTGAGGTGCCTTAACGACCTCATAATGATGAAATATCCCCCCGCTTTTGTCGTAACTCACAGGACATACGATTATGAAAATCAAAAGCATAAATTCTACGAAAAGATTGATAACCTCTGCGGCGCGAACGGTTTAGAACTCATAAAGACGGACAGCATTTCCGAAATCAAGGAAAGATTCACAGGATTCGACGCCGGCATTTGCGCGGGTTTCATGGAGATAATAAAAGAAGACGTCTTTAATGTTCCTGAACACGGAATACTGAACATACATTGCGGCAAACTTCCTGAATACAGGGGAAGGGCTCCCATATCGCGCGCGATAATGGACGGAAACGATACTCTGTACCTGACTATTCACAAAATCGACAGTGGAGTGGATTCGGGTGATATACTTCTCGAGAAGAGCGTTATAATTGACGATGAGGACGACGTGAACACGCTTTATTACAAGTGCTCATTCAACTGCGCTAACCTTCTTATTGAAGTTTTTGAAAAATTAATTTCAGGAAAGAAGGACATTTTTAAAAAGCAGGACCTTGCCGTAAAAGAAAAAGCGAACAGGATGATTAAGGATGCTGAAAGGGAAATTAACTGGAGTGAAAGCGTCAAAACGGTTTATAATAAAATCAGAGCGCTCGCGCACCCGTATCCAACGGCGTTTACAGCGTTCGGCGGGAAAAAATTCCTGATACTCCGTTCGAAACC
Organism: uncultured Ignavibacteriota bacterium; assembly: GCA_937915485.1. Lineage (GTDB taxonomy): Bacteria > Bacteroidota > Ignavibacteria > Tepidaquicellales > Tepidaquicellaceae > CAIKZJ01. Next base: position 38,727 of record CALGII010000077.1, on the reverse strand, counting down.
TTATCCCGCAGGAGATGCCGGTGAGAAGCCCGGAGCAATCTCGGACGTAAACGAAGACTACATAATCGTAAGATGCAAGGACGGTTACATAATGAACTACGACGTAAGAGACGAAAATCTGGAGGAAATAAATTATAAAGAAACGTTTAAAAAAGGGGACAGATTCAATTGAAGATTATAGACGGGCACATACATATCGGGAAATGGAGCGGTGTGTTTCTTGACTACGCCACGACGGTCAGCGATGGCGTAAAAGTTATGAAAGACTCGGGTATTGATTCCGCTGTTGCTCTGCCGTGCGATACATTTATGAATGAAGAACTTCTGAAGGAAATCAAATCTCAGAAGGAGTTCACGTTCCATTTCGCGTGCTGGATTAATCCCGATGACGAAAAACTGGATTCATTCATTGAAAAGAACCTGAAAGATATCAAAGCATTCAAGATACATCCCTCGTTTCAGAAGAAGAGGGTGACGGATAAGGCATTCGCGAAGTATCTGGATATTGCCGAAGAAAATAATTTTCCCGTCATTGTTCACTGCGGAAGATGGCAGGAAATAGCGGGTTTTGAATACCCGATTGAGGCGGCGAAGAAAAGAAAGAAACTTAACGTTGTTATCGCGCATCTCGGAGGCGACCAGCCTTCGCTTTGCACGTCCTGCGCGGCCGCGGTAAAAGAGAGCGGGCTGAAGAACGTTTATCTCGGAACGGAATCCGTAAGGGAGTTCTATTTCGTGAATCAGGTCGTGAAGACCGTCGGCGCCGATAGGGTAATCTTCGGAAGCGATTACAATCTCGGACTTCCAAAAATGTACATACCTGTTATCGAAAGTTTAAACATTAGCAGCGAAGAAAAAGAATTGATATTTCACCGAAATATAGCAAGACTGCTTGGCGTTGAGTAAGCGCATATTACATATTGCTCCTCAGAACTTTGCGGGAATGCCGCTTGATTTCGCGAGGATGCAGTCCGAAAACGGACACTATGCCAGACTCGTAACGATTTTCCAAAACACGCTGAACTTCGACGAAGACCTCACTCTCGGCTTCAGACTTCCCGCGGGCAGGATTGCCAAACAATGGCGGGATTCAAAGATTACAAGCCTCAAGTATTACGAGCCGAAAAATACAGCGGAGAAAATATATTTCAAACTCCGCGACCTGAAAAACAAAAGTAAAATTGAAAAGTTCATCGAAGAAAATAAACTTTATGATTTTGACGTTTATCATTTTGACGGGGGAATGGACTTCTACAGAGACCTGAGATTCGCTAAAGAGATAAATAAACTCGGGAAAAAAATTGTCTGCTGTTATTTCGGAAGCGATTTGAGAACGCGCGGCATATTCCGCGAACTCGACGAAATGAGCAGGCTGAATCTTACCGTTGAGTTTGACCACATAAGACTACATAAGAATATCAATTATCTTTTCTTTCCTTTTGACGTGAAGAAATTCGAATACCGTTTTAATGAAGATAGCAGGATTAAAATTATACATTCCCCGACAAACCGCCTGTATAAAGGAACGGACAGGATTATACCGGTTATCAAAGAGTTGAAAAGTAAATACGATTTCGAGTTCATTCTCGCTGAAAACGTTTCCCGCTCGAAACTGCTCGAAATTAAACGCGGCTGCAGCCTCGCGATTGACCAGGTCGGTGGTCTGATGGGCGGTTCGGGATATGGAAAAAACTCGATTGAAAATCTGTCTATGGGTCTTCCGACTATAACGGAATTCTACGAGGAGTACTTGAATTTCATTCCTGAGAATCCATTTATATGTTCGGATATAGTCGGACTGAAAGACACTATCGCGGGTATTCTCGAGAATAAATCGATTCTCAGGGATTATTCCGAAAAAGGAAGAGCGTGGGCGGAGAAATATCATTCGTTTGAAAGTGTCAACAAGAGGCTTGAAGAATTATATTCGGAGAACGGAATTTGAGCAGGCACGTTAAAGATTTGTTTTCTCAAACCGCGATTTACGGCATAGGTCTGTTCGCCAACAAGGCGATATCATTCCTGCTGCTGCCTCTTTACACGTACTATTTCGCTCCTGCCGAACTCGGCGTTTTCAATATTGTTCAGTCCGTATGGCTTTTCGTTATTTTAATTTATATATACGGCCAGGAGACCGCGTTCATAAAGTTTTTTATTGACAGCAGGGATGATTCGGAGAAGAAAACTGTCTATTCGACAACATTGATAATGCTTTCAGCATCATCGCTTGTCTTCTCAGCCGCGTTCTATTTCCTAACACCGTCGATTTCATCACTGATAAAATTTGAGGATTCAGTACTTGGAATCAAACTCTTAAGAATTCTGGCTCTGCTGCTTTTCACTGATACGTTGTTTCGTTTTCCTTTGCTGCTTCTGAGAGCCGAACTTGATGCGAAAAAGTACCTGTACCTGACTCTGCTCTCGGTTTTCGTGAACGTCACGGCGAATTTCACTCTGATAGCGGGTTTCGGCGCGGGCGTTGAAGCGATTTTCTACAGTTACATAATTTCGGTTGTTGTTACTTTCGCGGCGGGGATTGCGGTTACCGCGAGACACATCGCGTTCAGATTCTCTTTCGATACGGCGAAACGCCTTGTATTGTACGGGAACAAATTTATTTACATCGGGTTGTTCATACTGATAATTGATATATCAGACAGGTTTTTTCTGAAGTATTTTTTTAGCGAAGAAGTGGTCGGAATTTACAGCGCGAGTTACAGGCTCGCTTCGGTAATGTCTCTGCTGGTGGCGGCATTCAGATTTTCGTGGACGCCCTACTTCCTGAACCTTGAAAAAAATCCGGAGAACAAAAAACTCGTATCGGAAATTTTTACATATCTTGTATTCGCGGGTCTTCTGATGTTCCTCGTGTTTTCTTTCTTCACTGCTCCTGTCGTAAAAATTTCTTTCGGAAACTTTTCGCTGCTTGATGCGAGATATCAGAGCGGACTCGTTATAATACCGATAGTACTTCTCGCTTACTTTTTCTCAGGCTTGTATTCGGCGATGAGTGTCGCTCCTTTTTACGCGAACAGAACGGGAGAACTCTTTCTAACGGCGCTTTTCGGGTTCATAGCCAACATCATTCTTAATTTTCTGCTGATACCAAAATACGGAATGACAGGAGCGGCGGGCTCCACATTGATTACTTACTTAATAATGCTTGTTTATCTATACCTGCGCTCGCAGAAAATTTATAAAATAGATTACGAAACTGCCAAAATCCTTGTCATTGCTGCGTTTGCGGGGATTTGTTATTTGCTTTATTTCATTTCCTCTTTATGTTTCGGTAACTCAATTTTAATAATAATTTCATTTATCCTCATAATATTTTTTATCTTTTCTTTAAACATTTCAGGCGCTATAAAATTAACCACTGTAAAATCAATATTTATAAATCGCACCTAAAGTATAACTTTATTCATTTTTCTCTTGACAAATAAGAATAATGTACTTATGTTTGTAGTAGATGGATGAGATAAAATAAGAATTACCCTTTCTTATTTAAAACCAATCCGGTTGTTGCAGAGCGATAACCGGATTTTTTATTGTACTAACCATTTATTTTTATAATTCATATTGCATACCTGTACATGCAAACGTCGATTTCCCGCACAATACGGGATAAATTAAGCGATACTCCGTCGGTAAAACATTCATATCAATATATTAAAGAATTACAGGAGCAATAATCCGTCAAAAAAAGTGTATTGAAAATGTTTCTTGTTCGATATTTTCCACTTTCAAGAAGAGAATATCTTTCCTAAATTATAGAATAATAAAATTATAATCATATATTATGATGAAACATCTACTTCCCCTATTTATCCTTGCGCTTCTGTTAGCATTTTCGAATTCGGCATTTACGAATGTTGTTCCGCAAAGCGGCGCAGGTGAAGGTATAACGGTAAAAGTAATCGAATCAAGAAGCGGATACACTAAACTTGAGTATGTATTCGGCGGATTCGATTCGAAGGAAATAAAAATTAACGGCAACACTTATATCTCCGTGTCCGCGCCTGATATGTCGTGGTTAATGGAGAAAGGCAATCCTGAATTGCTTACTTACAAGAGAAGCCTACTGATTCCAGACAACACGGCGATGAATTACAGGATACTTTCGCAGGAAACGGAAACAGTCTCCACTCTTCCCGTGATGCCTTCAAAAGGGCATTTCACGAGAGACATTGACCCTAATACCGTTCCTTACACTTTCAGTGGTGTATATACAACGGACAGTTATTATCCAAAAGATAATATATCCTTTGACACTCCGTATGTTTTAAGGGACTTCAGGGGAATGGTCGTTCAGTTTAATCCCATGCAATATAATCCCGTGCAGGGCAAACTGAAAATTACAAAGAAAATAACGGTAGAAATCTTTTCTGACAATAATAAAAAAGTCGTGAATCCGCTGCTCAGGTTAAATCCCCTGACAAGAGTATCGAGCGAATTCGCCGGGATTTACAGGGACATGTTCCTGAATTACGGGACGGGAGATTTAAGATACGACTCGATACCCGAACCCGGCAAGATGCTTATTATATGTCCGACTTCATACATGACGGCGATACAGCCGCTCGTGCAATGGAAACAATCGAGAGGACTGAATGTAACGGTAGCGGAATATCCGGCAGTGACCGGAACAGGAAACACGGCGATAAAGACATACATACAGAACATGTACAATTCCGCGGGTTCCGTCACTTATATAATATTAGTCGGCGACGTCGCGGACATACCGACCTTGAACGGTCAGTACGAATCCGCTCCGTCGGATCCCTGCTATGTAAAACTCGCCGGAACGGATGCATATCCCGACGCGTTCATTTCGAGAATATCCTGTCAGAATGCAACGAGCATAGATTACGTCGCTAAGAAATTCATAAAGTTTGAAAGAGATATAGAATTCGGCGCATCGTGGTATACAAAAGGTACCGGAATAGGCGGTCCGGATGTCGGCGGTTCGCCCCCTTATGCCGATTCAATCAGAATGAACTGGGTAAGAGACACGCTTATGGCTCACGGATTCACACAGGTCGATAAAGTAAACGGACCGGTAGCGACGCCTCAAACGCTTATTAATAGCCTGAACGACGGAAGATATGTATTGAACTATATCGGACACGGTTCGGGAACATCCTGGAGCAACACGGGATTCTCGGTGTCCAACGCGTACCAACTGGCAAACGGCTGGAGACAGCCCTACCTTCTTGACGTAGCCTGTCTGAACGGAAACTTTACACTTAACGAATGTCTTGCTGAAGCATTGCTTAGAGCGGGCGACACGGCAAATGCAAAAGGCTGCGTTACGATATACGCATCTTCTACAAATGCAAGTTGGGTTCCTCCCTGCGACATGCAAATGGCGTCAATGAGGCATCTTGCAAGGCAATCGAAGAAAACGGCGGGAGCGATTTCTTTCTTCGGACTTATGGCAGCGATGGACATTAACGGCGGCAGCAGCGGTGAAGGACTGAAACTGATGGAACAGTACAATATATTCGGCGACTGTTCGCTACTTCTGACTCGCGGAGTACCGTTAGGACCTGCAATTACTCACAACCAACTCCCGAACACAGAAAACCTTGCGGGACCTTACGTCGTGAACGCGACTATAAATACTCTGAACTCAGGTTTAGTGACCGGAAAAACCAAACTCTTCTGGACAAGAGGCACGAGTTTTACGGACAGCATAGTGATGACAAATACAGGCGGTTTTAACTGGTCGGCAAACATTCCCGGAAACGGTTCACCGGCGGTTTACAGATATTACATCAGCACGATAGACTCGCTGGGTAGAACAGCAAAGGCTCCGGGCGGCGCTCCGGCGAACTATTTCTCATTTACCGCGTCGACTGATAACGTAAAGCCTGTAATAACTCATACGGGTTTACAGGATGTTCCGAAATCGGTATGGCCGGCAACAGTGACGGCATCGGCAACGGATAATATTGGAATCGACTCCGTGTGGGTGCGCTGGTACATCAACAACACATCGACGGGAATCAAGCATTTCAAATTACTGAATACATCGGGTTCGAATTTCGCCGCCGCGTTTAATTCTTCGCAGGCTCAGGTGAATTACAACGACTCTGTTTTCTACAGGATTTTCGCGAGAGACAACTCGAGCATGCACAACACGGATTCAACCGGTGTATATAAATTCAAGATAATAAATCTCGTCAACTGCTGTATCGGAACCGGATCTGCTACTTCGAACTATCCGTTCACCACTTACTGGATGGACGGAAGAACGCAGATGCTCTTCACAGCCGCCGAACTTACGGCAGGCGGCGCGGCAGTCAACAGCGCGATTACAAAACTCGGGTTCAACGTTATATCGGCATCGAGCCAGTTAATGAGCGGATTCAGCGTAAAATTCCAGCATACATCGCTCACGTCCCTTTCCGCCTGGGTGACATCAGGCTGGACGACGGGATTCACGGGAACCTATACGGTACCCGGAACGGGATGGCAGTATATTAATATGACCGCTCCGTATTTCGCGTACGACGGGACGAGCAACCTTCTCGTTGAGGTATGCTTCGATAATTCTTCGTACACAGCCTATTCGCCTGTTTATTCGACAGCCGCTCCAAACATGACGCGGGGATATTATACGGATAACCAGACAGGCTGTACGATGACGAGCGGCTCTGCGCAGTCGAACAGACCGAATGTCTGCTTCACTCTAACAACGCTTACGGGTCTCAGCAGCAATACAAGCGCAATTCCCGATAAGTATGAACTGGCACAGAATTATCCTAATCCGTTCAATCCCGTAACGAAGATTAATTTCGCTCTTCCGAAACAGGGACTCGTAACGCTTAAAATATACGACGTGCTCGGAAGGGAAATCAGGACGCTGGTTAACGAGGTGAAACAGGCGGGAATTTACTCTGTTGATTTCAACGGTGCGGAATTCTCCAGCGGCGTTTATTTCTACCGTCTGGAATCTAAAGATTTCGTTGACGTGAAGAGAATGATACTTATAAAATAAAATATTAGTTTTTTCTCAAAGGGGGCAATCTCATATTTGCCCCCTTTTTTTATATCAAAACTCAAATTATTCTGACAGAGTTTTCAATGATGATTTGTTATACCTGATGTATAAAATTTCCTGGTTTTTATACCATAATTCTAATGAAGAAAATATCATTAATTCTGAATAATTGTATTTGTTATATATATATATTATTTTTGCTATGTGAATATACATTGTTAGTTAATAGTAATTTACTGTTTTAATGTGTTGGAGGAATAAAAAAACACCTGCAGTTCAATTGAAATATGGAATAAAATTAATAAAAACTTTTTTAATTAAATTATTCTAAGTCATGAATACCTTAAAAATTGCAATTCTTTTTTTCCTTATCGCAAATCTTGGAAATTGTCAGGAGATAATTACCCGGAATCAAAGCCTGACACAGGGGAGTGAAAGCGGATATAAGCACAGCACTGTAAAAACATTAAGCGAAATATCCGTGAATCTTGATGTCGGGTTTCCGAAAGCAATTGGAGAGTTTAACAGTATTTGCACCAAAGGCAAGGTATCTTTTGATGTCGGCGTGAAAGCGCTTCTGAAGGACAGGTATAATATTTTTCTGAATTTTGAGTATATGTTTTATAATAATGAAAATCATCCCGCAACGGTTAATCATTTGTTTGGATTAAAGAATTTTACAACCGGAATATTATACAGGGTATTCAAAAACGATAATACAAAAATCGATATCGGATTAGGACTCGGACCTTACATTTATGAACGTTCAAAAGACGATGAAGGTGATTGGGAGTTAGGCGTCGATGATGTTTGTTTCGGCGGAAAAATTCTTGCAAGCATAAGTACTCCATTAGGGAAATATGTTTCTCTCGAATTCAAACCGTCAATTAATGCGTTCAAATCAAATGAAAGCGGATGGCTGAGTTATATTATGGCATCTGCCGGACTAAATATCATATTCCCGATTTAGTTGCTCCGCTAAATATAATATCCGGCGGCGTTTATTTCTACCGTCTGGAATCTAAAGATTTCGTTGACGTGAAGAGAATGATACTTATAAAATAAAATATTAATTTTTTCTCAAAGGGGGCAATCTCAGGTTGCCCCTTTTTTTATCAAAAATCAAAAACCAAATATCAAAAATATATAACATAAGGATAATTTTATAAATAGCAGTCCAATAAAAGTTGAAAATCAAACTTGAAATTTTAAAAGCGGAAGGCTAAGTTTGAAAGAGGTTTTTCCCGAAGGGTAATTTAAAACTTAACCTTATGAAAAATATTTCTTACGGCATTCGTAATTTCTTGCTATTCACCTTACTACTTACATCGATTTCTGTTTGTTCTTCCGGCTTGTACGCTCAGGACGACGGAAAATCCGGCCAAATTAAGGTGAGGAGAATGGTTGATACAATAGGCTTTCCGAATACAGCGGAAAAACTGGACAGGTTCATGAACTATATTGAGAGTAACGAATATGATTTAGTTAAAAAGACATTAGACGACGCGGGAATGAACGAAACATTGAGATGGAAGACAGTCATCTGTCCTCACGACGATTACACGTATGTCGGATATCTTTATCCGTCGATTCTCCGGAACATTCACGCGAAGACGGTCATAATCATCGGCGTGTGCCACAAGGCAAGGCAATACAACCTTGAAAACAAATTAATCTTCGACAGTTACACGCAGTGGAAAACGCCTTACGGAAGCGCGCCTGTCTCCGAGATGCGGGATAAGATTATAAAACAACTGGATAAGAATATATACGAAGTCAACGACGAAGTTCAGTCCGAGGAGCATTCAGTTGAAGCGGTTGTTCCCGTGCTGCAGTATTACAATAAAGACGTCGAGATAATCAGCATACTCGTTCCTTACGCGTCTTACGGAGTTATGAACGACATCGCAAAATCATTGTCGCTGGCGATACAGGAGACGGCATTGAGGAGTAAACTCGAATGGGGAAAGGATTATGCTCTTGTCATTTCATCCGACGCGGTTCATTACGGTGATGAAGACTGGGGCGGAAAGAATTACGCCGATTACGGAGTCGATTCCGCAGGTTATTGCAAAGCGGTAAACCACGAGCACGAAATAATGAGTTCCTGTCTTGAAGGCAAAATACTTCCCGAAAAGATTCGGAAGTTCACTTCATACACGGTCAGTGATGATGATTTCAAGGAATACAAGTGGACCTGGTGCGGCAGATATTCCGTACCGTTAGGTCTGCTGACGACATATTATCTTCAGGAACTTTACGGTGACAACCTCAGAGGTACAATCGTCAAGTACGCGACGAGCATCGATCACCCGCAGGTTCCCGTATCGGAGACCCGGATGGGCGTAACGGCTCCCGCGAACAACCGTCATTGGGTCGGGTACGCGGCAATAGGGTACAGGTAATTTTAACCGATGATTCATTCTTTACGCCTGACAAAAAAGAATTAATCAGGCCTGAAGTCTTTAATTATTTAATTTTACAACCATTTTTATTAAATTTCACCGGTCTCATTTATAACTGAATTCACATTTATGAATATTCACAAAAAAACACTTGTGCAGTTGCTTATTGATTCGATGAAGAAGTTTGATGTGATGCAGGATATAATTTTCACGAAAAAGGACAAGGAATACGACGGGGTCAACAGGTTCGAAATTATTAATTATTCCCTTTGCATTAAGGACTATCTCGATACCCTCGGATTAAGAAAAAACAGCAATCTCGCCATTATATCGGAAAACCGCGTCGAATGGGTAATCACCGATATGGCTTGCATACTCTCCCGGAACAGAACGGTACCTATATACGCGTCGCTTACGGCGGAGTCTATTAAGTATATTCTCAATGACTGCAAGGCGGAAATTGTTTTCGTATCGACGGGAATGCAACTCGATAAGATTCTGTCAATCAGAAAAGACTGTCCCGACCTCAAGTATATAATATCATTCAACAGTTTTGAACGGGCGAACATCAAGGAAAATATAATTTCATTTCAAAACATATTTTCCGACAAGAAAAAACTTTCGAAGAGCGAACTGCTTGAACGAATAGAGATAATCTCGGACAGCGTGAATGATGACGACCTGCTTACTATTATATATACATCAGGCACGACAGGTACGCCGAAAGGTGTTATGCTTACGCACAAAAATATTTATTCCAATCTGGTTTCATTTCCCGACGTTTTACTGATTGACGAGACTCAGGTTTTCCTTTCTTACCTTCCGTATTCACATATATACGAAAGGACAGCAGGTTATTATCTGCCATTCTTCTGGGGTTCAAGGATATATTACGCGCAAAGCATTGACACGATCGGAACGCAAATGGTGGAGGTCAAGCCTACAATAGTTATAACAGTACCCAGACTGCTCGACAAGATTTACAATAAACTTATGAAGAGCGCTTATGAAATGCCTGAAGGGCTCAAGAAGAAGTTATTCAACTGGGGAATCGGCGTCGCGAGGGAAAACTGGCACAACAAGGATACGGTGAAATGGAAACTGGCGGATAAACTCGTCTTCGGAAAGATTCGCGAAAAAACAGGCGGAAACCTGCAGTTGTTCGTTTCAGGCGGCGGCGCGTTGAATAAAAATGTCGGCGAATTTTTCGAAGGACTCGGAATAATGACCCTCGAAGGATACGGGCTGACTGAAACTTCCCCGGTCGTAGCGGTGAATCACCTCGATTCCAACAAGTACGGAACGGTGGGTTATCCAATGCGCGGTGTTCAGGTTAAACTTGCCGAAGACGGCGAGATTCTCGTGAAGGGCGATATCGTTATGAAAGGGTATTATAATCAACCGGATGAATCAGCCGAAGCGCTTGAGGGGGGATGGTTCCATACCGGAGACATCGGTGAATTCGATTCGGAAGGACGTTTGAAAATTATTGACAGAAAAAAATCGTTGTTTAAATCCTCGGGAGGGAAATACATCGCGCCTACGCACATCGAAGAACTCGTTTCATCTTTGCCGTATGTTGACCAGATAATTGTAATCGGCAACGAGAGAATGTACGTTACCGCGCTTGTAATTCCCGATATAAGCGAACTGAAACTCCTTGCGAGAAAACTTAACGTAGCGATAGAATTCGAATCGGATTTATTCACGAATCAGGTTATACTCAAGCAGATAGAAAAAGACATTAACGACTTGCAGAAGAATCTCGCGTCATTCGAGAAAATCAGGAAATTTAACCTGCTTCAGACTCCGTTCACGATTGAGGGCGGAGAACTTACTCCTTCGCTGAAAATAAAAAGGAAATTCGTCGAGGAGAAGTACAAACATATTATCGATAATATGTACCATAAGGTGTAACAATTAACAATTAGCAATTAACGATTAACAATTTGTAATTCGATTTCTGAAAAGACAATAAGTTTTGTGTTTGTCATACCGACGAAAGTGCGTTCTATGCATCCGCCGTGGTGGGCCGGTATCCATAACAGATACACAAACTTTTAGCGCCTTTAATGAAAATCCTGAAAACGAACAGCCATACGATAATGAATTATCTTTCCGAATTAACCCACGGCCTAAGCCGTAAGTAGTAAATATTCTATCAACAGATATCCATAACTTTAAGCGCGTTTAATGAAAATCTTGAAAAATGAACAGCCGATACGAAAATGAATTATCTTTCCGAATTAGCCCACGGCTTCAGCCGTGGGTAGAAAATACGAACAACGTAACCGTTTCAACGGTTTAAAACAGCGGTATGGTCAGTGAAAGAAACCGTTAAAACGGTTTTTGTTTTTTTTAACCTACCCACGGCTGAAGCCGTGGGCTAAGTCTAAGAGATGATTTGTAAACGCCGCACATTTATGCGGACAAGTTCCGGTTAATGAAAAAATCTGAATGCTTCAGCCGTGGGCTAAGTTTAAGAGATGATTAATTAACGCCGCACATTTATGCGGACAAGTTCCTGTTGATGAAAATATAATGCTAAAGCCGCGGGATAAGTCTGAGAGAAGATTTTTAAACATCGTACGCTTATGCGAAGAGGTTCCCTTCATTTCATAACTTCCTGATTACAGAATTTTCTGCATTTATAAAGCGCTTATAAATTATTACTTTGATTAATATTTAAAATTTAAATCTTTATAATGCGGGTACTCGTAACAGGCGGAACGGGTTACATAGGTTCACACACAGTCAGAGGGCTTTTAAAAAAAGGGCACGAAGTAGTAATACTCGATAATCTTTCGCGCGGTCACGCCGAATCCGTACCGCCGAACGTACTGTTTGAAAAAGCGGATTTGCTCGATAAGGAAGGTCTGGGAAGAGTATTTTCGAATCACGTATTTGATGCCGTGATTCATTTCGCCGCGTTCGCGTACGTCGGCGAGTCGGTGGAGAATCCCGGTCTTTATTACGAAAACAATGTCGTGGGAAGTTACAATCTCATAAACGCTGTTAAAGAGAACGGTATAAATAAATTTGTATTCTCTTCAACCTGCTCCATATACGGGAATCCTGTAATAATTCCGATTTCCGAAATTCAGCAGTCCGCGCCGATAAATCCTTACGCGAGAACGAAATTAATGATTGAGAACATACTCGGCGATTATGACGAATCTCACGGATTAAAATATGCGGCATTAAGATATTTCAACGCTGCCGGATGTTCGGACGACGGCTCTATAGGCGAAAGCCACGAACCCGAACCGCATCTGATTCCTCTCGTGCTTTTTGCGGCTCTCGGAAAAAGGAAAAGCATTAAGATTTACGGTGACGATTACGATACGAAAGACGGCACATGCATACGTGATTACATACACGTCAACGACCTCGCTGAGGCTCACGTTCTCGCGCTCGAATATCTTGACGGGGGAAATTCTTCTACCGTAATCAATCTCGGTACCGGCGACGGATACTCGGTCAAGGAAATCGTAAACGCTGCAAGGGAAATAACTGGCATTGATATTAAATCCGAAATCGTTGACAGGAGGGCAGGGGACCCCGCGGTATTGGTCGCGGATAATTCGAAAGCGAAAAAAGTTCTCGGGTGGAAGCCTGAATACGGACTCAACAGAATAATCGAGACCGCCTGGAACTGGCATAAGAATCAAAAGTATTAATAAATTTCAAATAAAAATTTTATATGGATATTTCCGTAATTGGTACAGGGTACGTTGGTTTGGTGTCGGGAACCTGTTTCGCGGAGATGGGCAATAATGTCATCTGCGTCGATAACAGCCCTGAAAAACTTAAAAAGTTGCAGAACGCCGAAGTTACGATTTATGAACCCGGACTCGAGATTATTTTCAGCAGAAACATAGAAAAGAAACGGCTGAGTTTCACGGGTGATTTGAAGAAAGCGGTCTTAAATTCCGAAGTCGTGTTCCTTTGCCTGCCTACACCGCAAGGCGAAGACGGCTCCGCCGACCTTCAGTACGTGCTCGGCGTCGCGAAAGAAATAGGCGGAATATTAAAATCAAGCGGAAATAAGGAATATAAAATAATCGTGAACAAGAGCACTGTTCCCGTGGGCACGGCTCAACTTGTCGAGAACGAAATTCGAAAGGAAGGCGGCGATAATTTCGACATAGTCTCAAATCCGGAATTTCTCCGCGAAGGTTTTGCCGTAGAAGATTTCATGAAGCCCGACAGAATCGTAATAGGTTCCGAAAGCAAAACGGCGCTCGAGAAAATGAGGCTTCTTTACGAGCCGTTCGTGAGACAGGGCAATCCAATCGTGGAAATGAACACTGCGAGTTCCGAAGTAACGAAATACGCCGCGAATTCCTATCTCGCGATGCGCATAACTTATATGAACGAACTTGCGAATTTCTGCGAGGCGGTGGGCGCGGATATTGACAACGTAAGACGCGGAATGGGAACGGATACAAGAATCGGAAAGAGATTTCTATTCGCTGGCATCGGGTACGGCGGTTCCTGTTTTCCAAAAGACGTGAACGCGCTCATAAAAACTTCCATTGACCGCGGCTCGGAAATGAATCTGCTCACCGTTGTCGACAGAATAAACAAGCAGCAGAAAAAAGTACTTTTCGACAAGGTCGTGAAGCACTTCAACGGGGATATTAAAGGAAAGAATTTTGCCGTATGGGGCTTGGCATTCAAGCCCAACACGGACGACATGCGCGAGGCGCCTTCCGTCGTCATAATAAACGAACTTCTGAAAGCCGGGGCGAAAGTGTCCGCTTACGATCCCGCCGCGATTGAGACGTCTAAATTCTACCTGAAGAACGCGGTAACGTACGCAAAAGACGAATACGACGCTTTGAAAAACGCCGATGCGCTGCTTATATTTACCGAATGGAATGAATTCCGCAATCCTGATTTTGAAAAAGTGTCGGGGCTTCTGAAGAATAAATTAATTTTCGACGGTCGTAACATATACGCGGTCAATGTAATGAAGGAACTCGGCTATACTTATTACAGCATAGGGAGAAAGACAGTAAAGGGGACGTAAATTAATTCCCGATAACCTTCTTAAAATATTCGAAAGTGATTTTCAGTCCTTCGGAGCGTGAGATTTTCGGTTCCCAGCCGAGAATTTTCTTCGCCTTCGTAATGTCCGGCTGCCTTTGTTTAGGGTCGTCCGTAGGAAGCGGATGATAAACAATTTTCTGCTTTGTTCCCGTGAGTTTAATGATTTCTTCCGCGAATTCATTAATCGTAATCTCATCCGGGTTCCCTATATTTACGGGCATCGTATAATCGCTCATTAGCAGCCTGTAGATTCCTTCTATCATATCATCTATGAAACAGAAAGATCTCGTTTGAGTGCCGTCGCCGAATACGGTTATGTCCTCTCCCCGAATCGCCTGACCTATGAAAGCGGGCAAAGCCCTGCCGTCGTTGAGTCTCATACGCGGACCGTAGGTATTGAATATTCTCACGATGCGTGTATCGAGTCCGTGGTAAGTGTGGTAAGCCATCGTAATCGCTTCCATGAATCTCTTGGCTTCGTCATAAACGCCGCGGGGACCGATAGGATTCACGTTGCCCCAGTATTCCTCCGTCTGGGGGTGCACGTTCGGGTCGCCGTAAATCTCGGATGTCGATGCAATAAGAAATCTCGATTTCTTTTCCTTTGCCAGACCGAGAAGATTGTGAGTTCCGAGCGAACCGACCTTTAGTGTTTGTATCGGAATCTTGAGGTAATCAATAGGACTCGCCGGCGAGGCGAAATGAAGAATGTAATCAAGGCTGCCCGGAACGTGAACGAATTTCGTGACGTCGTGAAAATAAAACTCGAATTCCTTCTTCGGAAAAAGATGCTCGATGTTTTTCATCGAACCCGTGCTCAGATTATCCATTCCGATAACCTGAAATCCTTCTTTAATGAACTTGTCGCACAGATGTGAGCCGATAAATCCCGCTGCGCCCGTGATTAAAACTCTTTTTTGTCCCATCGTAATGATTTTTCGTAATTTAGTCATAATATCGCAAAGAAATAATTCAAATTCCCTAAGTGCGGCGTATTATTCGAGGCTTTTAAAAATATATTCTATCCAGTCATTGCACGAAAATGAAACCGCGTATTCCTTGTATTCTTCTAACACGTTCCCGGTTTGAATTTCCGTGAGAGATTTTCCCTTTTGCTTTTCCTTCCTGACAATGCCGATTGTTCTTTCTACCATTCCCGCGTAATCTTTTAAATCCGATATCGAATAAATTCTTCCGTGACCCGGCACTATCCTCGTATCTGGCGGATAAGTGGAAATTATTTTATTCAGACTTTCAAGAATCCTAATCACGCTGCCTCCGTGTTCCATATCGACAAAAGGAAACTCGTCGGCGAAAATAATATCGCCGATGTGAAGAAGTTTCTCTTTCTTGAAATATACAACCGCGTCTCCTGCGGAATGACTTCCTGTTACGGATGTTATTATGATGTCGCTGTCGTTAAATTTCAGAGCAAGCGAATCTGAAAATGTGATGTTAGGCACCGCATAACCCGGATATGCTTTCTGTGTATCACCGAGCAGTATATCGTCTTTTGAGAGCAATTCTTTCGCATTTATGTGAGAGATAATTTTTGTTCCCTTGCCGAAAATCTTTTGTCCTCCGGTATGGTCAAAGTGCCAATGAGTATCAACTATATAATTCAACTTCTTTCCGCCGCCTATGCTGTCGACTGCTTTTTTAAGAAACCGCGCGTATTCACTGTAGTTCGCGT
Source organism: uncultured Ignavibacteriota bacterium (assembly GCA_937915485.1). Classification (GTDB taxonomy): domain Bacteria; phylum Bacteroidota; class Ignavibacteria; order Tepidaquicellales; family Tepidaquicellaceae; genus CAIKZJ01. The sequence continues at coordinate 22,568 of CALGII010000077.1, read as the reverse complement.
CAACTATTAATATGCCGTCGGAACCGGCAGAAACAATCACATTAACAGAAGCGATCGTGACTTCCCATAAACCCGGATTCAGTTGTGTGATTTTACATTTTGGTGCTCTTGAGACGTCCTGTGAATATGAAAATGACGCTGTGGTCATAACATACAATAAAATGAAGAAGATAAATGCTTTATTCATAGAGGTTTATTTTTTTATTATACGCAAATCCCGGTATGTGGTTTCGAATTTACGTGAAGCGTTGTGAAGATACAATTTCGAAACTTTTTAATCGTGCTTTCGTCTAAATAAGTGAGAGCAGTAATTGATTAACAATAACTTTCGATTTTCAGTCTCCTAGTATGTCGAGGTTAACAGAGCCGGAAAGATCCGGCTCTGTTTTTTTTGGAATTGTAAAATGTCCGCTTCGGAACTGAAGAATCCTGTTTATCGTTGATTAAAAGCCAAAGATTTTCAGAAGAAAAAGCAATAGCAGAGATACTAACTACGTACTACTCACTCATTGATTCCGCATCCTTGTAAGATTGAATTTTCAGTTTAAACTCTTTGTTATAACATTTATATTGAACTATGCTCACATCGTATATACCAATATTGATTATAGGATTATTCGCGGTGATTTTCGCCGTCGTGATGGTTAAATTCACAGTTTTTTTCGGACCTAGAAACCCGAACAAAGAAAAAGAATCAACGTACGAGAGCGGTATGGAGCCGATTCAAACTGCCCGCGAGCGTTTTTCGGTGAAATACTATATGGTCGCCGTGAGTTTCATAGTTTTCGACATTGAAATCGTATTCCTATATCCCTGGGCGGTGTCTTTTCTGAGTCTGCCGTCAGGAGAAATGATGTATTCATTGATAATCGCTTTAATATTTATTTTCATACTGATTGCGGGACTTGTTTATGAATACGGAAAAGGAGTTCTGAAATGGGATTAGAGGAAAAACTCGGCAATGACGGCTTCATAACCACAAAACTCAACGACGTAATCGACTGGGCGAGGAAGAATTCGCTGTGGCCGATGCCAATGGGAATTTCCTGCTGCGCGATAGAGATGATGGCTGCCGCGGCTCCGCGGTTTGACATCGCGAGATTCGGCTCGGAAGTTATGAGGTTCTCACCGAGGCAGTGCGACGTTATGATAGTGGCGGGAACTACGACATATAAGATGGCGAAAGTCGTGAGAAAAATTTACGACCAGATGCCGGACCCCAAGTGGGTAATAGCAATGGGCGCCTGTACTTCATCCGGCGGCATGTACCGCAGTTATTCCGTCGTGCAGGGAATTGACCAGTTCCTGCCCGTAGATATTTACGTAGCGGGATGCCCGCCGCGTCCCGATAACCTGCTTCACGCCCTGATTACGCTTCAGGAAAAGATAAGCGAGGGCAAGAAGCAGTAAGTATTCATAATCTTTTGTTATTTTAGTTCCGCCCTTTTTTAATAAAAATTTTTCTCTATCTGTATATTTTATGTTATTTTTTATTAAATTCAGGTAATCACAAATAATGAAAGGAGAAATATGAAAAAAGTATTATTTACCTTTTTAGTATTAGTGTTCTTAATTCCCACCTTATACGCTCAAAGAATTATTGTAAACCAAAATTTTGAGAATACGGGTTTTGGTACCGATAGTCTTCCACCTAACTGGGTCAAATTCAGCGAAGATCCCGTTTCCGGTCCCGGTAGAGAATGGGCGGTACGCGATTCCGGAACAAACTACATAGGAACAAATTCTTTGCTTGTGGCGCAGGCTCATAACAGCGTTCGCGCTCTGACAATACCCTGGAGCGCCGGCGATCCTGTCGCAAACGACTGGGTGTTCACGGATACGTTTACCGTTATGGCAGGCGACACTCTTGCATTCTGGATGTTACTCGGAAGCCCTGAGGGATTCCAGCCTTACCTTGATACAATGCAGGTTTGGATATCATTGGCGCAGGCGCCCGGAGCTGAAATCAGCAAACTTGCAACGATTAAAAGCAACGACAGCGCAGGGGTTCCTCTGGCTACTAACGTATGGACGAAACATACGTTTGTACTTTCCTCTTTCGCGGGTCAGAATATCTGCGTCGCATTCAGGTATTATATGAATACGAGCGTTGACGGATTCTGGTGCAACATAGATGACGTATTCATCGGTAACAGGTCGTACGTCGGCATCAATCCGATAGGAACGAACCTGCCGAAGAATTACGCGCTCGGGCAGAATTATCCTAATCCCTTCAATCCAACAACGAAGATAAAATTCGACCTGCCCAGGAATTCGCAGGTAAGGCTCGAAGTTTACAACAATCTCGGCCAGTTGGTTAAAGTCCTGCACGACGGTTACACAAAAGCGGGCTATTACGAGACGCAGTTCGACGGAAGCGGACTTTCAAGCGGAATGTACTACTACAGGCTTTCGACTCCCGAATACGTCGAGACCAAGAAAATGATTCTTGTGAAATAATCTTAAAGTCTATTTTAATGAAGGCGGGCAAATGCCCGCCTTTTTTTATTTGAATATATCTTCTATTGTTTATCGTGACAGGACTCCATTGCACAGAGATTTTACCGTTTTTTTGAAATTGAATTTGCTGACCTGAATTTGTATCTTCTTTTCCTGATAACTTCCGGACCTGCTCAAATGGCGGAACTGGTAGACGCGCTGCATTCAGGGTGCAGTCCATGTACTTGGGTGGGGGTTCGAGTCCCCCTTTGAGCACAAAAAAATAAATATGAGAGAAATTGGAAAAAATCTGGAAGTTAAAAAATTTATTCCCGGAAAACGGGGGGGATGGGTACGTCCGATTTGATACTTTTATCAAAGATGTACAAGGCCTCAAGGGCAGAATCAAAATTCCCGATTCTGTAGCAAAACTCCTCTACATGCGGGGAGTTACCGATTACTCGAAAGTAATCAGATTCTTTAAACCCACACTGGACAAACTGCACGACCCGATGCTTATGAAAGGCTGCGCCGAAGCAACCGAAAGGGTTCTCGACGCGATAAGCAAGAAAGAAAAAGTAATGATTCTCGGAGATTACGACGTTGACGGTATAATCGGCGCGTCGATGTTCTCTCTTTTTCTTAAGCATTTCGGTGTCGAAGTTTCGGTTTTTATTCCCAACAGAATCAGTCAGGAATACGGTCTTTCAAAAAGCGCGATCGACGAGGCGAAGGACGACAACATAAAACTACTCGTCGCGATTGACTGCGGCATTACGGCGATAAATACAGTTGACTATTCGAACGAGAAAGGGATTGACGTTATAGTCTGCGACCATCACCAGCCTCCCGAAACGCTTCCCAAAGCGTTTGCGATTATGGACCCGATACAGCCGGGCTGCGATTATCCTTACAAGCATCTTTGCGGCACGGGAGTCGCATTCAAACTCATTCAGTCCGTTTGCGGAAAACTCGGAGACGAAAAGTTCGCTTACACGCTGCTTGACTTCGTCGCGATAGCCACCTCGTCGGACATAGTGCCTATAACCGACGAGAACAGAATTCTCGTGAACGAAGGTTTCAACAAGATAAACACGAACCCGCGTCCTTCAATTAAAGCCCTTATAGAAAAAATCGGGCTGAAGGAAAACAGGGTGAACACGACGAACATCGTTTTTTCCCTCGCTCCTAGAATCAACGCGGTAGGCAGGCTCGGCGACGCCGACAGGGCGGTCAATCTGCTCATCAGCGACGACCTGAAGGAACTCGACGACCTCGTGAACATTCTTGACGTCGAGAACGCCAACAGAAGGGAAATCGACAAGAACATAACCGAAAAAGCGTTCCGGCTTTACAAGGATACTTACGGAGACAAGGACGAATACTCAATCGTTCTTCACAACGCGGACTGGCATCCCGGAGTCATAAGCATAGTCGCGGCGAGGATGGTCGAAAGATTCAACCGTCCGACAATCGTGCTTACGACTATAAAGGGAACTGCAAAGGGGAGCGCGAGAAGCATAAACGGATTCAACGTTTACGAGGCGCTCAAGAACTGCGAAGACCTGCTTATACAGTACGGCGGACACTGCCACGCCGCTGGTCTCGAAATCGAGGTCGAAAAAATTGACGAATTCAGAAAACGCTTCAATGAAATAGCGGTCAAGGAACTTATAAGCGAAGACCTGAAACCCGAAATCGACGTTGACCTCGAGATTAATTTCGAAGACATTAATCCGACATTCATAAAGATTATTTCTTTCTTCGAGCCGTTCGGTCCCGGAAATCCCCAGCCGATTTTCCTTACGAAGAACGTGAAGATTGTTGACGACGTTAAATTTACGAAAGTCGAATCGCACGTGTTCAAGGTAAGCGACGGCATCTCGGACAGGACCTGGAACGCGGTCTTCTATAATTCGAAGGACCGGCTCGACAGCATATCAAGAGATTCCGTGTGTGATATCTGCTATACGATTGACAAGAACCAGAAGAACGGTTATACTAAATTTATTATAAAAGACATCAGAATTCATTAAACATTATTAAAATTTAAATTTATTTTTTATGTCCGGACATTCTAAATGGGCGACTATCAAGAGAAAAAAAGCCGCGACTGACGCGGCAAGGGGCAAAGTGTTCACGAAGATTATTAAGGAAATCACTATTGCTGCGCGCGACGGCGGCGGCGACCCCGCGGGAAACCCGCGCCTCAGGCTTGCCATTCAATCGGCTAAGGCAAGCAACATGCCGCAGGACAATATTACACGCGCTGTAAAAAAAGGCACGGGAGAACTCGAAGGCGTCAGGTACGAGGAAATCAATTACGAAGCCTACGCCCCGCACGGAATCGCCTGCATCATACAGTGCGTTACGGACAACCGCAACAGGACTGTCGCCGAACTCAGGCATCTCATTTCCAAGCACAACGGAAATCTCGGCGAGGCGGGTTCTGTCGCCTGGATGTTCGAGAGAAAAGGAGTCGTGACCGTCGAAAAGGGAAAACACACAGAGGACGAAGTTATGGAAATCATTCTCGAAGCCGGTGCCGACGACCTGAAAACTGAAGAGGAGTTTTTCGAAATCATTTCGACCGTTGAAAATCTCGAAAAGGTAAGAAAGGCAATGGAAGAAAAGAATTTCAAAATTGAAAGTGCGGGAATGCAGTACATCGCGAAGGACCTCGTCGCGCTCGACGAGCACGGCGCGGCGGATGTGATGAAATTCCTCGAATTTGTCGATGAGAACGACGACGTGCAGAACATATACACTAACGGCGATTTTTAAAAAATGAGAATCATCGGTATAGACCCCGGCTCGGTCGTTACCGGTCTGGGAATAATCGAAGTCGTGAACGGAACTTTCAAAGTTCTGGCTTACGACGCCTTGAAAATGAATTCGAAGCAGCCGATACCGTCGAGGCTCAAGATGATTTACGATTTTTGCATTGCGAGAATCGAGAAATACAAACCCGACGAACTCTCCGTCGAAACGGCATTCTTCGGCAAGAACATTCAGTCAACAATGAAACTCGGTCAGGTTCGCGGCGCCGTGATGATAGCGGCTCTTAACAGCGGGCTAAGGGTTTTCGAATACACGCCGAGGGAAGTCAAGAAATCCGTAACGGGCAGCGGCTCAGCCTCTAAACCGACGGTGCAGACGTTCATAAAAAATATTCTTTCCGTGAAGGATAACAAAATGCTCAGCGACTCGTCGGACGCTCTCGCAATCGCTCTCTGCCACTACTTCAGCGGCGGTGAAAAGATTCCGGCAGTGAAAATCCGCGGCAGGCGTCAGGACTGGAAAGAGTACATCGAAAAAAATCCCGATAAAATTCTCAGGAGAAAAAAATGATTTCACTCTTAAAAGGAACTCTCTTATCGAAAGCGGGGAACGCGATTATTCTCGACGTGAACGGTGTCGGCTTTTCGGTTCACGTTTCGGGAAAGGTCAGGGACAATCTTCCCGCCGCGGGCGAAACTTTTTCCGTCATAACTTACCTCGACGTCAAGGAAAATTCTTTAATGCTCTTCGGCTTCCACGACGAAAGGGAGAGAGAAATGTTCAAGATGCTGATTTCCGTCAGCGGCATAAGCGCGAAGACCGCGCATACGATTCTTACTCACGCGTCATTTGAGGACATTATCGGTCTTATTACGAACAGGACATTTTCCGGAATCAAGATACCGGGAATCGGTCCGAAGAAAATCGAAATGATTTCGCTCGCGCTTAAAGACAAGGTGTTCAAAATCAACGCCGACATCGGAGGAATAATGGAATCGGCGGCGGGAAACCGCGACACTGACGTTCCGCGTCTCGAAGCGCTTACCGCGCTTATGAACCTCGGATACCAGCGCGCCGACGCGGAAAAAATAATTAGGGAAGTCCTGAAAAATAATCCGGGCGAGAATCTAGGCACGGAAGACCTCATAAAAAAATCATTAAACTTTATTTCGAGAGTGTAGTATGAAAAACAATGAAGCGTTTGACCTGTTCAAAAGAGTAAGACCGCTTATAAAAGCGCATCCGTGGCACGGAGTCTATATAGGAAAGAGCGCTCCCGAAGTAGTTTCCACTTACATCGAAATCGTTCCGACAGATACGTTGAAGTTCGAACTCGACAAGCAGTCGGGATATCTGAAAATCGACAGACCGCAGTTGTACTCGAACGTCTGCCCGACTCCCTACGGACTGATTCCGCAGACATACTGCGGAGAAAGTGTCGCGGAATTCTGCTGCCTCAAGACAGGCAGAAGCGGAATAAAGGGAGACGGCGACCCGCTTGACATCTGCGTGCTGACCGAAAAAGTAATCACACACAACGACATAATCCTGAACGCCGTTCCGATTGGCGGACTAAGAATGATTGACGGCGAAGAAGCCGACGACAAGATAATCGCAGTGATGCACAAGGACAACGTGTTCGGCGGCTGGGACGACATCTCCGACTGTCCGACATCATTAATCGAAAGAATCCGCCACTACTTCCTTACGTACAAGGAAGCGCCCGGCGCCGAAAAACGCATCTGTGAAATCACGCACGTGTACGGCAGGGAAGAAGCATACGAAATAATCCGGCGCAGCCGGCAGGACTACCTCAACCTCTACTCCGACCTCAACGACCTGCTGATGATGAATTACGGGGAAAAGTAAAAAATTCTTTCTTTTATTTTCCTCCTCGTCACGAAGCCCTTGCTTCGTGACGCGAATCGTGTTTGTATTGTAATTATTGTGTTAGTACCGGATTCCTGACAGGATAATACGGGAATGACATTATGAAGATGCACTCTGTGATAACCAAAGCAAGAATGTAAAGGGCCATAATAAAAATCCCCTCAAAAGAGGGGATTCGTGTTTCGAAGTATTATATATTATAGGTTATTTCTTATCGTCAACGACTTCGAAGTCCGCGTTTTCAACGTTGCCGTCGTCCTTCTTCTGTTCGCCCGCGCCCTGCTGACCGGCGGATTGCTGTCCCTGCTCGGGTCCCTGCTTCTTCGCCTGAGAGTACATTTGCGAGGACGCTTCGTTCCAGGCCGCGTTGTACTGGTCCATCGCGGATTTAATTTCCGTTGCGTTGTTTGTCTTCACCGCGTCTTTCAGCCTGTCGATTGCGGATTGAATCTTCGCTCTCGCGTCCTGGCTGAGTTTTCCTTCGAATTCTTTCAACTGTTTTTCACCCTGAAATATCATCGCGTCAGCCTGATTCTTAGTGTCAATCTCTTCTCGTTTCTTCTTGTCGTCCGCTTCGTGCTCCTTCGCGTCCTTCTTCATCTTTTCAATTTCCTGATCGGTGAGTCCGCTCGAGTGCGTAATTCTGATGTCCTGCGTTTTTCCCGTACCCATATCTTTCGCCGTAACGTGAAGAATACCGTTCGCGTCTATGTCGAATGTAACTTCGATTTGCGGAACTCCTCTCGGAGCGGGAGGAATCCCGTCGAGATGGAATCTGCCGAGAGTGCGGTTATCCATTGCCATAGGTCTTTCGCCCTGAAGGACGTGAATTTCAACCGAAGGCTGATTGTCGCCCGCCGTGGAAAATATCTGCGACTTCTTAGTCGGAATCGTCGTGTTAGCGTCTATGAGTTTCGTCATAACTCCGCCGAGTGTTTCGATGCCGAGTGAAAGCGGTGTAACGTCGAGTAGAAGCACGTCCGTAACGTCGCCCGCGAGAACGCCGCCCTGAATCGACGCGCCTATCGCTACGACTTCGTCCGGGTTGACGCCTTTATGCGGCTCTTTTCCGAAAATTTGTTTCACTCTATCCTGAACCATTGGAATCCTTGTCGAACCGCCTACGAGAATTACTTCATCGATTTCATTCAGACTGAATCCCGAATCTCTGATTGCTTTTTCGCACGGAGCGACAGTTCTTTCAACCAGGTCGCTGACGAGCGATTCGAACTTCGCGCGCGTTATTGTTTCGAGAAGGAACTTCGGACCGTCGGCTGTCGCAGTAATGTACGGAAGGTTAACCTCGGTCTGCGAACTTGTTGACAATTGTTTCTTCGCGTTTTCTGCGGCTTCTTTAAGTCTCTGCAATGCCATCGGGTCTTTTCTTAAATTGATTCCTTCCTTCTTCTGGAACTCGTCCGCGAGATATTCAATAAGTCTCTGGTCAAAGTCATCGCCTCCGAGGTGCCCGTCGCCGTTCGTTGATTTTACTTCAAACACTCCGTCGCCGAGTTCTAGAATAGAGATATCGAACGTTCCGCCGCCGAGGTCGAACACCGCTACCTTGTGGTTCTTTTTCTTTTTGTCAAGACCGTAAGCAAGCGCCGCCGCTGTCGGTTCGTTGATTATTCTCTTCACGTCGAGTCCCGCTATCTTGCCCGCGTCTTTCGTCGCCTGTCTCTGGGCGTCGTTGAAGTAAGCCGGAACGGTTATGACCGCTTCGGTTACAGTTTGTCCGAGATAATCTTCCGCCGTCTTCTTCATTTTCTGAAGAACCATAGCGGAGATTTCCGGCGGAGAATAGACGCGTTTCTGATTCGTGCTCTTGTCATCGATTTCCACTCTCGCTACATCGTTATCGCCTCTTATCACTTTGTACGGGACTTCGCCGATTTCCATTCCGACCTCGTCGAACTTGCGTCCCATAAATCTTTTTATTGAGAAAACGGTATTTGTCGGGTTTGTTACCGCCTGTCTTTTCGCGGGGTCGCCGACGAGCCGCTCTCCTGTTTTTGTAAACGCGACGACCGAAGGGGTCGTACGCATTCCTTCCGAGTTTGGTATAACAACAGGATCGTTACCTTCCATAACCGCAACGCACGAGTTAGTCGTACCTAAATCTATTCCAATAATTTTTCCCATTAATTTAAAAGCCTCACTTTCTTTAAACGGAACTACCCGCGTATCCGCAGGCAGTTCCGTAGTTTAGACGTCTTTTTGTGAAAGTTATTTTAATTTTATTTCTTTAACCACCGGTTTTGCTTCTTCAACTTTTGGTAAAGTTATCGTAAGCATACCGTCTTTAAATTCCGCTTCGATACCGTCAACCTTGATGTCTTTCGATAGGTTGAATGACCTGCAAAACTCTCCGTACACTATTTCGTTCATAACGAGGTTCGTGTCTTCAGACTTGTTCTGTGATTTCTTTTCACCCTTGATTGAAAGCAGGTTGTTCTCCACTTCAATCTTTACGTTCTCTTTCTCGATACCCGGAAGTTCAAGGTTGATGTAGAAATTGTCCTTGTCCTCGGTGATTCTTGTTCTGGGTGTATAACTTGACGCGTCAAGCACGTCTCCCCTGAAAAAGGGTGAATCGAAAATAGACCTGAAAGCATCGTTAATCAGGTCGCCGTCTTTTTTAAATTTTATTAAGTTCATTTTAAATCTCCTTACTATATTTTAATTTATAATTTTTGATTTTCAATGTTACACTCTAATGTATATCAAGTCGTGTGCCAAATTTGGAAAGTGCGATTAATGATTGTTTTCAAAGGGGGCTTGTGAAATAAATGTCATTATTAGGAAATATTGTGCACTTCTCTGACATCCGTATCAATGTATTGACATATAATGCTAACCTTCGTGTTGAATGTAATCGTCTTTCCGGTTTAGCCTGAGTCCGACACGGCGGATTTTCATTTTAGCCGTTTAAGCGAATCCCGTCGTCTGGTAAAAATTGCGGCTTTTGGAATTTATTAATACGAAATAAAATTATACATTATACAAGAAAGTGATAGATGAAACTAACAATCGCATTATTGTTGTTCTATTATCTCGGTTTTCACGCCGCGGGTGATATGTTCACGCTGCCTTTTTATTCAGGCGCGGGAAACAATTCCTCCGTCATACAAACCGATACGACAATCGACGTTGCATATTACAAACTTCAGTTAAAACTATCAATCAATCCCGACAACATAAAAGGAATAACGACTGTAAACGGAAATTTTCTAACGCCGGGGAATTCATTTTTTCTTAATCTTGCAAATTCTCTGACGGTTGATTCGGTCACGGGCGCGAACGTCGTGTCGTTCACGCATTCGAACGACGTACTTCGCGTAAACTTGAATTCGGTTTCATCGGTATTCTCTGTTAATGTTTATTACAGGGGACTGCCTCCCGCGACGGGATACGGAAGTTTTGTTTTTTCATCTCACGGCTCGGAACCTTCAATCTGGAGTCTAAGCGAGCCGTACGGCTCGTCCGACTGGTTTCCTAACAAGAACGCGCCGGCCGATAAAGCGGATTCTTCCGACGTGTGGGTAACCTGCCCGTCGTCGCTGACCGCGGTTTCGAACGGGCTTCTTAAAGAAACAATAACGAATCCCGACAACACGACTACTTACAAGTGGAAGGGCTCTTACCCGATTGCGAGTTACCTGATATCCATCGCGGTTTCCAACTACGCTTTATATAAAAATTATTTCAAATATTCGCAGACTGATTCTCTTACACTAACGCATTATATTTATCCCGAATACCTCGGCAGTTTAAAAAACAATCTTGACGAAACGCCCGAGATGATGCGCGTCTTTTCGGAAAAATATTCTCAGTATCCTTTCTTACGGGAAAAATACGGACACGCGCAGTTCGGCTGGGGAGGCGGAATGGAGCACCAGACGATTTCGTCGATGGGAGCGTTCACGCCGGGAGTAATAGCGCACGAGTTGTCACATCAGTGGTTCGGCGACAAGGTCACGTGCAGGGACTTCCATCACATCTGGCTCAACGAAGGATTCGCGACTTATTCGGAAGCGGTTTATATAGAAGCGTCGCAGGGACGGGAAGCGTATGACTATTTCATTCTGCAGAAAATGAACAACGCGAAGAACGCGGTCGGAACGGTTTATGTACAGAACGCGGGTTCAATAAGCGAAATATTCAACGCGAACCGTTCATACTATAAAGCCGGGGTAATACTTCACATGCTGAGAGGCGTAACGGGCGATTCATTGTTTTATGATATTCTGAAAACATACGTTAATGATACGCTTCACGCTTACGGAACAGCCGTAACTGAGGACTTCCAGAGAATTGCAGAAAACAAGTTCGGGAAAAGTCTCGGTTACTTTTTTTACGAATGGATTTACGGTGAGAATTTTCCGAAGTATAGAATCACCTGGGGCAAGTCACAGGTTGGCGGAAACTCTTATGAAGTAAATCTGCTCGTTGAGCAGGCGGCAAACACGAATCCCGCTTTTTTCACGATGCCGGTCGACTTGAAGGTTGAAACGAAATCGGGAGACACAACCGTTACCTTGTTCAATAACTCGCAGACACAGACATTCGTTTTTACGATAACGGGAGAGCCTCTGCGTCTTACGTTCGACCCGGGTAACTTCATTCTTAAGGATAAAGCGGGAGACGACCCCGTTGAGCCGATAGATTTCAGGCTCGACCAGAATTATCCGAATCCGTTCAATCCTGTTACTGTGATTGCGTATCACGTCAACAAGTACGACGATGTTACTCTTACTGTTTACGATGTGCGCGGAAGAGAAATCGCTGTTCTCGTGAACGCAAAAATGAGGCCCGGGAACTATCAGGTTAAATTCACTCCCGTAAATCTCGCGTCAGGGATATACTTTTACGTGCTGAAATCGGGAAATGACGTTGATTCGAAAAAAATGATTTACATACGATAGCAATATAAATTGAAAAAGGGTTTAGTTATATTTATAAAATGTATTTAAAATATTAATTCCACTAAAATGAAAAAGATCCTTACCGCAGGTCTGCTCCTTTGCGTGTTCACTTTATCATTGATAGCGCAGGACCAGACTCAAATGAGGGGTTCGGAGGTTTGTTCTCAAAAAAGGACGAAGATGACGCTTCCCGAAAACTTCTCAATCTATTCACCCAACACACCGAGGCACTCGTATGATGTACTGAACTATACAATCAAGGTGGACCTCTACTCGAATTATTTTTCGCCTTATTCGAAAGCGTTCACGGCTTCCAACGTAATGACGTTCAAGGTCGATTCGACATTATCGTCGATAATGATGCACGCGAATAACACGTCGCTCGTTATAGATTCAATAAGGCTTATAGGCGGTCCATTGCTTGCTTACACGCACGCGAGCAATATTCTTAACGTTACTCTGAACAGAGTTTACAACGTGAATGAAGTCGCGTCAATCAAGTTGTACTACAGGCACAACAACGTGACAGACGCCTCCTTCTACAACAGCGGCTCGACGGGTTATATATTCACCGATGCAGAGCCTGAAGGCGCGCGCGGCTGGTTCCCTTGCTTCGACAGGCCGTTCGACAAGGCTACATTTGAATTGACTGCCAAGGTGCCATCTACCGTGAGACTTGCTTCAAACGGCAGGCTCAATGACTCTCTGGTCACGGGCGATTCGATTTATTACCACTGGATAAGCAGGGATCCGCTCTCCACTTATTTAATGGTAATGACTTCAAAGGTCGGATATACGATTAACATCGTTTACTGGCATCCGCCCTCACATCCCGCTGACAGCATTCCGCTTAGACTGTATTCGCCGACCACGGCGAACAGTTCTTCAATCGCGGCTATACTCCCGACGGCGACAACATATTTCTCGAATGCCTTCGGAGAGATGCCTTTCGAGAAGAACGGTTTCTGCTACGTGCCTAACAGCGCAGGATTCACGTGGGGAGGAATGGAGAATCAGACTTTAACAACTATAAATTCCTGGAATGAGAACACGACTCTGCACGAGTACGCGCACCAGTGGTTTGGGGATATGATTACATGCGCAACCTGGTCGAACATCTGGCTCAACGAAGGTTTCGCCACCTGGAACGAATCTTACTGGGTCGAGAGGACAGGCGGTTACTCCGCTTACAAGACGATGATAAACAGCGACGCGAGTTCTTATATGAGTTCAAATCCCGGATGGGCGATTTCGGATCCTTCCTGGGACGTCACGACTCCGAACTCTAACACGCTTTTCAATTACGCTGTAACATACTGCAAGGGCTCCTGCGTGCTTCACCTTCTCAGGTACACGCTCGGCGATTCGCTTTTCTTTAAAGGAATAAAGGCATACGCTACCGATACGGTAAATTTCAAATTGAAGAATGCCACGATTCCGGACTTCTTCACGAAAATGACTGCGGTGACGGGCGTAAACCTCACCTGGTTCTACAACGCCTGGCTTTATCAGCCGAATCATCCGCTGTATCAGAACCAGTATTACTTCACTAATCTCGGCGGCGGTCAGTGGAAGATTACGTTCCTCGCGAAACAAACTCAGACGGGATTCTTCCCAATTCCGATTCAGATGAAGTTCTCGTTCTCGACAGGCTCGGATACTACCGTCAGGGTTATGAATAACGTGAACAACCAGTACTTTACCTTTACGTTCAACAGGCAGCCGACTTCCGTTGTCTTTGACCCGACGAACGAGATTGTAATTAAGACTGCATCGCTTGTTATGGGCGTCGAAGAAAATGTGCCCGAGGTTCCTGCCGAATACAAACTTTCGCAGAATTATCCGAATCCTTTCAATCCCGTGACGAACATTGATTATGATCTGCCGAAAAATTCTCTCGTGAAGATTGCAATCTATGATATGACGGGCAGGGAAGTCGCTGTTCCGGTGAATGAATTCAAGACCGCGGGCAGATATTCGGTTTCTTTCAATGCGATGAAACTCGCTTCGGGAATCTATTACTACAAGATTCAGTCGGGCGATTTCAGCGCCGTGAAGAAAATGACATTACTGAAGTAAAGTTTTCTTCTTATAATAAAAAGGCTGCATATCGCAGCCTTTTTTATTTTCCGGTAATGAAATAAAAAACCCCCGCTAATGCGGGGGTAAATTTATATGCGATTCAAATCTTAACAGTTATCGGTTAATAGATTTTCTTTCATCATTTGATAAGGACCATTTTCTTAACGTCGATGAATTCCCCGGATTCGATTCTGTAATAATATATCCCTGAAGAAATATCGGAGCCGTTGAAATCAACCGAGTAATATCCTGCCTGCTTATTTTCTCTTACAAGAGTCGCGACTTCTTTGCCGAGAATGTCGAATACTTTCAGTGTTACCATCCCGTTTTTCGGAATTGCGAAATTTATCTTTGTAACAGGATTGAAAGGATTCGGATAATTCTGCGACAGGTCGAATTTAACCGGTAACGTTGTTCCGATATTCCCTTCGCCCGTACCCGAGTCGTATATGAAGCAGACGTTGGGTCTCGTCGATTGAGCCGAGCCCGCGTTCAAATCTATGCAGCCGCTGCCGGTAGGCAGGTCCTGATAATGAAGCCACGTCATACCCGAAACAGTAGTGCCGTAAACCATTGAGTTGCTCGTCCAGGAAGCGTTGTTGAAGCATATTTCAACAAGCAGGTTGTTTCCGTCAAAGTAGAACGGAGTCGTGAAAGTTATGTACTGCCAGCCCGTGCCGGGAGGCGTGTATGACTGGCTGTAAACCGTCGTCCAGCCCGAGGAAGTGAATCCCGTGACGTTTGTCGCGGTAGTGTTCTGAAGCCTTATGGTGAATTCGTTAAGCACCTGACTGGAAACAGACGAGAAGTTGAATCCGATTTTTTTGATAATCTTCGGCGCCGATATGTTCAATTCCGATGCAAGGTAAAGCATGTTCGTTCTCGCATCATCGTAATAACTGTAAAAGGGATGCCCGACGGTCGCTGTTCCCGTGCCGACGCAGGATGTAAACGTGTTTTCAATCGTGTAAGTGAACGGTTCCGAAGGAGCAATGTTCCCCGGTGGATTAAGTCCTCTTCCGCCCGAAGGATAAGTACAGACGTATGTTCCTGCTGAATCCTGCGCGCCGATGTAATATGACACTACCGTTCCCAGTACCTGTGCGGGAATCGTGAACCTGAACGTGTCGAGGTTGTAATAACTGTAACTGACCTGATTGAACGTGCCGCTGTTAACCTTGTAGTATAACTTAGGTGATGATGTCGTCCCTGTCGCGAGTTTGTTCTTCGATTTTATTACTACCGTAGCCGTTCTCGGCGTAAGGTAATAACCGCTCGTCAGAGGCGCGTGGTAAAAATCCATTCTCATGTCGTTCGAAAACGATACGAGCGCCGCTATCGCCGTCCTCACTATGTTCCTGAAATAAGTGAGGTTCAGCGTGCTGAATTTATCGTTCGCGGTGTGGTAATACGGGGTTAGTTCGTTTTCGTCTTCGATGTTCATGAAAGCCTTGTAATTTCTTGTCCAGAAGGAAGCGTGGTCGCTGTTCGCGGTAAGATCGTACGTCTTTATCGGTACGAGCCCGGGTACGTATGTCTTCATCGCGCTTATGTAATCGTTAGCGCTTCCCTCGGACGGTGTGTTATAAACAATCGTGCACTTGCCGTCGTTGTTGGCGTCATATGCTATCATGTCGAAATTCAGACAGCATAAAATTGAATCGCCCTTGAAGTATGCGGTATCCACGAATGCCTTGCTGCCGTAAAGGCCGCGCTCCTCTTCGTCAAATGCCGCGAAGATAATAGAATAATCCGTGTTGAAATTCTTTAGAACCCGCGCCGCTTCCAGAACCGCAATCGTGCCCGACGCGTTATCGTCCGCTCCCGGCGCTGTGGCGCTCGAAGGCATATTGTCATAATGCGAGCAAATTACAAAATACTGGTTCGGGTATTTCGTGCCGGTCTTTACCGCCAGCACGTTTACGCTCGAAGAACTGTTGTTTTGATACCTCGGCGTGTATCCGTAACTTTGTAGAAGTTCGTATATGAACTGAGCCGCTTTTGAATTTGACGCGTTATTCCAGTATCTCGATACAATCGTGTACGGCGCGCCTCCGATGATACAACTCGTATCGCCGGTTAAATTGCGTTCCGTAGGTGTTATAGTCTGCGCGGTTACGAGATTAATCAACGAATCGATTTTAGGACTGTAGCCTATCTGAGAGAACGCGGTGGAAAAGCATAAAAAAAATAAGAATGCCGAAAAAACAGGGAAAAATTTTATTGCTTTCATAATTGTTTTTTATTTGTACATTAAAATAAAGTATTATTATATTTAAGTAAAGGAGAATTTCTTTTTTCTTTGTAAAGGCCGATATTTTTTGAATTATTGACTTTATTATATTTTATAGATATATTGCTATAATTATAAGCGTAAAATGCTGACCTCACTCACAGGAGAATGGAGAAATTCTGCTTCACATCTGACAAAGGGAAATTTATTAAATAATTATTAAGATTATGAGAAAAATTTACTTACTGCTGGCATTTCTGATGTTCTTCATTTTGAATGTCAGCGTCTATTCGCAGCCTCAGCCTCCGGTATTGCTTAGTCCCCCGAACAATGCTACGGGAGTTTCACTATTCCCGACATTCGACTGGACTGACGTGTCCGGAGTAACTTACAGAATTCAGATTAACGAAGGCGTTAACGTAATTCTGGATGTTTCGAACCTGACCTCTTCCCAGTACACGCTCGTAACGGCGCTTTTATCGTACGGGACGCAGTATTACTGGAGAGTCGCTTCCGTTAGCGGAAGCAATACAACCTGGTCGGGTTATTGGTATTTCACCACACAGGACATGCCTCCTGCAATACCTACACTTGTTTCTCCCCCTAACGGGACGATAAACGTATCTTTGACACCGACTTTAAACTGGAATAGCGCGCAATACGCGCAATATTATAGGTTACAGGTATCCACCAGCAGTTCGTTTACTTCGACGGTAATCGATATTTCCGGTCTGGTTAATACAGGATATGTCGTGCCGTCGGGAATCCTCGGAAACAACGTTCAGTATTTCTGGAGAGTTAACGCTTCCAACTCGGGTGGTACAAGCGACTGGTCATCCGCCTGGAATTTCACAACAATACCTGCTCCGCCTCCGGCGCCGACTCTCGTATCTCCTGCAAACGGAAATACGAACGTCTCTACAACTCCAACAATGACCTGGAATAACCTTAGCACGGCGACGAGTTATCATTTGCAAATATCGCAATACTCGAATTTCCTGTCTCTTGCCGTCGATCAATCGGGAATAACCGGAACTTCGTACAGTGTCCCCGCAGGTTTCCTTTCGGGAACAACTCAGTATTACTGGAGAGTAGCGGGCGCGAATGGCGGCGGTCAGGGAAACTGGTCGAGTATATGGAATTTTACAACCATAATCGGAACCCCCGCGGCTCCGATACTCACGGCGCCTCCCGATTCATCTATAGGCATATCAAGGAATCCGGTTCTGACCTGGAACCCGGTGCCGAACGCGAACAGTTACAGGGTTCAGGTATCGACTACACCGACATTCTCTTCCACCGTTGTAAACGCTGTTACGGGCAGTTCGACGCAATATACCGTAACGACGGCGTTGAATTATAATACAATGTATTACTGGAGAGTCAATGCCACGAACGCCGGCGGTACCGGCGCGTGGTCATCGGTATGGGTCTTTACGACGCTCGTTCAGCCTCCGTCAGTGCCGACGCTTCTTACTCCGGCAAATAACGCGACAGGAGTTCCGTTAACACCGACGTTCACGTGGACAACGGTTCCGACCGCGACAAGTTACAGATTGCAGGTTTCGACAAGCACGAGTTTCTCGAATATCATAGTCAATGTCGTCCAGACAGGCGCTTCGTATGTTCTTCCCAGCGGCTACCTCGTCGGTAATACGAACTATTACTGGAGAGTCGCGGCGATTAACGAAGGCGGTCAGGGAAACTGGGCTACGTACTTCCATTTCACGACCCAGCAGTCATTCACCCTTAACCTGAAAGTTTACCTCGAAGGTTTCTGGAACGGCACGACGCAGGTAAGAGACACCGTAAGGGTATCGCTTGCGAACTCGACTTCACCGTATGCTATCGTTGATAATTCGATAGCGTACCTTGACGAACAGGGCAACGCGAGCATCGGATTTGTCAACGCGCCTAACGGCAGTTATTTCGTTGTGGTGAAACACAGGAACCATCTTGAAACCTGGAGCAACACCGCGATGCCGTTTGCCACCGGAAGCACGACGACGTTCAACTTTACCGACGCTGCCAACAAGGCTTACGGAAGCAATATGAAACAGGTCGGTCCAGTGTTCGTTCTTTACGGCGGTGACGCTAATACAGACGGATACGTTAACGGTACCGACTATACGGTCTTTAAATCACAGTTCGGCCTGGACAGATATAAAATTGCCGATTTCAACGGAGACGATTTCGTCGACGGTTATGATGCGCTTATCTTATATGCGAATCTCGGCAAGAGTTATATCCGTCCGTATTAATTTTTTAAATTTAAAAAATTTAATTGTATGAAAAAAATAATATTAACATTACTAGCGATTTTCCTTATTTCTTCATACTCGGCCGGGCAGGAGAATGTGAAATTTATCCTTCAAAATCCGAGATTTGAAAGCGGAAAATTCGTAATAGATGTGTACGGTGTCGTTCCCGAAGGGAAGACCTGGAGCCCGGGCAATACTTGCGTTAGAATGAACTACTGGACATCCGAACCCGCGAACGCCCTTACGCTTATACCGGAAAATCCGGTCGATAACGCGAACTCAAACATATCGAACAACGTCAATTATGACAACATGACTTCCACGTCGATTCTTAACGATACGGCTGTAAGTCTGAATATTCTGCTCTTACAGGGCAAACCGGCATATACCTTCATTCCGGGCAATCACTGGCTCGGTTCTTTGAAGTTCAATATTTCCAACGTGTCTGCGTGCCTCAACATGAATTTTGTCACGAGTTCCTCGGTTTTCAATAACCTGACCCCGCTTAGTTTCGGTACGGGATGGACAAGAGTCGATCCGCCTCCGTGCCTTACAAGCGCCGTCCAGAACATCACTACACAAATTCCGAAGGACTTCGTTCTTCATCAGAATTATCCGAATCCTTTCAATCCCGTTACAATGATTAGATTCGGACTTCCGAAAGCAGGCGTCGTGTCACTAAAAGTCTATGACATACTCGGAAGAGAAGTCGCGAACCTGTTGAACGAATTCAAGAGCGCGGGCGAATACATCGTCGATTTCGACGCTTCTACCCTCACTTCAGGCGTGTATTTCTACAGACTTGAAACACAGTCTTACAAAGACGTGAAAAGGATGGTTGTGCTTAAATAATAACACGATATTTAAAAAACCCGGCTCGGCCGGGTTTTTTTTTATCCGTTTTCGGGGTGAAAAGCGGTTAAGGCTCGCAAACAAAAAAAAATAATATATCCCATTATAATTTTACATTACTTTTGAGTTTTCTATGTTATATTTTTACCTAATGTTATATTAATCAAAATTTACTGACGTGAAAAAGTCACTTTTATTACTTACTGTGTTTCTGGTTTTCTTTTCCGGTATGACCTTATCGCAGAATAAAACCAAAGACACGCAGGAAAAATATTCTCAGGTGAGAATATACGCAACAACACGCGCCGAATTTCAGAAGATTGAGAATCAGGGCCTTTTCTTTGACGGCGGAAGAAACAAGCCCGGACAGTATTTCGAGACCTGGCTCTCGGAATCCGAAATAAACTTGCTAAAAAAATCAGGCGTGTCGTACGACATTACAATAGATGACTGGCAGTCGCATTACGAGAAATTGCAGAAACAGAATTTTGTATCTCCTGAAATAATGCAGACAGACGCTTACACGATTTCTCATAGCATTTACGGAACAATGGGCGGCCATCTTAAATGGGAAGAAGCAATCGCGAAACTCGATTCGATGCGACAGCAGTATCCGACTCTCGTATCTGCAAAATGGTCAATCGGCAGTTCATATGAAAACAGGTCTATGTGGACTATCAGGGTAACTAAGAATCCCGATGCCCCGACAGGCAGACCCGAAATCTGGCTGAACGGCGTAACTCACGCCCGCGAACCGATGGGTATGATGAATTTATTTTATTATATCTACTGGCTTCTCGAAAATTATAACATTGACCCTGTAGCGACTTACATACTAAACAACAGAGAAATTTATTTCACACCGTTCATAAATCCCGACGGCTATTATTACAATCAGACAACGAATCCTAACGGCGGCGGAATGTGGAGAAAAAACCGCAAGCCTCAGGGAACTGCAACGGGAACAGACCTGAACAGGAATTTCGGCACCTGGAACTTCTGGAATTCGACAAACGGAGGCTCATCAACTTCGCAATCATCGGATACATACAGAGGTCCTTATCCGTTTTCGGAACCCGAAACACAGGTTTTCAAGACTTTCTTTAATTCAAGAAATTTCAAGGTCGCTCTCGATTATCATACGTACGGCAACTACCTTATTAAGCCTTACGCATGGTGCGACCCGACACCTACTCCCGATGACGCGATTTTCAACGAATATGGCAACGATATAGTCGCGGATAACCATTTCTCGTTCGGCACGCCTTACCAGACGGTGAATTACTACGTCAGAGGCGGCGACCTGGACTGGTGCTACAGCAACGACTCGACGGGACACTCTGATCACAGGTTCGTTATGACTCCCGAAGTCGGCACTTCCGGATTCTATGCGACTCAGGCTGAAATCATTCCTTATGCGCAGATGTGCATGTATATGAACATTTATATGACAATGGCGGCGGGACCCTTCGTTGGAATAAAATCGGAAACACTTAACAAAGCGACGTATGTTCAGGGAGAATCGGGAACGTTCAAGGTTGTTTACAGGAACAAAGGTCTCTCGAACGCTGTTAACGTGAAGGTCGAGTTGATTCCTCAGACCACTTATCTTACAATACCCGTTCAGGTCTTTTCGAAACCATCATTGAATTCTTTCGTTTCGGACAGCGCGACTTTCAATTTCACAATCGGTGCAACCTGTCCTAACAACGGAGTTGTCAAGGCAAGACTTAAACTCAAACAAAATGACACCGTCACGGTTTACGACAAGATGATTAATATCTTCGTCGGTACGGGATATACGATTTTACGCGACAGCGCTGAAAACGGCACCGCTAACTTCCCGACCATGACGAACTGGTCAATAGTTACGAATAAATACCTCTCGCCGACGCATTCGTTCAAAGGCGCCTGCACTAACAGCGGAGTCAATCAGATGATATCTGTACCTCTGAACGTTTCGACATATCCGTCGGTATATCTGAGTTGGTATCAGAAATACGCACTCGAAGCGGGATATGATTACGGTTTCGTTGACGTGTCCAGCAATAACGGCTCTACGTGGAGCAGGCTCGCAACTTTCAACGGTAAAGATTCCGCAACGTGGAAACTTCAGAGTTTCGACATAACTCCTTACGTTTACGGCTCATCCAATATGCTCGTGAGATTCAGGGACTCCTGCGATTCAAACACGAACTGGGACGGATGGTACGTTGATAACATTAATGTTACCGCGTATCAGATTGTACCGACTGATATCGGGGGAAACCTGAGCGGAATACCGACAAGATTCGAACTCTCGCAGAACTATCCGAATCCGTTCAATCCTTCGACACAGATTAAGTTCTCCGTGCCTAAGGAAGGTTTCGTTAACATTAAGGTATTCGACGTGCTCGGAAGGGAAGTCAGGACGCTCGTAAACGAAGTCAAGAAACCGGGTTACTATTCGGTTGATTTCGACGGCGCGAACCTGTCAAGCGGATTCTACTTCTACAGGATGGAAACAAGCAGTTACGTAGAGACAAAGAAAATGATGATGCTAAAGTAAACTTAGAAATAACGGCAACAAGATTTTTGTATAAAGCAAAGCCCCGGAAAATAATTCGCCGGGGCTTTTTCTTTATACTCTTTTGCCTTTCAGGAAACGGTTTAGTCCCGGAGGGACGACATTTTTAATTACGTAAGTCTATTTTTGCTTGAGACTCGTAGGTTCGGCATTATATACTGTCGTCCTTACAGGACTGTCATAATATCTTCCTTTTCCTAAAATAATATCGTCCCTCCGGGACTATGTTGTTAACGCTCTTGCTCTTAAACCCGCGCAATCCGTTCTTCCAGTTTGATCCCGCGGGAACTCTAAAAAGTCTTATTTCTTCTTCGCGTCCTTTGCGTCTTTGCGGTGACCGCTCTTGCTGTTTATCCTGAGAATCTGTGTAATCAGTGGCAGAAGAAATTCAATAAAAATCATTTGAGAAGTTAGTGGTAATTCGTGTTAATTCGTGTCTGAATGTTCTTGCTCTTAACCCCGCGCAATCTGTTCTTCCAGTCCAATCCCGCGGGAACTCTAAAAAGTCTTATTTCTTCTTCGCGTCCTTTGCGTCTTTG